>NZ_RJUL01000005.1 GCF_003751625.1 Gallaecimonas pentaromativorans
GAAGACGCATAAAAAAATCCGACACCAAGGAGATGTCGGATTTTTCCATCACTAGAGGATCAGTCAAGCGATCGGTCTTAACTGATCAGCATTAGCTCATCGAGCGGCTTTTTTGCGTTCAAGGCTTGGCACTGCTCCAGTCTATCCAGTGGAACTGCCAGGTCAGCAAGATCAGCAGCCCAAAGCCGATGCGGTACCAGGCAAAGACGCTGTAGCTGTGGGAGGCCACGAATTTGAGCAGCGCCTTGACTGCCACCATGGCGAAGATAAAGGAGAACAGCAGGCCCAGGGCAAACACCGGAATATCGCTCATCTGGAACAGGTGGCGATACTTGTAGCCCGAATACACTGCGGCTCCCAGCATGGTGGGAATGGCCAGGAAGAACGAGAACTCGGTAGCGGCGGTACGGGACAGCCCAAACAGCAGGCCGCCGATAATGGTGGAGCCGGAGCGAGAGGTGCCGGGAATAAGGGCCAGGCACTGGGCGCAGCCCACTTTCAGGGCCTGCTGCCAGGTCATGTCGTCAACGCTGGGGGCGGTGATGCTGTGCTGGCGCTTCTCGGCCCACAGCATGATAACGCCGCCAATCACCAGGGCGGTGGCCACGGTAATGGGGTTGAACAGGTACTTGTGAATGTCGTCGGCAAAGGCCAGCCCCAGGATCACCGCCGGGAAAAAGGCCACCAGCAGGTTGGCGGTAAAGCGCTGGGCCGGGGCCCGATTTGGCAAACCCACCACCACGGTGGCGATGGTTCTGCGGTACTCCCACACCACCGCCAGAATGGCCCCCAACTGGATGATGATGTTAAAGGCCATGGCCCGCTGGCCGGTGAAATCAAGCAAGTCGGCAACGATGATCTGATGGCCGGTACTGGAGATGGGCAAAAACTCGGTGATCCCCTCGACCACCCCCAAAATTATCGCCTGAACGGCAACCCACAACTCCATCGGTACTTCCTTCTGTGGTTTGGGCGACTGCCCTTGTTGTCATGGCCAGTGGCTGGCCTGGTTATTGGTCGCGCCCGATAGTAGCAAAGTTCCCTTGCCGCCAAAGCGCCACAGCCGGGCTTTTTCGTCAGCCTGTGAGGCAGGGTTCATTTAGCGGGATATCACCAAGAAGCACCTGAAAATTAAGGTTGTTTTAAGGTTTATGCGGTGTGGGGGAAGGGGCGTTGCCATTGCCCAGGGCTGGGGCAATGGCCGGTTTGATGTTCGCTTTTGAGCCCACATGGTTTTGCCGCTGACTGTTTCTCTACCTGCCGGTTCGCGAGCCAGCATAAAGGGACGTTCAGTTAGATTAGAAAGGGAAACAAGAGCATCAATTTAGCGGCGTTAGCCAATCCAACGTGACTGGGGCCAAGCCCCATTATCCGACCACCCCTTGCCGCCCCACTTCTTCATTAAGCTTATCCATCTCATCTATCAGCTCGAACACTTCCGGCTCGACTTCGGTGGTGGTGGCGCCTTTTTTAAGCTGGGTTTCGATTTCGTGGGCGAGGTTTTTCAGGCGCGGGGTACCGGTGTAGGCGAGGGCGCCGTTGAATTTGTGCACCACTTGGTAGAGGGCTTCGCCGTCGTTGCCGCCAAGGGCTTGTTCTAGGTCTTGGCGGGTTTGGGGCAGCGAGTCGATGAGCATTTTCATCATGTCTTTGGCCAGGGCTTCGCGGCCGCCGGCCTGGCTCAGGGCCAACTCCCAGTCCAGTACGATGTTCTTTCTCAGCCAGCGCAGCAGGCAGGCGTGCAGGGTGCGCTCGTCTATGGGTTTGGTGAGGTAGTCGTCCATGCCCTGGCCCAGCAGTTTTTCCCGCTCGCCGGCCATGGCGTGGGCGGTGACGGCGATCACCGGCGGGCATTTGTCGCCCAGTTTTTCGCGGATGCGGGTCATGGCGGTAACGCCGTCCATGTTGGGCATCTGAATGTCCATAAAGATGGCGTCAAAGGGCCATTTTTCTACCGCATCAAGGGCTGCCATGCCGCTGGTGGCGGTGTGGACGTCGCAGGGGGTGTCTTCCAGCAATGCCGCCATCAATTTCAGATTGGGGGCGTTGTCGTCCACCACCAGGATGCGCCCGGGGGGCAGGGGAGCCAGAGCGCTGGGGGCGCTAAGGGCCGGTTGCTGCTTGACGCTGGCCTGCTCGCCCACCAGAGCGCGGTACAGCCTTGGGGCGGTCAGCGGTTTAACCAGGCACTGGTCGAGGCCCAGTTGCATCAACTGCTCACGCACCCTTGGGTCGGCGTGGTTGGACAGGCCAATCAGCTTGGCGCCGGCGGGTTTGTCCATGGTGCGCAGCAGATCGGCCAGGTTGACCTGCTCGAGGCGGTCTATCAGCACGAAATCGGCTTCGGGCATCAGGGTTGGGTCGTCGGTGTTTTTCAGCACGAAGGGCCAGCTTTGGTTCAGCAGGCTCAGCATCTGGCGGGTACGGCGGCTGCCGCCCACCAGCACCAAGGTTTTGTCCTTGAGCGGCTTCATGGGTAGCGGATCGTGGAACACCATGTTGGCGCGCTTGACCGGCAGCGAGAACCAGAAGGTGGAGCCGTGGCCAAGCTGGCTTTCCAGGCCCATCTGGCCGTTCATCTGCGCCACCAGGGTTTTGGAGATCACCAGGCCAAGACCGGTGCCGCCAAAGCGGCGGGTAATGGAAGCGTCGGCCTGGGCAAAGGCGTTAAAGAGGTGCTGCTGCTGTTTGGCGTCGATGCCGACCCCGGTGTCGGTCACCGTGACCTTGAGCTCGCACTCTTCGCTGTCGTCGGTGCAGCTGTGGCTGATGGTGACATCAATACCGCCCTGGGCGGTGAATTTAACGGCGTTGCCCATCAGGTTGGTCAGCACCTGTTTGAGGCGAAGGGCATCCCCCACCAGGGCGTCGGGGGTGTCGGTGGGCAGGTGCAGGCACAGCTCCAGGCCCTTCTCGCGGGCGTTGGCGCCCATCATGTCCACCACCTCAAAGAGGGCGTCGTGGAAGGAGTAGGGGGTGTTGTCCAGTTGCAGCTTGCCGGCCTCGAGCTTGGAGAAGTCCAGCACGTCGTTGATGATGGCCAGCAGATGCTGGGCCGAGCGCTCGATGGTTTGCAGGTAGTCGGTCTGGCTGGGGGTGAGCTGGGTTTTCATCAACTGGCGGGCAAAGCCCAGCACGCCGTTGAGCGGGGTGCGCAGCTCGTGGCTCATGTTGGCCAGGAACTCGGATTTCACCTGGCTGGCTTCCTGGGCGCGTTTGCGGGCTTTATCCAGCTCGATGTTCTGAATTTCCACCTGCTCCAAGGTCATGCGCAGGTCATAGGTGGCCTGGTCAATGTTGTGCTGCATGTCGGCATGGTATTCGTCCAGGGATTTGGCCATGGCGTTGATACCGTTTTTGAGGGTATCGAGCTCGCCAATCAGCACCCCTTGCACCCGGGTATCGAGCTTGCCTTCACGGATGCGATCCACCGCGCTCACCATGTTGGAGATGGGGTCGGTCACGTGTTTTAACAGGCGCCAGGTAAAGAGCAGGTGCACCATGATGCCGATAAAGACGATCAGCAAGGTGCGGAACAGGGCGTCGTATTGCTCGAGCTTGGTGGCGTCCTGGTTCAGCTGGATGGTGACGTAACCGAGGATAGGGTGGGCCGGGTCAATCTTGTCGCGATAGCTGGCGTAAAAGCTGGTGTCGGCAACAATGGGGGCCCGCAGCATCAGCCGCCCTTCCACATAGGCAAAGGTGGGTTCCTGGGGAATGGGCTGGCCGGGGGGCAATTTCATCAGCGGGAAATCCCGATGAAAGGTCGACGACACCATGGGGGTGCCGGTCTTGTCGTAAATGGCGATGTTTTTGATGAATTCGGTGTTGCGCCTGTGCATGGCGCTGACCAGCCGCTTGAGCTGCTCGCGGTCTTCCAGTACCAGGCCGGCCTCGGCAGAAATGGTCAGGGAGTTGGCAACCGACATGCCTTTATCTTTGAGGTGTTCAAGTACCTCTTGATAACGTTGCAGGGTAAAATACCCGCCCAACAGGGTGCCGATCAGCAGTGTTGGGGCAAGGGTCAGTATTAACACCCAGGCGCGTAGGCCAAATCTGGTCATGCCGGTGACAAGCGTCCTTTACAAAAGATGAGCATCCATTCTCGCCGCTATAATGGCACAGCCTTTTGCCAATCCCCAAGGGTTACAATGGTACAGATTTATCGCACAAAGCAACGTCAACAACAGTCTGTTGTTCAAGAAGTTACCATCACCAGCCTGGATTTGCATGGCCAGGGGGTGGGGCGCAGCAACGGCCTGGTCTGCTTTGTGCCTGGAGCCTTACCCGGGGAGCGGGTAACAGCGAGGCTGACAGCCAAGGGTAAGGTAGCCAGTGGCCGCCTGCAAGGGCGTGTTGAGACCAGCAGTGAGCGTATTGCGCCGCGCTGTGATTACGTGGGCCGCTGCGGCGGTTGCCAGTTGCAGCACTTGGCGGCGCCGCGCCAGCTTTACTACAAGGAAGCGGCCTTAAAAGACGAGCTGCGCCGCGCCGGCATCGAGGTGGGTGCCTGGCAGCCGCCCCTGACCGGCCCTGCCTTTGGCTACCGGCGCACCATGCGCCTGGCTATCCACCAGGGCCAGCTTGGCCTTCGCGCCGTGGGCTCGCAAAACATCATCCCCATCAACCATTGCGAGGTGGCCGACCCGGCCCTGGCCCGCTTGCTGCCGTCCTTGCAAGAACTGCTGGCCATGTTAAAGGGCCACAGGCTGCTGGGGCACCTGGAGCTTTTACACCTGCCGCCCCATACCGCCGCCCTTTGGCGCCTGACCGGCAAACTGCCCAAAGGTGACCTAGAAAAGCTGATTGCCTGGGCCCAAAGCCAAGACGTGGTCCTTTACACCCAGCAAGAGGCGATTGCCCAGCACTGGCCAGAGGCCCCCGTTAGCCTTGGCTATCCATTGGATGGCCTCGCCCTTGGCGTGGGCCCGGCGGATTTTATCCAGGTGAACGGCGCCATCAACACCGCCATGGTGGCCCAGGCCATGGCCTGGCTTGCCCCCACAAAAACCGAGCGGGTGCTGGACGCCTACAGCGGCCTGGGTAACTTCAGCCTGCCCCTTTGTAAAAGGGCCAAGGCGGTGGTGGCGGTAGAAGGGGTGGCGGCCATGACCGCCCGCAACCAGGCCAACGCAAAGGCCAATGGTCTTGATAACCTCGATGCCCAGACCCTCAACCTTGACGACCCGGACGCCGTGCAGGCGCTTTTGGCCAGCGGTTTTGACGCCGCGCTGCTAGACCCGGCCCGCCCCGGCGCCCAGGCGCTTTGCCAGGCGTTGGCAGCGGGCTCTGGTCCCGGCCGGGTGCTCTATGTATCCTGTAACCCTGCCACATGGAAGCGCGACGCCGCCTTGCTTATCGACGGGGGCTACCGGCTTGTGCAACTGGGGCTGATGGACATGTTCAGTCAGACCGCCCATGTGGAGTTGATGGCACTTTTTATCCGGGAGGGGTGATGGTATCCATCCGTGGTACACACCAAGGGCAAGGTGCGCTAGACACCCAAACGTGGTTGTCGGCGCTGAACGTCAAAGAACAGGATATGGCGCGGCTGCGGCTCGCCTGTGAGGCGCTGGCCGACGATCGCCAGCGCGCAGGCGCCCAGGAAATGGTGGAGATCCTCTCCGATCTCGCCATGGACGGTGACACCCTGCTCGCCGCCTTGTTGCTGCAACCCTACCGAGCCAAGACCCTCGACCATGAGCAAGTGGTAGACACCTACGGCACCGGCCTTGCCAACCTGCTTGACTCGGTACTGGACATGGACGCCATCCGTACCCTGCACCAGGGGGCGGCTTCGTCCAACCAGGTGGATAAAGTGCGGCGCATGGTGCTGTCCATGGTCAACGACGTGCGGGCGGTGGTGATTAAACTGGCCGAGTCCATCGTTGAGCTGCGCGCCGTCAAAGACGCCGACGAAGAAACCCGGGTGCTGGTGGCCAAGGCGTCCGCCAACCTCTACGGCCCTCTGGCCAACCGCCTGGGGATAGGCCAGCTCAAGTGGGAGCTGGAGGATTTGTCCTTTCGCTACCTGCACCCCGATACCTACAAGCGCATCGCCAAATTGCTGGACGAGCGCCGTATCGACCGCGAAGACTACATCCGCGATTTTGTGGCTAACCTCACCGGCGCGCTCAGAGAAGAAGGCATCAACGGCGAGGTCTATGGCCGGCCCAAACACATTTATTCCATCTGGAAGAAAATGAGCCGTAAGCATCTTGCCTTTGACGAGCTGTTTGACGTGCGGGCGGTGCGGGTGATTGTGCCGCGCCTGCAAGACTGCTACGCCGCCCTCGGGGTGGTGCACACCCAGTATCACCATATTCCCAAAGAGTTTGACGACTACGTCGCCAACCCCAAACCCAACGGCTATCGCTCTATTCACACCGTGGTAGTGGGCCCGGCCGGCAAGACGGTGGAAATTCAAATTCGCACCCAGGCCATGCACGACGAGGCCGAACTGGGGGTTGCCGCGCACTGGGCCTATAAAGAAGGCGGCGCCGGCGGCAAAGACGCTGGCCTGGAAGGCAAAGTGGCCTGGCTCAGGAAAATCTTGCAATGGCAGGAAGAAATGGCCGACGCCGGGGATCTCGTCGAAGATCTCAAACACCAAGTGGTGGAAGACCGGGTCTACGTGTTCACCCCCAAAGGTGACGTAGTGGATTTGCCCGCCGGTGCCACGCCTTTGGATTTTGCCTACAACATTCACTCCATGGTGGGCCACCGCTGCATCGGCGCCAAAATTTCCGGGCGCATCGTGCCTTTTACCTATCAGCTGCAAACCGGCGACCAGGTAGAAATTCTCACCGGCAAAGAGCCCAATCCCAGCCGTGATTGGTTAAACCCGCATCTGGGTTACGTGCGCTCCAGCCGGGCCCGGGCCAAGGTGCAGCACTGGTTTAAGCAGCTTGACCGCGACAAAAACCTGGCCGCTGGCCGCGAGGTGTTGGAGCGGGAGCTGGCGCGGCTCGATTTGGACATGAGCCATGCCCAGGTGGCGGTTGAGAAGTTCAACATGCTCAACCTCGACGACCTGTTGGTGGCCATCGGCGGTGGTGACATCAAGCTCAACCCGGTGGTTAACTTCCTCAACAGCCACTACTTCAAGCGGGAAGTCACCGACGACGAAGCAGTTGCCGAGATAATCAACCAAAAGTCCTCTGGTAACCGCAAAGCCGGCAAGAGCCCCTTTGTGGTGCAGGGGGTGGGCAACCTTTTGACCAACATCGCCGGTTGCTGCCAGCCGGTGCCGGGGGACGACATCGTCGGCTTTATCACCCAGGGCCGCGGCATTTCGGTGCACCGCACCGATTGCGACGAGCTGCTCAAGCTGGCCCGCAAGCACGGCGAGCGGGTGGTGGAAGTGGACTGGGGCGACACCCCGGGCCAGAGCTTTGGCGCCACCCTGCGTATCCAGGCGGCGGACCGCAACGGCCTATTGCGCGACATCACCGTTATTCTTGCCAACGAAAAGGTCAACGTGGAGGCCATGCGCAGCCACACCGATTACAACAACAACGTTGCCACCATCGAGGTGCAGGTGAGCCTGCAAAAGCTCGACACCCTCGGCAAGGTGCTGGCCCGTATCAGCCAGATCCCCGACGTTTTTGAAGCCAAGCGTATTACCCAAAAATGACCCAGCTAGCACGCCTGCTCGATATCATGCACCGCCTTCGGGACCCCGACGGCGGCTGCCCCTGGGACCAGGCCCAGGACTTTGCCTCCATCGTGCCCCACACTCTCGAAGAAGCCTACGAACTGGCCGATGCCATCAATGGTGGCGACCGGGGCGAAATACGGGACGAGCTGGGAGATTTATTGTTCCAGGTGGTGTTCTACGCTCAGCTCGGCAAGGAAGAGGGGGCCTTTGATTTTGACGCGGTGGCCAAAGCCATCAGCGACAAACTGGTGCGCCGCCATCCCCATGTGTTTGGCGAGCAGAAGGTGGCTAACAGCGAACAGCTCAAGGCCAACTGGGAGGCCATCAAGGCCGAAGAAAGGGCAGGCAAAGGGCAGGGCGATTCGGTGCTCAACGATGTGCCCAAGGCGCTGCCGGCACTGAGTCGGTCGGTCAAGTTGCAAAAACGGGCGGCCCGGGTCGGCTTTGATTGGGACGATCTGACCCCGGTGTTTGACAAGATCCATGAGGAAATCGCTGAAGTACAGGTAGAGGTGGCCAAGGGCGACATCGACCGCATGGAAGACGAACTGGGCGACCTGCTGTTTGCCGTCACCAATCTTGCTCGCCACCTCAAACTGGACCCGGAAGCGGCGCTGCGCCGCGCCAACGGCAAGTTCGAACGGCGCTTTCGGGCCATCGAGCAGCGGGTGACTGCGGCCGGTGAAACCATGAGTGAGCAGGGCCTTGCGCGCCTTGAAGCGCACTGGCAGGCGGTAAAGGCCTGCGAGTAGCCACTGGCCTAACCGCCGAGAAAAAGGGCGCTTTGATGTGTGCTTCGCATTGTGAGAAAGCGCCCTTTTCCTCTATAATGTCTTCCCGTCCCAAGATCCCCACTTCTTAACGCGCTCAGGTTTTACATGACGACAAATTACATCTTTGTGACGGGTGGAGTTGTATCCTCCCTAGGTAAGGGTATTGCAGCCGCTTCTTTGGCCGCTATCCTCGAAGCCCGTGGTCTGAAAGTGACCATGATGAAGCTCGACCCTTACATCAACGTTGACCCAGGCACCATGAGCCCCTACCAGCACGGGGAAGTCTTCGTCACCGAAGACGGCGCCGAGACCGACCTGGACCTGGGCCACTACGAGCGTTTCATCCGCACCAAGATGACCCGCCGCAACAACTTCACCACCGGCCGTATCTACGCCGATGTGCTGCGCAAGGAGCGCCGTGGCGACTACCTGGGGGCCACCATCCAGGTTATTCCTCATATCACCAATGAAATCAAAGAGCGCGTTATTGCCGGTGCCGAAGGCCATGACGTCGCCATCGTTGAGATTGGCGGTACCGTGGGGGACATCGAGTCCCAGCCTTTCCTCGAAGCCATCCGCCAGATGGGCACCGAAGTGGGCCGCGACCACGCCATGTTCATGCACCTGACTCTGGTGCCTTATCTGGGCGCCTCCGGCGAGGTGAAAACCAAGCCGACCCAGCATTCGGTTAAAGAGCTGCGCTCTATCGGTATCCAGCCCGATATCCTGGTGTGCCGTACCGACCGCGCTTCTCTGCCGGCCTCCGAGCGCTCCAAGATCGCCCTTTTTACCAACGTCGAAGAAAAGGCCGTTATCAGCCTCAAAGACGTGGACTCCATCTACAAAATCCCGGCGCTGCTGAAATCTCAGGGCCTGGACGAACTGGTCTGCAAGCGTTTCCATCTTGATGCCCCCGAAGCCGATCTGGCCGAGTGGGAACAGGTGGTTTACCAGGAAGCCAACCCCCAAGGCGAAATCACCATCGCCATGGTCGGTAAATACGTTGAGCTGCCTGACGCCTACAAATCCGTTAACGAAGCCCTCAAGCACGCTGGCCTTAAAAACCGCGTGTCGGTGCATATCAAGTACATCGACTCTCAGGACATCGAGACCAAAGGCATGAGCCTGTTGGAAAACGTCGACGGCATTTTGGTGCCCGGCGGCTTTGGCGAGCGTGGCGTAGAAGGCAAGATTTTGGCCGCCCAGTATGCCCGTGAGCAAAAGGTGCCTTACCTGGGTATCTGCCTGGGGATGCAAGTTGCGCTTATCGAGTTTGCCCGTAACGTGGCCGGCATCGAAGGCGCGCACTCCACCGAGTTCAAAAAAGACACCCCGGCACCGGTGGTAGGTCTTATTACCGAGTGGCTGGACGAAGACGGCGCCGTGGAAACCCGCAGCGAAGCCTCCGACCTTGGCGGCACCATGCGCCTTGGCAGCCAGCTTTGCCACCTGCTGCCTGGCACCAAAGCGCACGACCTGTACGGCTCTGACACCATTTTCGAACGTCACCGCCACCGCTACGAGGTGAACAACAAGTTCCGCCCCGAGCTGGAGAAAGCGGGCATGGCCTTTACCGGCCTGTCAGCCGACAAGAAACTGGTTGAAATCATTGAGATCCCCTCTCATCCTTGGTTCGTGGCCGGTCAGTTCCACCCCGAATTCACCTCAACGCCACGGGACGGGCACCCGCTCTTTGGCGGCTTTGTGAAGGCGGCCTGGGAAGGCCATAAGCAAAAAGCCTGATTTCAATGGGCCGTGCCGATGGGCACGGCCTTTGTTTTTACAAGAAGGACAGCAATCAGATGACCACTATTGCCAACATCATTGCCCGCGAAGTTCTGGATTCCCGCGGCAACCCCACTGTTGAAGCCGAAGTCCACCTGGCCGACGGCAGCATTGGCCTGGCCTGCGCCCCTTCAGGCGCCTCTACCGGTACCCGTGAAGCGCTGGAACTGCGCGACGGCGACAAGGCCCGTTATCTGGGCAAAGGCGTGCTGACCGCCGTTGCCAACATCAATGGCCCCATCAAGGCCGCCCTGCTGGGTAAAAACGCCCTGGAACAGGCCGCCATCGACGCCGCCATGATTGAACTGGACGGTACCGACAACAAAGCCAAGCTGGGCGCCAACGCCATTCTGGCTGTGTCCCTGGCCAACGCCAAAGCCGCTGCCGCCAGCCAGAAAAAACCGCTGTACGCCTGGATCGCCGAACTGAACGGCACCCCGGGTGTGTACTCCATGCCGGTACCGATGATGAACATCCTCAACGGTGGCGAGCATGCCGACAACAACGTCGATATCCAGGAATTTATGGTGCAGCCGGTGTCTGCCCCCAACTTCCGCGAAGCGCTGCGCATGGGCGCCGAAATTTTCCACAGCCTAAAAAAGGTGCTGCAAAAGCAGGGCTTGAACACCGCTGTAGGTGACGAAGGCGGCTTTGCCCCTAACCTGAAATCCAACGCCGATGCTCTGGCCGTTATCAAGCAAGCGGTGTCCGACGCCGGTTACGAGCTGGGTAAAGACGTGACCCTGGCCCTGGACTGCGCTGCCTCCGAGTTCTATAAAGACGGCAAATACGTGCTGGCCGGTGAGGACAAATCCTTCAGCTCCGAAGGTTTCGCCGACTACCTGGCCGGTTTGACCGAACAATACCCCATCGTCTCCATCGAAGACGGCCTGGACGAGTCCGACTGGGCTGGCTGGAAAGTGCTGACCGAGAAGCTGGGCGAGAAGATCCAACTGGTGGGTGACGATCTGTTCGTCACCAACACCAAGATCCTCAAAGAAGGTATCGACAAAGGCATCGGTAACTCCATCCTCATCAAGTTCAACCAGATTGGTTCCTTGACCGAGACTTTGGAAGCCATTGCCATGGCCAAGGCCGCCGGTTATACCGCTGTTATCTCGCACCGCAGCGGCGAAACCGAAGATGCCACCATTGCCGACCTCGCCGTCGGTACTGCTGCCGGCCAAATCAAGACCGGTTCTCTTTGCCGCTCCGACCGGGTTGCCAAGTACAACCAGTTGCTGCGCATCGAAGAGCGCCTGGGCGCCGATGCTCCTTACCGCGGCCTGAGCGAAATCAAAGGTCAGGCGTAAGCAAAAACAATGATATAAAAGCCGCCTACGGGCGGCTTTTTTTATGGACAGCATGCAGTCTCCATCCCTACCAGACAAACCTCAGGCGCAGCCATCGGCCTTAAAGGGCTATGGGCTTTTTGGCGCCCTGGCGCTGGGGTTGCACCTGTTGCTGCTGTGGCTGGTTAAGCCTTCTTTGCCTGTGGTGCCAGCGCCGCCTAGCGGCCACCCTATTTCGGCCCAGCTTATCTTTACGCCCCCCAAACCCCAGGCGCAAAGCAGCGATGCCGGCCAGGACCCAAATGCCGTAGTGAAAAAGGACCACACCAGTGAAACGGTATTGCCAGCGGCAGGGAGCAACCAAAGTAGCGGCGCGCAAAGTACGGCGCCTGGGCAACAACCGGCAGCCAGCCGCAGCGGCACCTTGCCGGCCGACCCTTTTGCCCGCCAAGAAGGCGGCGGCCAGGATTTTGGCCAGCAGCTTGAGAGCAGCCTTAAGCGCCTTCAGCAGCAGCGCCAGCAGCAATGGCTGGACAGCGCCAAGCCCGGCGCCGACGCCCTGCCAAGGCCGAAGGTAAAGAAAAACGAGCCGCAGATCATTGAGCTTGGCGGCGGCCAGCGGCTATACCGTGGGCCCCATGGCGAGTGCGCCTTGTTGCAGGAGGTGGATGTGGTGGGTGGCAAGGAGACCCGCTGGCTTTCAAGCAGCCTTTGCCAAGACAAAGGCCCTGATTTTCAATCCTTTATCAAAAAGCGCCAACACCAGGGCTAAGGCGCCAGGGTAGGCGTGGGCCATGCCCGGTGTTACCCTCGGCAAGGTTTCAACCGGCATTTTGATAAGGAGCACGACATGGCAAAGTGGCCCATCAACCACCCCGAGCGTCTTCAGCTATTTTCCCTTGCTACGCCTAATGGCCAGAAGGTGTCCATCGCCCTTGAAGAGCTGGGCATTCCCTACGAGGCTCATACCGTTCGCATCGGTGACGATGAGCAGTTCGACCCGCAGTTCCTGGCCATCAACCCCAACAACAAAATTCCTGCCATTGTCGACCCGGACGGCCCCGGCGGTGAGCTGAAGCTGTTCGAGTCTGGCGCCATTTTGCTGTATCTGGCCGAGAAGACCGGCAAGTTGCTGCCCAAGGATCCGAGCGAGCGCATCGAATGTATTCAGTGGGTCTTTTTCCAGATGGCCGGCATCGGCCCCATGTTCGGCCAGTTCGGCCACTTCTATAAGTACGCCGCCGACAAATGCCAGGACCCTTACCCGGTCAACCGTTACCGCAACGAGGCCCGGCGTTTGCTGGGGGTTTTGGAAAAACGCCTGGCAGGGCGCCAGTTCATCATGGGCAGCGAGTACAGCATTGCCGATATCGCTACCTTCCCCTGGGTGGGCTGCCTGGACTGGGGCTACAACGGTTACCAGGCCATCGGCCTTGACGACTTCCCCACCGTGATGGCCTGGTACGAGCGCTGCAAAAACCGCCCGGCCAGCCAAAAAGGGCTGAATGTCTGCGCTTTTGACTGAGCTTAGGCATTCCCAAAGGGGCTGGTGCCCACCATAATAGGACCCCAGGACAGACAGGAGACAGCATGGCTCGATTGGCAATAGTGCTCCTGGTGCTCCTGGGGATGTTGCAATACCGCCTCTGGTTTGGCGACAACGCCCTCAAGGATCACTGGCAACTCAAGGCGGATATCGCCCGCATTCAAACCCAGAATGCCGAACTGAAAAAGCGTAACGATTTGATGTACGCCGAGGTCAAGGATCTGCGTAAAGGTCTGGCCGCGGTAGAAGAACGTGCCCGCAACGAGCTGGGCCTGATCCGTGATGGCGAGACCTTCTACCGGGTTCTGCAATCCAAGTACGACGACAAAAACGGATCGGCCGATAACAATGACTGACAAACTGGTCGCCCTGGTGCCCGCTGCCGGTATTGGCAAACGCATGGGCGCGGGCAAGCCCAAGCAATATCTGCAACTGACCGACAACGCCATTCTCGGTGAAACCCTGGCCCGGCTGCTGGCCATGGAGGTTATCAGCGAAGTGGTGGTGGCCCTGGCCGAAGACGACCCTTACTTTGCCGAGCTGCCCCAGGCCCAACACCCGCGGCTTCGCACCGTGATTGGCGGTGAAGAGCGGGCCGACTCGGTGCTGGCCTGCCTCAATGCCGTTAACCCCGATATTGCCCCCTGGGTGCTGGTGCACGACGCGGCCCGGCCCCTGATTACCGAAGCCGATGTCAATCAGTTGGTAGCCAAGGCCAAAGCCGGGCAGGGCGCCATATTGGCGCTGCCGGTGGTGGATACCGTGAAATGGTCTGCCGATGGCCATAGCATCGAAGAAACGGTGCCGCGCCAACACCTGTGGCGGGCGCTCACCCCCCAGTGTTTCCCCACCGCGCTGCTGCGCCAAGCCCTTGGCGAGGCCTTGAGTGAAGGGGCCAGCATTACCGACGAAGCCTCCGCCGTTGAGCGCCTGGGGCTGGCGGTAACCTTGGTTAAAGGCCGCAGCGACAACCTCAAGATCACCGAACCGGCGGACCTGCCTTTGGCCCGCTGGTTGCTTAGCCAACAGGAGTAACCCATGCGCATTGGCCATGGTTTTGACGTACACAAGTTTGGCGCCGAGCGCGACCTCGTCCTTGGCGGCGTGGTGGTGCCACACCCTATTGGCCTGGTGGCCCACTCCGATGGCGACGTGGTGCTGCATGCCGTGGCCGATGCCCTGCTGGGGGCCGTGGCCCTTGGCGATATCGGCCGCCATTTTCCCGATACCGATGCCGCCTTCAAAGACGCCGACAGCCGGGTGCTGCTACGCCATGTGGCAGGTCTGGTGGCCGAAAAGGGCTACCGGATAGGCAACCTGGATGTCACCATCATGGCCCAGGCGCCGAAGATGGCGCCCCATATCAGCGCCATGGTCAGCACCATTGCTAGCGATCTGGCCTGCGAAACCGGCCAGGTCAACGTTAAGGCCACCACCACCGAGAAGCTCGGTTTTGTAGGCCGCCAAGAAGGCATTGCCGTGGAAGCGGTGGTATTGCTGGAGAAAGCCCTATGAGTGTTACCGCCCTCTTTAAAAGCCAGCCCGAAGATTTTTTTGTCGAAGAAGTGCTGGGCTTTGAACCCTGCGGCGAAGGCGAGCACCTCTTTGTGCTGATTGAAAAGCGTGGCATGAACACCCAGTGGGCTGCCAAACTGCTGGCCGAGGCCTGTGGCCTCAAAGAGCGGGACGTGTCCCACTCTGGCCTTAAAGACCGCCACGCCGTCACCCGCCAGTGGTTGTCGGTATGGCTGCCGGGTAAAGAAGACCCGGACTTGTCTGCCATCGAGAGCGACGAGCTGAAAATTCTCAAGACCGCCCGCCACAACAAGAAGCTGCGCATTGGCACCCACAAGGCCAACCGCTTTGAGATTGTGCTGCGGGAAGTGTCAGACCAAGCCCAGGCCGAGGAGGCCTTGAGCGCCATTGCCGCCAACGGCTTTGCCAATATTTTTGGCGACCAGCGTTTTGGTCACGATGACCGCAACCTCAAGGTGTTTGAGGAAGTACTGGCCGGCAAACGCATGAAAAAGCCGCGCCAGTCCATGGCCATTTCCGCCGCCCGCTCCTTGCTGTTCAACCAGGTTGCCGCCCATCGCCAGGCCAAAGGGCTGATGGGCACCGTGATCCTTGGTGACGTGCTGATGCTGGCGGGCTCCCACTCGGTGTTTGTGGCCGAAGAGGCCGAGCTGACAAGCCTGCAACAACGCCTCGATGAAGGCGATGTGCAGCTTACCGGCCCGCTGTGGGGCCGGGGCGGGGTGAAACCTCTAGAAGAAGCCGCCGCACTTGAGCTTGAAGCCTGCGCCGAGCACGGCGCCTTCACCGAAGGCCTGGAGCGCCTTGCCAGTAGTGACCGCCGTCCGCTGTGGCTAAAGCCTGCCATCAGCTGGCAATGGCAGGGCCAGGACCTTACCCTCGGCTTTACCCTGCCTACCGGCAGTTTTGCCACGGCGCTGCTGGCCAATGTGGCCGAACTGGCGGAGCCCGAGCGCCGCACTGAGGCCCAAGCATGAAAATTCTGGTCAGTAACGACGACGGCGTTCACGCCCCTGGTATAGCGGCCCTGGCAAGAGCCATGGCCGAGATTGGCGAAGTGCGGGTGGTAGCGCCGGATCGCAACTGCTCCGGCGCCTCCAACAGCCTGACCCTGGAAAACCCGCTTCGGGCCCAGCAGCTTGAAAACGGCTTTTGGGCGGTCAAGGGCACCCCCACCGACTGCGTACACCTTGCCATCAATGGTCTTTTCAGCGATTGGCAACCCGATTTGGTGGTGGCCGGCGTCAACGCCGGGGCCAACCTCGGGGACGACGTGCTCTATTCGGGCACGGTGGCCGCCGCCACCGAAGGGCGCCACCTTGGCCTGCCGGCGGTGGCGGTGAGCCTGGTGGGGCGCACCTTGCAGCATTACCAAGACGCGGCCGACATCGCGGCCCGCATTGTCGGGCGGCTTGAGCAGCACCCCTTGCCGCCGATGCACATTTTGAATATCAACGTGCCGGACATTCCAAAAACCCAGTATCGCGGCGTGGAAGTCACCCGCCTTGGGTACCGGCACCGGGCCGAGAGCATGGTCAGCACCGCCGACCCTGCCGGGCGGCCCATTTTTTGGTTGGGCCCGCCGGGGCAAGGCGCCGACGCCGGCCCGGGGACGGATTTTCATGCGGTGAGCCAGGGCCGCATTTCGGTGACGCCGCTGCAGATAGACCTGACTGCGCACCGGATGCTAAGCCCCATGGCCAGCTGGCTGGAAGACCTTTAACCCTCAAGCACGTAAAGGGAGACTATGGCCAACGACGGCGCAGGAGCACGCACCCGCCTGACAGCCCAGCTGCGTCAGGAAGGTGTTTGTAATGAAAGGGTACTGGCCGCCATGGCCGCCGTACCTCGGCACTGGTTTGTGGACGATGTGCTGGGCCATAAGGCCTACGACAACACCGCCTTGCCCATAGGGGAAGGCCAGACCATTTCCCAGCCTTATATTGTGGCGCGCATGACCGAGCTGCTGCTCAGGGGCGGCTCTTTGGGCCGGGTGCTGGAAATTGGCACCGGCTCGGGGTATCAAACCGCAGTACTGGCACAACTTTGCGAGCAGGTGTTCAGCGTCGAGCGCATCAAGAACCTGCAATATCAGGCTCGCAGGCGGTTGCAGCGGCTGGATCTGCACAACGTGCAGATGAAGCACGGCGACGGCTGGCAGGGCTGGTCAACCAAAGCCCCCTTTGACGGCATCATCGTAACCGCCGCCCCCAGCGCCATCCCTGACGCCCTGTTGGCGCAGCTGGCCGACGGCGGGGTGATGGTTATTCCGGTGGGGGACGACCAGCAGCTGCTCAAGGTGATCACCCGCCAGGGCCAAACCTATACCGTGGACGATGTAGAGTGGGTGCGCTTCGTGCCCCTGATTTCTGGAAGCCTTTTGTGAAAATATTTTCGGTGCTCTACGACAAGGTGCTCAGATGGTCTGCGCACCCCCACGCTTCGCGTTACCTGGTGTCCATGAGTTTTTGTGAGGCCATCTTTTGGCCCATTCCGCCGGACGTGATGCTGGCGCCCATGTCCCTGGCCAAGCCTCAAAAGGCCTGGCATTTTGCCTTGTTAACCACGGCGGCTTCGGTTCTCGGCGGTGCCGTGGGTTTTGCCCTTGGCTGGCTGCTGTTCGAGCCGGTGGTGCAGCCCTTTATCCACTGGGTGGGGTATGACCATCAGCTCGTTAAGGCGCAGCAGTGGTTCAGCCAATATGGGCTGTGGATAGTGCTGCTGGCTGGCTTTTCACCGCTGCCGTACAAGTTCTTCACGGTGACGGCCGGTGTCATGCAAATGATGTTTCTGCCCTTTATGCTGATGTCTCTGGTCAGCCGGGCGGCCCGGTTCTTCCTGGTGGCCGGCCTGATGAAACTGGGCGGGGCGCGCATGGAAGAAAAACTGCGCCACTACATCGACTGGCTGGGATGGGCCACCGTGCTCCTGGCGGTCGCGGCTTACCTGATACTCAGATAGGGGTTATGCGCGGGCTGCTGGTTGTTCTCTTTCTAACCCTGCTACTGTCGGCATGTACTGCCGACAGGCCGGCCCCCGTGATCTCCCTTTCCACCGAACAAGCTGCCGTGCAGGTGGTCAACTACGACCCCATTCGCGGCAGCAGCTACGGGGTAACCCGCGGCGATACCCTCTATTCCATCGCCTTTCGCGCCGGTATGGATTACCGGGAGCTTGCCGCCCGTAACCATATTCGCGCGCCTTACACCATTTATCCGGGGCAAATCATCAAGTTGTCATCAGCCCCTGCCAAAGTCGTCAGGCATCCGGTGCAGAGCAGCTCAAAAAATCCCAAGAAAACGATTGCTAAGCCGATAGCGGATCAGTACAGTCGAAATCAAGGTGTTAACAAAAAAGTTACATCTTCTTCGGCCAGCCCAGGGATTTCATGGCGTTGGCCGACAACAGGCCGGGTGATCTTAGGCTTTTCTGATGCTCAAAAAGGCAACAAAGGTCTAGACATCGACGGCAACAGGGGAGACTCTGTAGTTGCTGCCGCTCCAGGCAAAGTGGTTTACGCGGGGAGTGCGCTGCGGGGTTACGGGAAACTCATCATCATCAAACATAACGATGAGTACCTTAGCGCCTACGCGCACAACGATGAACTGCTGGTCAAGGAGCAACAGTGGGTTAAAGCAGGGCAATTGATTGCCCGCAAAGGTGATTCCGGCACCAATGGCGTGAAACTCCATTTTGAGATCCGCCGCCGGGGAGAAGCCATTAACCCGCTGTTAAAACTACCCAAACGAGGATAACAACAATGATCAAATAGCGGAGTGTTCGACAACGAGTTGACAGGAGGCTTTATGGCCCGCAAAAAATCTGAGAAGCAAGATAGCCATGACATGGACGATATTGAAGTCATGGACAAGGAAGCCCAAGTTTCTACTGAAGAAGTGGAAGACCAGCAAGAGGAAATCACCTTAGGAGAAGATTTCCAAAAGAGCCTGGACGCTACCCAGATGTATCTGAGTGAAATAGGGTTCTCGCCGCTACTCAGCGCGGAAGAAGAAGTCTTTTTTTCACGAAAAGCGCTGCGAGGTTGCGATGCATCCCGCAAACGCATGATCGAAAGTAACCTGCGACTGGTCGTAAAAATTGCACGCCGTTATAACAACCGCGGCCTGGCCCTGCTGGATTTGATTGAAGAAGGCAACCTGGGCTTGATCCGCGCCGTTGAAAAGTTTGACCCCGAGCGGGGGTTCCGCTTCTCTACCTACGCTACCTGGTGGATCCGCCAGACTATCGAACGCGCCATCATGAACCAGACCCGGACCATCCGTCTGCCCATTCATGTGGTCAAAGAACTTAATGTTTACCTGCGCACCGCCCGCGAGTTGGCCCACAAGCTGGACCACGAACCCACCGTTGAAGAAATCGCAACCAAGCTTGATAAACCCGTTGATGACGTGGCCAAAATGCTGCGCCTGAACGAGCGGATCAGCTCAGTGGATACCCCCATTGGTGGCGACTCGGACAAAGCCCTGCTGGACGTCATTGCCGACGAAAAGGAAATGGGCCCCGAGTATGAGCTGCAAGACAACGATATCCGCGCCAGCTTGATGAAATGGCTGGACGAGTTGTCCGACAAACAGCGGGAAGTGCTGGCACGGCGCTTCGGTTTGCTGGGCTATGAGCCGGCAACCCTGGAAGAAGTAGGCCATGAGATCGGGCTCACCCGCGAGCGGGTTCGCCAGATCCAGGTAGAGGCGTTAAGGCGCCTGAAAGAGCGCCTGTTTCAGGAGGGCTTGAACGCCGAAGCGCTGTTTAGCGATTAAAAACCGGCGTCTTCCTTTAGCTGATAGAGCAGCATCAAGGCCTCTTTTGGAGATAGCGCATCCACATCCAACGATTTGAGCCGGCTGACAACAGCCGGTTCTTCATTTAGGGCCAGGGAAATTTGCCGCGGCTGGGGCGCCTGCCCCGCAGCCACCGGTGTGTGGCTCTCCAGCTCTGCCAGTTTTTGCCTCGCCGCTTTGACCACGGCTTTGGGCACCCCGGCCAATAGCGCCACCTGCAAGCCAAAACTCTTTGACGCCGGGCCGCTTTGCACCGCGTGCATAAAGGTCACGGTATCGCCGTGCTCCACTGCATCCAGATGCACGTTATCCACCCCGTCTAACTGTTCGGCAAGGGCGGTCAGCTCAAAATAATGGGTAGCAAAGAGGGTAAGGCTGCGGCTTTGACGAGCCAAAAATTCCGCTACCGCCCAGGCCAGGGACAAGCCGTCGTAGGTGGAGGTGCCGCGGCCAATTTCGTCCATCAACACCAGGCTGCGCTCGGTGGCGTTGTTGAGGATGGTGGCGGTCTCGGTCATCTCCACCATGAAGGTGGAGCGCCCCGAGGCTAAGTCATCGGCGGCGCCAATACGGGTAAAGATGCGGTCTACCAGGCCAATCTCGGCGCTCTCGGCTGGCACCGGGCTGCCGATATGGGCCAGCAGGGTGATAAGGGCGGTCTGGCGCATGTAGGTCGACTTACCGCCCATATTGGGGCCGGTTACCATTAACATTTGCTTGGCATCGGAGAGCGCCACCGGGTTGGCGATAAAGGGGCTGTCCAGCACCACTTCCACCACCGGATGGCGGCCGCCATCGATACGAATGCCGCGCTCGGCTTTGAGGGCAGGGCGGCAATAGTTAAGGCTTTGGCCTCGCTCGCAAAGGGTTGCCAGCAGGTCCAGCTCGGCGCAGGCATCAGCCAGGCGCAGCAGCGCTTCAAGTTGCGGGTGCAACTGGTCAAACAGCGCTTCATAAAGCTGTTTTTCCAAGGCCAGAGCTTTGCCTTGGCTAGTCAGTACCTTGTCTTCGTACTCTTTGAGCTCGGGGATGATGTAGCGCTCGGTGTTCTTCAGGGTCTGGCGGCGCTGGTAATCGGTGGGGGCCAGGTGCGACTGGGCCCGGGTCAGCTCGATAAAGTAGCCATGAACCCTGTTGAAACCGACCTTGAGGGTATTGATGCCGGTGCGCTGGCGCTCCCTGGCCTCAATATGCTCGAGAAAATCGGTGGCGCCCTTGGACAGCGCCCGGTATTCGTCCAGCTCGCTGTTGTAGCCGGGGCGAATGACGCCGCCGTCACGAATGAGCACCGGTGGGTTGTCGATAATGGCACTTTGCAGCAGCTCGTGCAGCTCCGGCTGCGGCGCGCAGTGGCCTTTAAGGGCGGCAAGGCGCCCCTGACTGCCACTGAGCAGTTCGCCAAGCTCGGGCATTACCGCCAGTGCCGTACGTACCCGCACCAGATCCCGCGGCCGTGCCGATCGCAGCGCTACCCGCGCCATCACCCGCTCGAGATCCCCCACTTGTTTCATCAACTCGCGAAGCTGGCCGTCCAGGAGCTGCTGGTTTAAATAATCGATGGCATCAAGGCGCCCCTCGATAACCTCGACGCTGCGCAGCGGCCGGTGCAGCCAGCGTCCCAAAAGCCGCGAGCCCATGGGGGTGGCGCAGCGGTCCAGCACCGAAAACAGCGTGTTATCGGTGCTGCCCGCCAGGCTTTGGGTCAGCTCCAGGTTGCGCCGGGTAGCGGCGTCCAGCACCACGGCCTCGTCTTCGGCTTCCAGTTTGATGGCGCGAATGTGGGGCAGGGCGGTGCGCTGGGTGTCTTTGAGGTATTGCAGCAAGCAGCCAGCGGCAGCCAGGGCACGCTTGGCGCCTTGTACACCGAAGCCGGCCAAATCACGGGTGCCGAACTGCTGGGTGAGGGTGCGCTGGGCGGTATCGAGATCAAACTCCCAGAGCGGGCGGCGCCTCAGGCCCTTGCGCTCACCCAGGAGGCTGGTGTCAAAGTCTTCCGGGTACAAGAGCTCAGCCGGGTTGGTGCGCTGCAGCTCGGCTTTTAAATCGTCAATGCCGTCCGGCTCTGACACCAGAAAACGGCCAGAGGTGATGTCCAGGGTGGCGTAACCAAAGCGGCCATCCTTGCCAAATACCGCGGCCAGTAGGTTGTCGCGTTTTTCTGTCAACAGCGCTTCATCACTGACGGTACCGGGAGTAACGATGCGCACCACCTGGCGCTCCACCGGCCCTTTGGAGGTGGCCGGGTCGCCAATTTGTTCGCAAATGGCCGCCGATTCGCCCATGGCCACCACCTTGGCCAGATAACCTTCCACGGCGTGGTAGGGCACCCCGGCCATGGGGATTTTTTCGCCGCCGCTTTGGCCGCGGGCGGTCAGGGAGATATCCAGCAAGGCGGCCGCCTTTTTGGCGTCATCGAAAAACAGCTCGTAAAAATCTCCCATGCGATAAAACAGCAGCACATCTGGATGCTGGGCTTTGATGCGCAGGTACTGCTGCATCATGGGAGTATGGGATTCCAATGGTTGCGAGGGCATGGGCAGGTCTAGATAATGACGTTGAATTTGACTGTTCGAGAGTCTACCAAAATGCCAGCCCACACTCCTACCTGGGATGAAATTCATCAGCTAGCCGCCAGGCTCGGCTTAGCCGCCAAGGCTGCCGGGGTGCAATTGAGTAGCGCCGAGTCTTGTACCGGTGGCCTTATCGCTGGAGCTATCACCGACATTGCCGGCTCTTCTGCCTGGTTTGACGAGGCTTTTGTCACTTACGCCAACGCCGCCAAAATGCGGCGCTTGGGGGTAAGTGAAGATAACCTCACGGAGTTTGGCGCCGTGTCTGAGCCGGTTGTGGTGCAAATGGCAGAGGGCGCTCGGCAACAGGCGAACGCCGACCTGGCAGTGGCCACCAGCGGTATTGCCGGGCCCGACGGCGGCAGCCCGGACAAACCGGTGGGCACAGTGTGGATGGCCTGGGCGTCGGCCAAAGAGTGTGAAAGCCGGTGCTTTCACTTTACAGGCGATCGCCAGGCGGTGCGGTTACAAGCCGTTTTTGCGGCCTTAACCGGGCTTTTGGAAAAAATCCCCGTAGACAGGGGTTGATACTGTACGGTCATACAGTATACTTCCCTGCAACTGAATTCACTCTTCTTGCGGATCTTTGGAGCCGGAAATGGACGACAACAAACAGAAAGCCCTTGCAGCAGCGCTGGGTCAAATTGAGCGCCAGTTTGGTAAGGGTTCCATCATGCGGATGGGCGATAGCCAGGTGCTGAGCATTGAATCCGTATCCACCGGTTCATTGGGCCTGGATATTGCCCTTGGCATTGGTGGCCTGCCTTTTGGCCGTGTTGTTGAAATCTTCGGGCCAGAGTCTTCCGGTAAAACTACCTTGACCCTGCAAGTCATTGCCGAAGCCCAGAAGCAAGGTAAAACCTGCGCCTTTATCGACGCCGAACACGCGCTGGACCCAATCTATGCCCGCAAGCTTGGCGTGAATGTCGACGACCTGCTGGTGTCCCAGCCCGATACCGGTGAGCAGGCCCTTGAAATTTGCGACATGCTGGTACGCTCCAGCGCCGTAGACGTGGTGATTGTCGACTCCGTTGCTGCCCTGACCCCGAAAGCGGAAATCGAAGGCGAAATGGGCGACAGCCACGTGGGCCTTCAGGCTCGCCTGATGTCTCAGGCGCTGCGTAAGCTCACCGCCAATATCAAGAAATCCAACACCCTGTGTATCTTCATCAACCAAATTCGGATGAAGATCGGCGTGATGTTTGGTAACCCCGAAACCACCACCGGTGGTAACGCCCTTAAGTTCTACGCCTCGGTGCGCCTGGATATCCGCCGCATCGGCTCGGTGAAGGAAGGGGACGAAGTGGTGGGTAACGAAACCCGTGTCAAAGTGGTGAAGAACAAAGTGGCGCCGCCCTTCAAACAGGCTGAGTTCCAGATCATGTACGGTGCTGGTACTTCCAAAGAAGCCGAGCTTATCGACTTGGGTGTATCCCAGAAGCTGGTGGACAAAGCCGGTGCCTGGTACAGCTACCAGGGCGACAAGATTGGCCAAGGTAAAGCCAATGCCGTTAAATTCCTTTTGGAAAACAAAGATATTGCTGCCGAGATTGAAGGCAAGATCCGCCAGGCCCTGCTGGTGACTCCCGGCACCGGTGCCACCGATGAGAAAGTCAGCGAAGCCCTCGTCGAGGGAGACGAACTCTGAGTGACAACCTGATGCAAGCAGCCGTTCGGCTGCTTGCCCTTAGAGAACACAGCCCCCGCGAATTGGCCGATAAACTGGCCCGCAGGGGCTTTTCTTCTTCTGAAATCCAGCCCCTTATCGACAAGCTGCTTGCGCAAGGCTTGCTGGATCATTACCGTTATGCCGAAAGTGCCGTTCGACGCCTGCTGCAAAAGGGATATGGTTCCCAGCGCATCCAGGCCGAACTGTTCCAGAAAGGCATCCCCGATGACATCGCCAAAGCGGTCCTTGCGGACGATCAGCTCGACTGGTTCGAACAGGCACAAGCTGCCTATAATAGGCGATTTCGCGACGCCGCCATCACGAGCCCGAAAGACTGGGCGAAAAGGGCCCGGTATCTGTCCAGCAGGGGCTTTTCTCCTGAGCAGATCCGCGCCGTTTTAGCCAAAGTAGAACGCGCCTGAAGACAACCGACAGGATTTTCCATGAGCATGACCAGCGCTGATATACGTGACGCTTTCTTGAACTTCTTCAAGGACAAAGGCCACCAAATCGTGCCTTCCAGTTCCTTGATCCCGGCCAATGACCCCACCTTGCTGTTTACCAATGCCGGCATGGTGCAGTTCAAGGATGTTTTCCTTGGCTCCGACAAGCGTCCCTACAGCCGAGCCACCAGCTCCCAGCGCTGCGTTCGCGCCGGTGGTAAGCACAACGACCTGGAAAACGTCGGTTACACTGCCCGTCACCACACCTTTTTCGAAATGCTGGGTAACTTCAGCTTCGGCGATTACTTCAAAGAAGGCGCCATCCAGTATGCCTGGGAGTTTTTGACCGAGGTGGTCAAGCTGCCCAAAGAAAAGCTCTGGGTCACCGTGTACGAAACCGATGACGAGGCCTATGACATCTGGGCCAAGGACATCGGTGTGCCGACCGACCGCATTATTCGCATCGGTGACAACAAAGGCGCGCCTTACGCCTCTGACAACTTCTGGTCCATGGGCGACACCGGCCCTTGCGGCCCTTGTACCGAGATCTTCTACGATCACGGCGAGCATATCTGGGGCGGCCCTCCGGGAACCCCGGAAGAAGATGGCGACCGTTACATCGAGATCTGGAACATCGTGTTCATGCAGTTCAACCGTCATAGTGATGGCCGCATGGACCCGCTGCCCAAGCCCAGCGTCGATACCGGCATGGGCCTGGAGCGCATCAGTGCCATCTTGCAGCATGTGCATTCCAACTACGAAATCGACCTGTTCCAGCACCTTATTAAAGCGGCGGCTGGCATCATCGGCACGACCGACCTGGAAAACAAGTCACTGCGGGTGATTGCCGACCACATCCGTAGCTGCTCCTTCCTGGTGACCGACGGCGTTATGCCGTCCAACGAAGGCCGCGGCTATGTGCTGCGCCGCATCGTGCGCCGTGCCGTGCGCCACGGTGCCCAGTTGGGCGCCAGCGAGCCCTTCTTCTACAAGTTGGTGGCGGCCCTTGGCGAGGTGATGGGCGATGCCTATCCCGAACTCAAGGAAAAGCAGGCCATCATCGAAAAAGCCCTGCTGATGGAAGAAGAGCAGTTCCGTAAAACCCTGGAGCGTGGCCTGAAACTGCTAGACGAAGCCCTAGCAGAAATTGACGGTACCGTCATTCCCGGCGACGTGGTGTTCAAGCTTTATGACACCTACGGCTTCCCGGTGGATTTGACCAACGACGTGGCCCGTGAGCGCGGCCTGACCCTGGACGAAGCCGGGTTTGAGACCGCCATGGAAGCCCAGCGCCAGCGCGCCAAGCAGGCCTCCAACTTTGGCGCCGACTACGGCAGCCGCCTGAGCCTCGATTGTGAGACCCAGTTCTCCGGTTACGACGGGGTCCGTGACGTATCCCCGGTGGTGGCCCTCATCAAAGAGGGAGAAGAAGTGCAATCGGCCCAGGCCGGTGACCAAGTACTGGTGGTGCTGGAGCGCACGCCTTTTTACGGCGAGTCCGGCGGCCAGGTGGGTGACACCGGCGAGCTGAGCAGCGACGGCGTGCGCATTGCCATCAGCAACACCACCAAGAATGCCAATGCCTTTTTGCACCACGGTAAGGTGCTGGAAGGTAGCGTCAGCCTGGGCGACAAGCTCAAAGCCGAGGTGGATAAAACCCGCCGCGACGCTATTCGCCTCAACCACAGCGCCACCCACCTGGCCCATGCCGCCCTTCGTAAAGTGCTGGGCGAACATGTGACCCAAAAAGGCTCGCTGGTGGACCCTGAGCGCCTGCGCTTTGACTTTGCCCATTTCGAAGGGGTCAAGGACGCCGAGATCGTTGAGATTGAGCGCCTGGTCAACAACGAAATCCGTGCCAACCACGCCGTTACCACCCGCCTGATGCAAATCGACGAGGCCAAGGCCGCTGGCGCCATGGCGCTCTTTGGCGAGAAGTACGACGACGAAGTGCGTGTGGTGCAGATGGGCGATTTCTCCACCGAGCTTTGTGGCGGTACCCATGTCAGCCGTACCGGTGACATTGGCCTCTTTAAAGTGGTGTCTGAAGCCGGTATTGCGGCCGGGGTGCGCCGTATCGAAGCGGTGACCGGTGAAGGTGCCCTGGCCTGGCTGCAAGGCCGCGAGCACATGGTCGGTAGCCTGGCTGCCAGCCTCAAGACCGACGTCGCTGGCCTGCCCGAGCGTTTCGCCCAGCAGCTGGATCGCACCAAGCAGCTGGAAAAGGAACTGGAAAAGGCCAAGGCGCAACTGGCGGCTCAAGCCGGCGCTGCCCTTGCCGAGCAGGCCGAGGAGCTTGGCGGCATCAAATTGCTGGTTGCCGAGATGCCCGGCGCCGACCCCAAATCCCTGCGCGAGCTGGTCGACAAGCTCAAAGACAAGCTGAGTGGTGAGTCGGTGGTGGTGCTTGGCGTACCTGGCGACGACAAGGTGAGCCTCATCGCCGGTGTCTCCAAAGGCCTGACCGCCAAGGTCAAGGCTGGCGAGCTTATCGGCATGGTTGCGGCCCAGGTGGGCGGTAAGGGCGGTGGCCGCCCTGACATGGCCCAGGCCGGCGGTAGCGACGTTGCCGCCCTCAAAGGCGCCCTGGCCTCGGTTAAGGACTGGGTACAGGCACGGCTCTAAATGGCCTTGTTGGTTCAGAAGTTCGGTGGCACCTCGGTCGGCTCCCTGGTGCGCATCGAAGCCGTCGCTGAACGTATCATCAAGAGCCGTCGGCAGGGCCACGACCTGGTGGTTGTGGTCTCTGCCATGAGCGGCGAAACCAACCGCCTTATCGCCATGGCTCAGGCGTTGTCGCCTGAGCCAGACCGGCGCGAATTAGATGTACTGCTGGCCACCGGTGAGCAGACCACCATTGCTCTTTTGGCCATGGCCCTCAAGGCCCGCGGCCAGCCAGCCATTTCCCTGACTGGCGACCAGGTCCGTATCCATACCGACCATCGTCACGGCAAAGCTCGCATCGAGCATATCGACACCACTGTTATCAACCAAGCACTGGCTCGCGGCCAGGTGGTGATTGTGGCTGGCTTCCAAGGCCGAGGCCCCGATAACGCTATTACCACTCTGGGCCGTGGCGGCTCCGATACCACGGCGGTAGCCCTGGCGGCGGCGCTCAAGGCCGAGGAGTGCCAAATTTTTACCGATGTAGACGGCATCTACACCACAGACCCACGGCTCGAACCCAAGGCGCGGCGCCTTGAATACATTGATTTCGAGTCGATGCAGGCCATGGCGGCCCTGGGCGCCAAGGTGCTGGAGGTGCGTTCGGTGGAGCATGCCGGGCGCCACAAGGTAAAACTCAGGGTATTGTCGAGCTTTGCCGAGCATAGCGCCGGTACCTTGATGACTTTTGACGAAGCGGCCCCACAAGGGATCAGCGGTATTGCTAGTTGTCTGCAATCGGTGCTGGTGACCATAAAAGGGCTGACGGCGAACAGCGAGCAGGCGCGGCGTCTGCTTGAGCCCTTGGGTGATGCTGGTATCGACGTGGATATACTCTGCAGCACTGATGATGCGAGTAATGGCCTAGTTTTTACTGTACCCTTGGGCGACTTTGGCCAGGCCCTCCCCATGCTACAAGCCAGTGCAGCAGCAATGGGGGAGCTCGACGTTTTACATCGGCAGGACGTGGCCAAGGTGTCTGTTATTGGTAATGATGTTGGCATCAGGTCCGATATCGCCACTATCACCTGTGGGGCGTTATCTGATAAACAGATAGAGGCGCGGCATTTCCTTACCTCGGCCAGGCGTCTAACCTTGATTCTGGCGCAGCAGGACATGGTGCAATCGGTAAGAATTTTGCACCAGACCCTGATAGGTCCGTAGTTCGGATAATGACCTGCAGGTGAATGTTCGGCCAATTTTCTTGAGGTTCAAGGGGTTGGCTTTATACTAAGCTACGAATGAAGCAATTTGAGCGGCTTTCATTGCAAGGAGCAAAGCGATGTTGATTCTGACTCGCCGTGTTGGCGAAACTCTGATGATTGGTGACGAAGTCACCGTGACTGTACTAGGCGTTAAAGGTAATCAGGTACGTATTGGTGTTAACGCACCTAAAGAAGTCTCTGTTCACCGTGAAGAGATTTATCAACGTATCCAGGCTGAAAAGGATCCCGAAGACTCGAACGGTAATTATTGATCGCTTCCTTCGCTGTCGATTCCTGTTAACGGCAACCTTTTCAACAAGGTTGCCGTTTTTCTATCCGCTTTGTTTAAAGGCTGCGCAACCAACCCGGATGTCCGGAAAAAGTGTTTGACTTGCCAAGTCGTTCCGGTAGTATTCGCATCCGTCGAGGTGAGGTGGCCGAGAGGCTGAAGGCGCTCCCCTGCTAAGGGAGTATGGGTCAAAAGCCCATCGGGGGTTCGAATCCCCCCCTCACCGCCATCGACGCTTCAAGATGCGACCATAGCTCAACTGGATAGAGTACCTGGCTACGAACCAGGCGGTTGGAGGTTCGAGTCCTCCTGGTCGCGCCATCTTGAAATGTGTTGAATAGCGCTTACCCTTGGTAAGCGTTTTTTGTCTGAAGAATGCGACCATAGCTCAACTGGATAGAGTACCTGGCTACGAACCAGGCGGTTGGAGGTTCGAGTCCTCCTGGTCGCGCCATTCAGATAAAAAACACCCAAACTTTGCGACCATAGCTCAACTGGATAGAGTACCTGGCTACGAACCAGGCGGTTGGAGGTTCGAGTCCTCCTGGTCGCGCCATCTTTAGAAAAACCCGCTTACTGAGCGGGTTTTTTGCGTTTGCGATCCCGGCTGTCAGCCACAGGCTTGATGCGCTGTCTGTAACGGCCTCTACTGGTTTGTCTCCGTCGATGCTTGCCTAATGACTTCTTTTGTCTTTCATGATGTTAGAGGCGTTTTCTGGGGCGCTGAGCGGGCTCGCTCCTTAGCCATGTTCGGTCAGATGGATCATTAACGTCATAAAGCCAATCAGCAGGGCGCTGATGGCGATTATCCAATAAAAGCCGATACGGCCCTTAGCAAAAGGGATGTGGAAGTAGCGCATCACCAAATACCAAACGATGCACAGCAGTAGTGGAACAAGAAAGAGTCGGCTCATAATGCACTGATAAAAAAGGGCGATAAGCCAAAAGCTTACCGCCCTTGTTGGCCCATGGCACCAGTTTAGGCGCTTTGGGCGTTTTGTGGCAGTGCCTGGGTCCGGCTCATGTCCACCTGCTGCTCGCTCTTGCCCACCACCAGCGCAACCATCATGTCGCCGGTAACATTGGTGGCGGTGCGCATCATGTCCAGCACCCGGTCAATGGCGGCGATAAAGGCGATACCCTCCAAAGGCAGGCCAACGGCGTTGAGAGTAACGGTGAGCATCACCATGGCGGTGCCGGGCACGCCAGCGGTGCCTACCGAGGCGAGGGTAGCGGTCAGGGCAATCATCAGGTACTGGGTCCAATCCAGGGTAATACCGTAGATGTGGGCGATAAAAATGGCGCTGATGGCCGGGTAGATACCGCCGCAGCCGTCCATGTTGATGGTGGCGCCCAGCGGCAACACAAAGCTGCTGTATTTGGGCGACACATGGAGGTTTTCGGTCACCACCTTGGTGGACATGGGCAGGGTGCCGTAGCTTGATGAGGTGGTGAAGGCCACCATCTGCGCCGGGAACACCGCCTTGAAAAACCGCAGCGGGCTAAAGCCGGCCAGTTTCACCAGGCCGCCATACACCACGAAGATATGAATAAGGCAGGCAATGTAAATCGCCGCGACAAATTTGGCCAGCGGCAGCAGCGCGGCCAAGCCGTAAGCGCCCACTACCCAGGCCATCAGCCCAAAGACGCCGATAGGGGTAAGCTGGATGACAAAACGGGTGATCTGGAACATCACCTCGCTGCCGGCCACGGCAAACTTACGCACCGGCTCGGCCTTTTCTCCCACCACATTGATGGCGATACCCACCAGGGCGGCAAAGACGATGAGCTGCAGGATGTTGCCATCGGTCATGGCTTTGATAGGGTTGGCAGGCAGGAAGTCCAGGAACACCTGGCTGACAGAGGGGATATGTTTGGGGGTAAAGTTGCCTGGAAGCAACTGCTTGCCAAAATCCCAGTTAAAGAGGCTGCCTATGGCCATGCCCAGTAGGGAGGCGATAAGGGCGGTCAGCAAAAACAGCCCGATGGTTTTCAGACCCAGGCGTTTAAGGTTGTCGCCGCCGCCCATGGCGGTAACCGAGCTGATGATGGCAAATAGCACTAATGGCACCACCAGCATTTTTATCAGCCGGATAAAGGCGTCACCCAGGGGTTTGAGGTAGTCGGCCTTCTCACCCAGCACAACCCCGGCCAGTACCCCCAGCGCAAAGCCTGCCAGTACCTTTTGCCAGAGGGGAATTCGGTTCCATAGCGCAAACATTTTGTTCCACCCTTTGTTATGCCCAAACATAGGCAAAGGAGGAATAGTAGGGAAATCAGGGGGTAGAGGACAATTCGCTTAGGTTCTAAGCTAAGAACCCTTTTCTCAAAAAGGCCGATTTTACGTGATCGCCCTCGCAAAGATTTTGCATCCAGGGGGGGTCACAGATTACGCTTAGCCACTTGGTAACAGCCAGCCGGGAGTTGCCTTGTCTTCAATCTGGGCCTTAGATTGTTGCAAGCCTGGCACAAATGGGAAGGTTTTCTTTGCTCAATCAGTTGCAACGCCGTCTTGACGATCTGGCGGCCCAGAATGCATTGCCCCTGTTGTTTACCCCCAAGCGCGGTGTAGAGCGGGAAGCGTTGCGGATCACGCCCCAAGGTGACATGGCCGTTTCTGCTCATCCCCAGGCGCTGGGCTCTGCCCTGACCAACGAATTTATCACCACCGACTTTGCCGAAAACCTGCTGGAGTTCATCACCCCGGTCACCGATTCGGTGGAGCAATTGATGGCGTCGCTGAACGACATCCACGTCTTTACCCTCAAGCACCTGGGGCAAGAGCGGCTCTGGCCGCTGTCCATGCCGTGCTATATCAGCGAACCCGACGCCATTCCCCTGGCCAACTACGGCAGCTCCAATATCGGCCGTATGAAGCGGGTATACCGCGAAGGCCTGAAGAACCGCTACGGGCCGGTCATGCAGCTCATTGCCGGTGTGCACTATAACTTCTCCCTGCCGGAGGACTTTTGGGCCCACTGGCAGCAGGGCAGCCAGTCCGACGCTTACATGGGTTTGCTGCGAAATTATCGCCAACTGGTGTGGGTATTGCCTTACCTTTTTGGCGCCTCGCCGGCGCTGTGTAACTCCTTCCTTGGCGGGCGTGAGCACCATCTGCCGTTTGAAAAAAGCGCGACCGGCAGCCTCTATCTGCCTTATGCCACCTCGCTACGTTTGTCGGATCTGGGTTATACCAGTTCGGCCCAAGCCGGGCTTCGTATCGACCACAACAGCATCGACGGCTATATTCGCGATCTGCGTGCCGTTATTGCCACCCCCAGCGACGAGTTTGCCAAAATCGGCGTGAAGGTTGACGGCCAGTATCGCCAGCTCAACGCCAACCTGCTGCAAATCGAGAACGAGCTTTACGCGCCCATCCGCCCCAAACGGGTGAGCGAGAGCGGCGAGAAGCCCTCCGAGGCCCTGGCCCGTGGCGGCGTGCAGTACATCGAAGTGCGGGCCCTGGATGTCGACCCGTTCAGCCCAACCGGGGTTGATAGCGACACCGTGCGCTTTATGGATATCTTCCTGCTGGCCTGCCTGCTACTGGATGCCGAGCATTTGGATAACACCCAGTGGAGCGAGAACCTGGCCAACTTCCAAGCCACGGTGCTGGAAGGGCGCAAACCCGGTTTGCTGCTCAAACGCAAAGGCCAGCCCCTGGCCATGGCCGACTGGTTTGCCGAGCTGATGCCGGTTTGGCAGCGCATTGCCGAAGGTCTCGATGCCCAGCAAGGCGGCAGCGCTTATCAAGACAGCCTGAACGTGCAGCGCCAGAAGATTAGCGACTCGTCCCTTACACCATCAGCAAGGCTGCTGGCAGCCATGAACAGCAGCACTGATGGCCGCCTGGGGGTAGCGCTTGCCGACGCCCACCGCAGCACTTTGCTGGCGAGCCCCTATCAGCGTTGGAGCGAGGCCTTCTTCGAGCAAGAAGCGGCAAGGTCCCTCGCTGCCCAAGCGCAGCTTGAGGCCAAGGACGAAGTGCCCTTCGATGACTTCCTGGCCGATTACTTCCATAGCGCCAAAGCCGGCGTCGCCTGATAAAAAAGCCCCGCAACTGCGGGGCTTTTTTATGCCAGGGCCTGAGCCAGGTCTTCTTTTAGGTCTTCCACGTCTTCGATACCCACCGACAAGCGCACCAGGCTATCGCTAATGCCAAGGGCCAAGCGCTCTTTTACCGGAAAGGAGCCGTGGCTCATCTGGGCGGAGATATTGATCATGCTCTCCACGGCGCCGAGGCTATCGGCCAGCACGAAGTAGCGGCAGCGCCGGGCAAACTCTTCGGCCTTTTGCTGGCTCTCGAGCTCAATGGTAATCACGCCACCGTAGCCGTCGCTTTGCTTGTCGTGCACCGCTTTGCTGGCGGCATCGGCAAAGCCTGGGTAGTACATCTTTTTGACCGCCGGGTGATCTTTAAGCCACTCGGCCAGTACCCGGGTGTTGGCCTCGATGGCCTCCATACGCAGCCCAAGGGTGCGCATGCCGCGGATAAGCAGGAAGCTGTCCTGTGGCCCGAGGATGGCGCCTATGGTGTTTTGCAGGCGCTTGATACGCTTACCGTAGATATCGTCGCGGGTGACCACCAAACCTGCCATCAGATCGGAATGGCCGCCCAGGTACTTGGTGGCGCTGTGAATAACGATATCGGCGCCATGGGCCAGGGGATTTTGCCAATAGGGGGTGGCAAAGGTGTTGTCTGCCACCAGGGGAATATCGTGGGCTTTGGCTATCTCAGCCATGGCGGCGATGTCGGTGACTTTTAGTAGCGGGTTGGACGGCGTTTCGATGTAAAGCATCTTAGTCCGCTGTGTGACTGCCGCTTTGACCGCGGCGCTGTCGCTGGCGTCGACAAAACGAATGGCCACATTCATTTGGCTCAGCACCTGCTCAATAACCCTGAACGTACCGCCGTACAGATCGGCACAGATCACCAATTCATCGCCGCTTTTGAGCATCATCAGCACAGTGGTAATGGCCGCCATGCCGGTGGCAAAGGCAAAACCGCGCTGGCCGCCTTCTAAGTGGGCAATGAGCTCTTCGAGATTCTGGCGGGTCGGGTTGCCGCCACGGCTGTACCGGAACGCGCTGTCGTTACCGATATGGGTAAAGGAGCTGCTCTGGTAGATGGGGGGGCTGATGGAGCCCATGGCATCATCATGGTGGTGACCATGAATAAGGGCGGTTTTCTTGCGCATCCTGGCCTCGGTCTTGCGTTAGGGTGCTAACAGCATACCGATAAAAAAAGAGGAGGCCAGTGGCCTCCTAACAGGAAAGATGTCATGAAAAAGAAAGTTTGCTGCTTTCACTAAATCTGAGTGCCAGCAGCCAATAAAGTTCCGGGCCGCTATTGCCGCCCGTTCAGTTATGTCTCAGGCACAAATCACGGGCAAAAAAAGAGGAGGCCATTGGCCTCCTTACAGGGAAAGATGTCATGAAAAGAAAGTTTGCTGCTTTCACTTCATCTGATTGCGTCTGGCCGGAAAAGTTCCGGTAGCCTGTTGCTGGTGATTCAGCTAAATGCCAGGCAAAAAAAGGAGGCCATAAAGGCCTCCATCCAGGGATATGACATGAAATATTTGCTGCTTGCGGTAAGTTAGAGGCAGTTGCCTTGAGAAAGTTCGCCGGTTCTGGCAACTTTTTTGCGAATTTATTGGAAGATGTTGTTAATGAAGAGATTTCTATGGCTTTTGCCGGTACTTATTCTTGCAGGTTGCGCCACAGCGCCCCCTACGCACCCTGATAACCTGTGTTCCATCTTCAAGGAAAAGGACGATTGGTACGACGCTGCCATGGACGTACAAAAAAAATGGGGAGTACCGCCCCATATCCCGTTCGCCATGCTTTATCAGGAGTCGAGCTTTCGCCACGACGCCCTGCCGCCCCGCGATTACCTGCTGGGATTTATCCCCTGGGGACGGGTCTCCAGCGCCTACGGCTACGCCCAGGCTAAGGAAGATACCTGGCAGGATTACATGCGCGAGACTGGCAACTGGGGCGCCGACCGCGACGACTTTGACGACGCTCTGGATTTCATGGGCTGGTTTATCGACAAAACCCGCAAGCTCACCGGGGTGTCCAAATGGGATGCTTACGGCCAGTATCTTGCCTACCACGAAGGTTGGGGCGGGTATAACCGCAAGAGCTACAACAAAAAGCCCTGGCTGAAACAGGTGGCCCGCAAGGTGGAAAGCCGTGCCAAAACCTTCTCCAAGCAGTACTGGCGCTGCAAGGACGACTTGAAAAAAGGTTTCTGGGATTGGTTCTAAGGGATAATAAAAAGGCCGCGGTTGCGGCCTTTTGGGTCAGTCTTTTTTGAACTGCGGCAGAATGCGCGCCGTTTTGACCATGTTGTCCTTCACATCCATGATCTCCAGCGGGTAGCCCGCCAGGCGGATGGAAATATTGGCCTCGGGGATCTCCTCTAAATGCTCGAGGATCAGGCCATTGAGGGTCTTGGGGCCATCGGTGGGGAAATCCCAGTTCATTTCCTTGTTCAGCTCGCGAAGGGAAATACCCCCTTCCACCAGATAGGAGCCATCAGGCTGAGGCACTATTTCCTCGTGGGCCGAAGGCGCCTGATCGGTGGTGAAGTCGCCGACGATCTCCTCAAGGATGTCTTCAAGCGTCACCAGGCCCTGAATATCGCCGTATTCGTCCACCACCAGGCCGATACGTTCCTTGTTGCGCTGGAACTTTAACAGCTGCACGTTAAGGGGCGTGCCTTCGGGGATGAAGTAAATTTCCCGCACCGCCCGCAGCAGCGCCGACTTGGTGAACTGGTTTTTCGACAGCAGTCGCAGGGCGTCGCGGGCATGCACAAAGCCGACGGCATCGTCGATGTTGTCTCGGTACAACAACACCCGGGTATGCTGGGCGTGGGTAAGCTGTTTGACGATGGTGCTCCAGTCGTCGTTGATGTCGATGCCCTTGATGTCGGAACGGGTGGTCATTACGTCTTCGACCTGCACCTTCTCAAGGTCGAGGATGGACACCAGCATGTCGCGGTGGCGCCTTGGGATCATGGCGCCGGCTTCGGCCACCACGGTGCGCAGCTCTTCGCTTGAGAGGCTATCGCCGCCGCCGGTACTGGGGCGGATGCGCAGCACAGCCAACAGACCATTGGATATGCCGTTAACTACCCATACCAGGGGGTAGAACACTTTCAGCAGCACCTTGAGGATAATGGACGCTGGAAAGGCCACCTTTTCCGGATAGAGGGCGGCCAGGGTCTTGGGGGTGACTTCGGCAAACAGCAATACCACTAAGGTCAGTGCAATGGTGGCCAGCAAGATCCCCAGGCCACCCATCAGGCGTTCGCCAAGGATGGTGGCAATAGCCGAGGCACCGATGTTGACCAGGTTGTTGCCGATAAGAATGAGGCCGATCAGGCGGTCGGGGCGTTCCAGCAGTTCGCTGGCACGCTGGGCACTACGTTGGCCTTCCTTGGTGAGATGCCGTAACCGATAACGGTTAAGCGACATCATGCCGGTTTCAGAGCTGGAGAAAAACGCCGAAAGCAGGATGAGTACCACGAGGGTAATAACTAAGGTACCCGTCGATATGTCGTCCAAAAGGGGTGTCCTTTAAAAATACAGGAACACCCATTTTACTACGCGAAGGGGGGGCTGTGATCAAGACCGCAGTATCACTTCCTGGACAAATCGGCTGCCAAAGTAGGCCAATGTCAGTAAAAACGCCCCTGCAAGGCAAGCCCACACCGCGCCTTTACCCCGCCAACCATGGCGATAATGGGCATAAAGAGCGCCGGCATACACCACCCAGGCCATCAGCGACAACACCGTTTTGTGGGCGGTCGCCTTGGCGAACATGGCGCCGAGGAACACAAAACCGGAACCCAGGGCCAGACTCAGCACAATCAAACCCACCAGCATCAGCTGGAACAGCTGGCGCTCTACCGTCATCAGCGGCGGCAAGAAGGCGGGCAGGGCAGAGAGGCGGCGCGATTTGAGCTGGCGGCGGATAAAGGCCATTTCCAGGGCGTACAACGCGGCGATCACCATGATGGCATAGGCAATCAGGCTAAGGGTGATGTGCACCACCACTTCCGGTTCGGTGCGCAGGTGCAGCATCCATTTTACCGGTACCAGCCAGGCGGCCAGCACCACCAGAGAGGCAAAACCATGGACGATGGGCATCAGCTGCAACACCGGCAGGCGCACCGCCGCTGAGGTCATCAGCATCACCACCACCCAACTGGACATGGACGCCACGTTCACTACCCCGAGGTTTTCACCGTCCCCGGTGGTAATGAGGATCATCAGGCTCGCCAGGTGAGCCCCGGCAGCAGCAAAGCCTAAGGACACCGTATGCACGCGGTTGGGGCCTGTGTGTGCGAACAGGCGGCTGGCGGCCAAAATGGCAGACAGGGCGTAAAGCACAGCGGCAAGCAGGGAGAAAATTGAGGTCAGCATGGCCTGAAACGATTCCTTTTTATGAAGGACCATTCTACGGGACGGCTTTTGTAAAAGTGAATAGCGGTGTTTCGGACTGACCCGGTGTTTGGGGTATACTGCCGAGCAGTTACGCATCCTGGGATAAAGCATCGATGTTTGAGAATCTTTCCGACAGGCTTACACGCACCCTGAAAAACATCAGTGGCCGCGGCCGTCTGACCGAAGACAACATCAAAGATACCCTGCGCGAAGTGCGCATGGCGCTGCTGGAGGCCGACGTGGCCCTGCCAGTGGTGCGCGACTTCGTGGCCAAGGTCAAAGAGCGGGCCCTGGGGGCTGAAGTTACCAAATCCCTGAGCCCGGGCCAGGTCTTTATCAAGATTGTCCAAAGCGAGCTCGAAGCCGCTATGGGCGAGGCCAATGAGGCCCTCAACCTGGCGGCCCAGCCACCGGCGGTGGTGCTGATGGCCGGCCTGCAAGGTGCCGGTAAAACCACCTCGGTCGGTAAGCTGGCTCGCTTCTTAAAAGAACGCCACAAGAAGAAGGTGATGGTGGTCAGTGCCGACGTCTACCGTCCGGCCGCTATCAAACAGCTCGAAACCCTGGCCAATGAAGTGGGGGTCGCCTTCCACCCCTCTGATATCTCCCAAGACCCGGTTGCCATTGCCAAGAGCGCCATCGACGCGGCCAAAAAAGGCTTCTATGACGTGCTGCTGCTCGATACCGCCGGCCGCTTGCACGTCGACGGCGAGATGATGCAGGAAATCCAGCGCCTGCACAGCGCTGTGAATCCGGTAGAAACCCTGTTCGTGGTGGACGCCATGACCGGCCAGGACGCCGCCAACACCGCCAAGGCCTTCCACGAAGCCCTGCCGCTGACCGGCGTTATCCTCACCAAGGTCGACGGTGACGCCCGTGGCGGCGCCGCGCTTTCCATCCGCACCATCACCGGCAAGCCCATTAAATTCCTGGGGATGGGCGAGAAATCTGACGCCCTCGAGCCCTTCCACCCCGACCGGGTGGCCTCACGTATCCTCGGCATGGGCGACGTACTGTCGCTGATTGAGGAAGTGGAACGCACCGTCGACAAAGACAAGGCCGCCAAACTGGCTGAAAAGGTCAAAAAGGGCAAAGGCTTTGATCTCGAGGACTTTCGCGAACAGCTCGAGCAGATGAATAACATGGGCGGCATGATGGGCATGCTCACCAAGCTGCCGGGCATGGGCCAGATCTCTGAGCAGATCAAAGGCCAGATGGACGACAAGATGACCAAGCGCCTGGGCGCCATCATCAGCTCCATGACCCCTGGCGAGCGCCGCACTCCCGACATCATCAAAGGCGCGCGCAAGCGCCGCATCGCTGCCGGCGCTGGTGTGGAAGTGCATGAAGTGAATAAGCTTTTGAAGCAGTTCACCCAAATGCAGAAAATGATGAAAAAGATGTCCGGCAAGGGCGGCATGATGAAGATGATGCGCTCAATGAAAGGCATGATGCCACCTGGCGGCATGCCCAAATTCTAAGCCGTAAAAAAAGGTGGCCTGGGCCACCTTTTTTGTTTCTTTGCCCCCTTCGCCGCCTTTTCTTGCAAAAGCGAGCAATCTGAGTAAAATTGCCGGGCTTTACAGCATGGGTCCCCTCGTGGGCCCGCCATTCACTTGTATCAACCAAGAGGACGGTATGGTTACCATTCGTTTGGCACGTGGCGGCGCTAAGAAGCGTCCGTTCTATCAAGTTGTCGTTGCTGACAGCCGTTACTCCCGCGACGGGCGTTTCATCGAGCGCGTTGGCTTCTTCAACCCTGTAGCCCGTGGCCAGGAAGAGAAACTGCGTCTGGACGTGGATCGCATCACTCACTGGGTTTCCCAGGGTGCTTCCATGACCGATCGCGTTGCTCAACTGGTTAAGAGCAACAAGGCTTAATAGCCTTAAGTTTTTCGGTAGAGGTAAGGGCTTTTCATGGAAAAGATCACTGTTGGCAAGCTCGGCGCGCCTTACGGCATCCGAGGTTGGGTAAAAGTGAATTCCTTCACCGATGACCCGGAAAACATTTTTTCCTACCAACCCTGGCTCTTGGGCCGTGATGGGACCTGGCAGGAAACCGGCATCGTCAAATGGCGACGCCACAACAAGGGCCTCGTTGTGCTCTTGGACCAAATTACCGATCGCAATGGCGCCGAGCTTCTGAACGGCCTGGACATCGCTGTCCCCGCCGAGCAGCTGCCGGAGCTTGCTGAGGGTGACTTCTACTGGCGCGATCTGGAAGGGCTCCGCGTGGTAAACCTCCAGGGTTACGACCTTGGCCAGGTAGACCATCTGATGGAGACCGGCTCCAACGACGTGCTGGTGGTGAAAGCCAACAGCCGCGACAGCTTTGGTCAACGTGAACGATTGATCCCCTTCGTCATGGATCAGTTCATTAAAAAGGTCGACACCGATACCGGTGTCATCGAAGTGGACTGGGATCCCAGCTTCTGATGAAGCTGGCGATAGTGACCCTTTTCCCTGACATGTTTCGGGCATTGACCGATCATGGCGTGATGGGAAAAGCCATCGACAAAGGTTTATTGCAGCTGGAGTGTATTAATCCTCGTGATTTTACCTCCGACAAGCATCGCACCGTGGACGACCGGCCTTATGGCGGCGGCCCCGGTATGCTGATGAAGGTCGAACCGCTGCAAGCCGCCATTGCTGCCGCCAAAAGCGCAGCGGGCGAACAGGCTAAGGTGGTCTATCTTTCCCCCCAGGGGCGAAAGCTTGACCAACACGGCGTCCGAAGCCTGGTCCAGGCCAAAAACCTGGTCCTGGTGTGTGGCCGCTACGAAGGCATAGACGAGCGGGTGATTGAATCACTGGTGGACGAAGAATGGTCCATCGGCGATTACGTCCTCTCCGGTGGGGAACTCCCCGCCATGGTACTGATTGATGCGGTTGCCCGGCTGGTGCCGGGGGTACTGGGTCATGAACAGTCCGCCGAGGAAGACTCCTTCGCGACGGGGCTACTTGATTGCCCCCACTACACGCGACCGGAAGTCCTTGACGGGCAAAAGGTACCGGATGTGCTTTTGAGCGGTGACCACGAAGCCATCCGCCGCTGGCGCTTAAAAGCGTCACTGGGGCGGACTTGGCAGCGGCGTTCGGATCTGCTGGACAACCTAGCTCTGACTGACGAGCAGGAAAAACTTCTTGCTGAATTTATCCGCGAACAGGCGGATCACAGTTAAGTCTCAGTTACACCTAGGGAACTTGAAATTATGAGCAACATCATCAAGCAACTTGAAGACGAGCAGCTGAAACAGGACGTCCCCGCTTTTGCACCGGGCGATACCTTGGTTGTTTCCGTCCGTGTTAAAGAAGGCGATAAAGAGCGTCTGCAGGCCTTTGAAGGCGTGGTTATTGCTATCCGTAACCGCGGTCTGCACTCTGCTTTCACCGTTCGTAAGATCTCTAACGGCGAAGGCGTTGAGCGCGTATTCCAGACCCACAGTCCTCTGGTCGCTAAGATCGAGGTCAAGCGTCGTGGTGACGTTCGTCGTGCCAAGCTGTACTACCTGCGCAGCCGTACCGGTAAGGCCGCACGTATCCGCGAGAAGCTGACCACCAAGTAATGGTCGCTGTATAAAGCTGAAAGCCCCGCCACCTGGCGGGGCTTTTTTGTGTCTGATATTCCGCTTGGCTCTCCCCTTTTCCTCGCTGAATCCACCAAGACGTTCAATCCAGATTGTTTTTCATCCTATGACGCAGGTCACTTTCCGGCGCCTCTGGTGTCGGTATGAGCTGTTGTTCTCTCTTTTTAAATCGTATACGGTATTTTTTATTCGCTTTGTTGGCGGCGGCGCAATGGCCTGGTAACGGCCCTGCTTTTAGCGGCGCCCCAAAGCGATGCTGGCGACTTCATTCATATAAAAACAACGCGTTAGGATTTCAGTTATGACAGAGCCCTCTTCCCGCCGCCTACCCAATGCCCTGGAGATCTCGCTGCTGGCCCTGGCCATCATCGGGGTGATTTTCCTGTTCGTCCATGTGCTGGAGATGGCCATCCAACTGGCGCTGCTGGGCTGCTGGTTTGTGATGTTGGGCTTTGGTAAATACCTCAAGCTCGATTACGGCCGCATGCAAGACGGTATTACTGCCGGCATTAACCAGGGCATGGATGCCATTTTGGTGCTGATCGCCGTTGGCGCCCTCATTGGCAGCTGGATGGCCGGTGGCATCGTGCCCAACATCATCTACCTGGGGTTGTCGGTGATGGACCCCAACATCTTTTTGATGGCGGCGTTTTTTATCTGCATGATCACCTCCCTTGCCACCGGCACCTCCTTTGGTACCGCCGGTACCGCTGGGGTAGCGATGATGGGTATTGGCGCCGGTTTTAACTTCCCCATGCCGTTGGTGGCGGGGGCGGTGATCAGCGGCGCCTACGTGGGCGACAAGCTCTCGCCGCTGTCTGATACCACGGTCATGACCGCCTCCCTGTGTAAAGTGGGGCTTATCGACCACGTAAAATCCATGCTCTACGTGGCGGTGCCGGCAGTGACCCTCAGCGGTTTGCTGTTTTTGCTGGTGGGCTTTCAGTACGGCCATGGCGGCAGCGTCGGCCGGGCTACCCAGGTGATGGAAGCGCTGGCTGGGCAATATCAAATTGCTTGGTACATGCTGCTGCCAGCGCTGGCGGTGATCGCCATGCTGGTGATGAAGTTGCCGTCAGTGCCGGTGATTTTCTTTGGCGCCGTGCTGGGGGTGGTGTGGGCTTGCCTGTTCGAGCAGATGCCGCTGGTGGCGGCCATCAAGACCCTCTACGAGGGCAACCACATTCAATCAAGCCTCGATTTTCTCAATATCCTGCTTAACCGCGGCGGCATTGTCTCTATGCTGGAGGTGATCATGCTGGTGATGCTGGCCCTTGGCCTTGGCGGCCTGATGGAAGTCACCGGGGTGCTTGCCACCATCTCCAACGGCCTGCAGCGCTGGGCCACCAATCAGGGGCGCTTGGGGCTGTCCACCATCTTTGCTGGCTTCTTGGGGAACTTCCTGGGGGGCGCGGCCTATGTGTCGCTTATCACCGCTACCACTATTACTGCCAAGAACTACGACAAGCTGGGGGTGGACCGGCGGGTGCTGTCTCGTAACACCGAGGCGGGCGGCACAGTCACCACCCCGATGATCCCCTGGACCGATGGCGGCGTCTTTATGGCCACCACCCTGGGGGTAGCCACCACCGCCTACCTGCCGTATTTGTGGTATCACTTTATCGGGCTGTCGATTTCCATCTTCTATTGCTACGCCAACATCTTTTGCTTCGATAAAAAAAAGAGCAAAGATGAGGCGCCCGAGGCTGCGCTGGAAGCGGAATAAAAAAGGCCGGGTTCTACCCCGGCTTTTCATTTTTTGGCAATCCTTGGCAAACACACTGTATAAAAGCCCGAGGCGCCAGGCAGTAGGCAGTGCAGCGGGTATATAGTATAATGTTTGCCTAAGCTTGTTACTTATACCGCACCTAGATAAGCCTATCCTCTTTCGTGCCAGCACCGCGCTTTGCAGAAACCGCCGTTAGGCTTCGGAGCCAATATGTCATCAATTGTGGTCAAGACCCTGTCCGAACAGGCCTACGAGATCTTGCGCGAACGGATCCTGTCGAATGACATGGCCCCTTCCAAGCCGATCCGCCAGGATGCCCTGTCCAAGGGCTTGGGGGTCAGCAAGATCCCGCTGCGAGAAGCGCTGACCCGTCTCGAACACGACGGCCTGCTGATCTCGCACCCCAACCGGGGCTTTTTGGTCCGCCCGCTGACCATAGACGAAGCCGAAGATGTGTTTCACCTGCGCATGACGGTGGAGCCAGAGGCCGCTGCCGACGCCTGCAAAGTTGCAACCGACGAAGAGCGTGCCTATGCCGAGCAGGTGTTCATCAAGCTACGCGCCTTGTCGGATGAGTGCTCTCCCGATGCGGTGTCCATCAACCGCCAGTTCCACCTGGCGCTGACGGCCCCGGCCAAGCGTAGCGTCACCCAGAACGTACTGCTCAAGCTGCACTTGCTGTCCGAGCGTTACGTGCGCAAGCACCTTGAGCCACCCAATCGTGAAGAGAGCGCCTTCCACGAGCATCAACTGATCTTTGATGCCTGGATGGCCCGCGACGCCAAGCTGGTCAAAAAGCTCATCAAAGACCACACCAAAGGCACCCTGGACGATCTGCGCCAGCAGCTCCAGGCCGAATAAGCCAAAAAGCCAACCTCCGGGTTGGCTTTTTTTATGGCGCCAAAACGCCGCTGTGGCAGGTTCTGTGGTGCGTTGCTCACTTCGTATTTTATATATAGTATACGGAATAAGGTTCTCAGGACGACGGAGCAGAAGGTGCCCAGTATTGCGATCATCGGTGGCGGCGTAGTGGGCCGCTGCTGTGCCTTTCACCTGCAAAACCGCGGCTTTGATGTCACGGTGCTGGACGACGATCCGGCCCTGGCGGCGCCGTCTTGGAATAACGCCGGCCACATTGCCACCGAGCAGCCGGCGCCCCTGGCGTCCATCGCCGCCATCCGCTCGGCCCCTGGTCGCCTGTTTCGGGTAGGGGGCGCCCTGGATTTTGATTTCTCCGCCCCCGGCATTTATCGCTGGATCTGGCGCTACCTTAGAGCCGCTACCCCTCGCCGTTTTGCCAAAGGCAAGGCCGCCCTTGGCGCCCTGGTGGCCAATGCCGACAAGGCCTGGGCTGCCTTGGCCGAGGAGCTGGGCGAGCCGGCCTTGGTGCAAAACGCCGGGCACTGGGTGCTGTGGGAGTCGTCCAAAAGCGCTACCAAGGGCTTGCAGCACTGGCAGCAGGCCGATATTGGCACCGCTGCCTTTGCGCCGCTTTCTCAAGAAGCGCTGGAAGTGCTGGAGAAAAAAATAACCGAGCCGCTGCAAGGGGGCATCGCCTTTACCGGCACCGGCCAGGTTGCCCGCCATCAAGCTTTGGCCAAGGCGTTAAAAGCCGCCTTTATCGCCCGGGGTGGCCAGTGGCTGAGCCAAAGCGCCGCGCCGCTGGTTATCAAGGAGGGCAGGGCGACGCTACCCGGCGGGGCGGACTTTGACAAAATCCTGGTATGCGCCGGGGCCGCTTCGGCCAGAGTGCTGGCCAGTATCCACCCTGGGGTGCCGCTGATGGCCGAGCGCGGCTATCACATCGAAGCCGACTGCGACGACAGCCTCTGGCCTGCCGGTTTGCCGCCGGTGGTGTTTGAAGACCGCTCCCTGATAGTGACCCGCTTTGGCGACCGGCTGCGGGCCTGCAGCTTTGTGGAGCTGAGCTCCCTTGATGCCAAACCCGACCCGCGCAAATGGCAGCAACTGCTGCGCCACGCGGCCGAGCTCGGCCTGCCTTTTGCCCATAACCTCAGCCAGTGGCACGGCGCCAGACCGACCCTGCCCGATTACCTGCCGGCCATGGGCCAGAGCGACAAAGCCAGCAATCTCTTTTATGCCTTTGGCCACCAGCACCTGGGGCTGACCCTGGCGCCGGCCACCGCGACTTTGCTTGGCCAGTTGCTAAGCGGCGAAAAAATGGCGCAGCCCCTGGCGCCTTTCTCGCTTGCGCGTTTTGGCTGCTAGGCCAATAAAAATGTGGCCTGGCTCAGATTTCACCAAGCTGTCACAGATAACGGCTTGAACCAATTTGGTATACGATATAATGTATATTTGAATTTAAAGTTGTAACTATCCAGTGAGGAAATGATGAGTATGCAATGGTCCGGTGTGTTCCCTGCGGCAACCACGCAGTTTGACGAAAACCTCGCAATCGATCTCAAGGCTACCCAGCAAGGGTTTACCAATCTGCTCGATGACGGTGTCGATGGCCTGGTGATCATCGGTACCTGCGGTGAGAACAACTCCCTGGAGCCCGAAGAAAAGCGCACCGTGGTAGCTGCCGCCGTGGAAGCCAAAGGCAAGAGCCCCATTATCGCCGGGGTGTCCGAGTTCACCACCGAGCGCGCCATCGCCTTTGCCAAAGACGCCGAGAAGCTGGGCGCCGACGCCCTGATGCTGCTGCCGGCCATGGTGTATGTACCCACCGAAGACGAGCTGATCGCCCACTTCAAGGCCGTGGCCGCTGCCACCAACCTGCCGATCATGCTCTACAACAACCCCACCTCTTACCGGGTAAATATCGGTATCGAGTCCCTGGCCAAGCTGGTTGAGGTGGACAACATCGTTGCCATCAAGGAAAGCGCCGCCGATACCCGCCGCTACACCGACCTTATCAATGCCTATGGCGACCGCTTCCACGTGCTGGCCGGCCTTGATGACGTGGCCCTCGAAGGCATGATGCTGGGCGCCTGCGCCTGGATCTCCGGTTTGACCTCGGCCTTCCCGCAAGAGTCAGTGGAACTGGTTAAAGCCTTTAAAGCAGGCGATATGGCCCGCGCCCTTGAGATCTACCGCTGGTTCATGCCGCTGCTGCACCTCGATGCCGGTTACGATCTGGTACAAGCCATCAAGCTTGCCGAAGAGATCATGGGCCGCGGCTCCGAGCGGGTGCGTATGCCTCGCCTGCCGCTGGCCGGCAAACGCCGCGAAGAGGTGATTGCCATGGTGGAAAAAGCCGCCGCCACCCGTCCTACCCAACGCTAACGGTCGAGGCCGCACCATGAGGCATACCTTTTTCTGTATCGATGGGCATACCGCCGGTAACCCGGTACGCCTGGTGGTTGGCGGCCATCCGCCCCTTGGCGGCGAAAGTCTTAGCGACATGCGCCAGCAGTTTATGGCCCAGTTTGACTGGATCCGTAAGGGCCTGATGTTCGAGCCCCGTGGCCACGACATGATGTCCGGCGGCTTTATTTACCCGGCCAAGGACCCGCGCGCCGATTTTGGGGTGGTGTTTATCGAGACCAGTGGTTGCCTGCCCATGTGCGGCCACGGCTCTATCGGCATCATCACCTTTGGCCTGGAACACGGCCTTATTACCCCCAAGACCGAGGGGCGCCTAGTGATGGAAGCCCCGGCCGGGCTTATCGAAGTGGAATATCAGAAAACCGGCGCCAAGGTCGAATGGGTCAAGCTGCGCAACGTGCCCAGTTATCTGGCCGCCGAAGGTATCGAGATTGAAGTGCCCGGTTTTGGCCCCCTGACCCTGGATGTGGCCTACGGCGGCAACTACTACGCCATCGTCGACCCGCAGCCGGGTTATGGCGGCCTCGACAGCCTCACGGCCAGTGACATTCTGCGGTTAAGCCCGCAAATTCGCGCCGCGGTGCAGGCCCAGTTCAAGCCGGTACACCCCTTAAATCCTGCCATCAATGGCGTCAGCCATGTGCTGTGGGCCGACAAACCGGCATCGAGCGATGCCCATGGCCGCAACGCGGTGTTCTACGGCGACAAGGCCATAGACCGCAGCCCCTGCGGCACCGGCACCTCGGCGCGCATGGCGCAGCTCGCGGCCAAGGGCGTGCTCAAACCCGGCGATACCTTTATCCACGAAAGCTATATCAAAAGCCGCTTTATCGGCCGGGTGGAAGCGGCCACCGAGCTTGCCGGGCAAAGCGCCATCATTCCCTCCATCCAGGGAACGGCCTATGCCACCGGCTTTAACCAGATTTGGATTGATGACCAGGAGCCCTTCCCTGAAGGTTTCTTGGTGGTGTAAGGAAAGTTGTAATGCAGGTTATTGAATTATCTCACCATATTGGCGGCGAGCTGGTTGCGGGCGAGGCCCAGCTGGCCCAGTACAACCCCGCCGATGCCACCGACCTCAAAGTGGCCATTCCGGTGGCAGACGCCGCCCTGGTTGCCAAGGCGGTAGCCAGCGCCGAGGAGGCCTTTGGCCGCTTTCGCGACCAGGGCATCGAGGCCCGCTCCGACGCCTTGGCAAGAGTGGCCAGCCTTATCAACGCCCAAAGCGACGAACTGGCCCGGCTGATCGCCCGGGAAACCGGTAAGACCCTCGGCGATGCCAAGGGCGAAGTGGGCCGCGCCGCCCGGATCTTCAGCTTTTTTGCCGGCGAAGCCCTGCGCATTGTCGGCGAGCGGCTCGAGTCCACCCGCAATGGCGCCATGGTGGAAATCGAATACGCCCCCAAAGGGGTGATTGGCCAAATCACTCCCTGGAATTTCCCCATCGCCATTCCAGCCTGGAAAATCGCCCCGGCGCTCGCCTTTGGCAACACCGTGGTGTGGAAGCCCTCTGAGCTTTCTTCTGCCACCGGCGCGGCGCTGATGGCAATTATTGCCAAAGCGGGCGTTATGCCCGGCGCGGTCAATATGGTGCTGGGCGCCGGCGAGACCGGCGCGGCCATTTGCAGCCACCCCGGCGTAGATGCCCTGAGCTTTACCGGCTCGGTGGCCACCGGCAAGAAGGTGCGCATGGCCGCTGCCGAGCGCGGCGTGGCGGTGCAAACCGAGATGGGCGGCGTCAATGCGCTCTTGGTACTCAAAGATTGCGACCTTAACAGCGCCGTGGAAACCGCCCTTAACGGCGCCTTTCTGGCTGCTGGCCAGCGCTGCACCGCCACCTCGCGCATTATCGTTGAAGAGGCCATCGCCGATGCTTTTGTCGAGCGCCTGAGCCTTCGCATCAGCGAGCATCGCCTGGGCGATCCGCTGGATACTGGCACCCACATCGGGCCACTGGCTTCAAAAGGCCAGAAGGAGCTTATCAGCCGCCAGAGCGCCGCCATGGAGCGCCACCCCGGTGCCCAACTGGTGTTTGGCGGTAGCGCCGAGGCCTTGCCCGAGTGCTTTTTCGCCCCCACCCTTTTTGACCACGCCAAAGCCACAGACCCCATCGCCCAGGAAGAGATCTTCGGGCCGGTGGCGGCGGTGTTTCGGGTGGCCGATTACGAGGCGGGGCTGGCCATGGTCAACGACAGCCGCTTTGGGCTCTCGGCCGGCCTTTGCACCGGTTCGCTTAAATACAGCGAGCATTTCAAACGCTACGCCCGTGCCGGCATGTTGATGATCAACCTGCCCACCGCCGGTATCGACTACCACGTGCCCTTTGGCGGCGTGGGCGCCTCCAGCTACGGCGCCCGCGAGCAGGGCAGGGCTGCCAAAGCGTTTTACACCCATACCAGGACGACCTACCTCAAGGCTTAAGTCCGCCCAAAGGGCCCCGATGGTGATGCCATTGCGGGCCCTTTTTTTATTTAAGGAAGACTGCCGTGACCGTTATCCGAAAAGCCCCGTTCTATGCACTTTTGAGTCTGTTGTTATCGGCCTGCCAGCAGGTGCCGCCTGCGGCCATCAGCCATGACAACGACTGGGAAAACCCGGCGGTGTTTCGGATAAACAAATTACCGGCAAGGGCCTGGTTCACCCCCTACCAGAGCGCCGCCCTGGCGGCCGCCGGGGAAGAAGGGGCGTCGAGCCAGCAGCTCTCCCTTAATGGCCAGTGGGCCTTTCATTTCTCCCCTACGCCAGAAGGCCGGCCCCAAGATTTTTACCGGCCCGATTTTGATGTCAGCCAATGGGCGACGATAGCGGTGCCCGGCAACTGGCAGATGCAGGGCTATGACTACCCCATCTATGTGAGCGCCGGTTACCCCTTCAAGCCGCAAAAGCCCTTCATTGACCACAGCTATGCCCCGGTGGGCTCGTATCGGCGCGACTTCACCCTGCCTGCGGGCAGCGATGGCCAGCGCATTATCCTCACCTTTGGCGCCGTCAAATCGGCCTTTTATGTGTGGGTGAACGGCGCCAAGGTGGGCTACAGCCAGGACTCCAAGCTCCCGGCCGAATTTGACATCACCGAGCTGGTGCACCCCGGCGCCAACACCCTGGCACTAGAGGTGTATCGCTACAGCGACGGCAGCTACCTGGAAGACCAGGATTTTTGGCGTATGAGCGGCATTCCCCGCGATGTGCAGCTAAAGATGGTGCCTAAAACCGCGCTTTGGGATTTTCACGCCCTGGCGGGGCTGAGCAATCACTACCAGGACGGCACGCTGGATTTGGCGGTAGAGCTGGCCAACACCGAGCCATTCCCGGCCAGCAGCGAGGTTGAGGCCCGCCTTTATGACGGCGCCAAGGTTATCTGGCAGCAAAGCCAGGCTCTGGCCCTGGCGCCGGCGAGCCACGGTAAGGCCACACTCAAGGCCACGCTCCCTGCCGTCAAGGCCTGGTCGGCCGAGCAGCCCAACCTTTATCGCCTGGAGCTGACCCTTAAAAACGGCGGCAAAGTCAGCCAAGTGGTCAGCCAAGCCATTGGTTTTCGAAGCGTCGAGCTCAAAGGCGGCCAGCTTTTGGTGAACGGCGAGGCGGTGACCATCAAAGGGGTCAACCGCCACGAGCACGACCCGGTAACGGGCCAGACCATCAGCCGTGAGAGCATGCTGCGCGACATCAAGATGATGAAGCAAAACAACATCAACGCGGTGCGCAGCTCCCACTACCCCAACGACCCTTACTGGTACCGTTTGTGCGACCAGTTTGGCCTGTACGTGATTGACGAGGCCAACCTCGAAGCCCACGGCTACGGCTTTGACGAGCATGGCCTGGGGAACGATCCGCAGTTTAAAGAGGCCATCCTCGACCGGCTGCGGGGCATGATTTTGCGTGACCGCAACCACCCGTCCATCATCTCCTGGTCGCTGGGTAATGAAATAAGCCCCGGTGCCAACATGGCTGCCGAGTACCGCCTGGCCAAGGCCATGAACCCAAGCCGGGTAGTGCAGTTTGAGTTCCGCCGCTTCTGGTTCCACCAGAAGATGACCGACATCATCTCCTGGATGTACGCCGACCGGGAGATGCTCACCGACAAGTATCTCGGCAAATACCCCGACCGCCCCTTTATCTGGATCGAATACGCCCACTCCATGGGCAACAGCGACGGCAACCTCAAGGAGCTGTGGGACTTTGTGCGCAGCCACCGGCAACTGCAAGGCGGCTACGTCTGGGATTGGGTTGACCAGGGGCTACTCAAACACGACGCCGAAGGCCGCGCCTATTTCGGCTACGGCGGCGATTTTGAGCCCCCCGGCGGCCAGAACGACGGCAACTTCTGCGCCAATGGCCTGGTCAGCAGTGACCGCAGCCCGCACCCGGCCCTGATTGAGGTGAAAAAGACCTACCAAAACCTGGCCATCAGCCGCACTGAACACGGCCAGTACCAGCTTGAAAACCGCTTTTATTTTACTGATTTGACCGGTTTTTACGGCCGCTGGACGCTGCTCGAAGACGGCCAGCCCATCCTCACCGGTGCCACTCCGGCGCTGGTGGCGGCGCCCCGTGCCCGCCAGCGCTTTGCCCTCGGCCAGTTGGCCGATTTTCACTACCGGCCCGGCCACGAATACGCCGTGACCTTCAACTTTTTCCAAAAGGCCGCCACCCCCTACAGCCCGGCGGATTTTGAAGTGGCAAGCGAGCAGTTCGTGCTGAAAAAAGCGCCGCCTCTGGCCCCGGCTACCAAAGGCCCGGCCCTTGAGGTCAGCCAGCGCTATGGCGAGGTGAGCGTAACCAGCGGCGCTGTTGCCATGCGCTTTAACACCCTCAATGGCCGCCTGGAAAGCTACCGGGTCAAAGGGGTTGAAACCTTGAAGGAGGGGCTCTTTCCCAACTTCTGGCGGCCGCTTACCGATAACGACTACGGCAACAAGTTTGGCCAGCAAAGCGCGGCCTTTTACAAAGAGGCGGCCGCCAAGGCCGAAGTCACCTTGGTGAAGGTGCAAAAAGACGGCGCCGACCTGCGGTTGCACCTGGCGCTCGCCTTTCCCACCCTGCACAGCCAAGGGAGCCTGGATTATCGCATCAGCCCCGGCGGTGTTATTCGCCTCGATTACCAGGCGCAGCTTGCCAAAGACTTGCCGGAGATGCCGCGTTTTGGGGTGAAATTCCAGATGCCTCAAGGGTTTGACCAAGCGCGCTGGTATGGCCGTGGCCCCCAGGAGAACTATCAGGATCGCAAGCAAAGCGCCTACCTCGGCATTTACCAGGCCAAGGTGAGCGAGCTTTACACCCCCTACATTCGCCCCCAGGAAAACGGTAACCGCAGCGACAACCGCTGGCTGGCCCTGACCAACGGCGCCGGTATTGGCCTGCGTATTACCGGCGGGCCCACCTTTGACTTTGGCGCCCACCACAACACCCTGGCCGATTTTGACCAGCCCAAAGACGGCCCCAACCGCCACACCAGCGATATCCAGCCTCGGCCGCTGACCGAAGTTACCCTCGACCTTCGCCAGCGCGGCTTGGGGGGCGACACCAGCTGGGGCGCGCTGCCTTATAAACCGTACCGGCTATTGCCGGCCGAGCATCAGGGCCCCTACGCCCTGCACCTCTACCTAAGCCCTCTGGGCCTTTGACAAAAAGGGTTTAAATGACAATGCCATGCCGTTTCACGCCTTTTAAGCTAAGCCTGCTGGCCCTGGCGGTTGCCAGCGTCGGTGCCAAGGCCCAGACCATCAATACGCCGCAATTTACTCTCACGTTCAGTGACGATGCCCAGACCCTGCTGGCCATGAAGCCCAAGGATGCTGGCGGGTTTGACTTTCTGCCCTCGGCCCACAGCGACCGCAAGGGCCCGGGTTATTACCAACTGGGGGATATCGACATTCGCCTGCGCTTTGTGGGGGAGGGGGGCTGGCAGGATTTCTCCAGCGCCCTTGCCACCACCAAGGTGAAGCCGCTAAAGGCTGGCGGTGAGCTGCTGGCCAGTAGCGATATCAGCGCCGATTTGGCCGGCATTCCCCTTGAGGTGCGCCGGGATTGGCTGCAACAAGACGGCCAATTGGTGCTGCGCTTTACCCTGATTAACCACAGCGGCCGGGACATCGAGCTTGGTGGCTTGGGCATTCCCATGGTGTTTGACAACATCATCACCGGCCGCACCCTAGATGAGGCCCACGAGCAGGCCAGCTACGCCGAGCCCTATATGGGCCGTGACGGCGGCTATGTGCAGGTGGCCCGCCTTAATGGCAAGGGCCCGGCGCTGCTGGTGTTGCCCAAACAAAACGCCGGGCTTGAAAACTGGCGGCCGCTGCTGGACGCCAAAAACGCCGATGGCAGCCCCAAGATTTATAACGACCCCACCCACCGCACCCACACCTTTGAAGGCTTTTATGACTGGCAGGTGCTGAGCAAGGGCTTTAGCGACACCGACTGGCAAGGCGCCAAGCAGTGGAACGACCCCACCAGCCGGGTGCTAAAAGCCGGTGAAACGCTGCAAACGGCGCTGCGCTTTGCCCTTTCGCCTTCCATTCGCGGTATTGAAAGCACCTTGCAGGCCAACCAGCGGCCGGTGGCGGTGGGCATTCCCGGTTACGTGGTGCCTACCGATATGCCGGCCGAGCTGTTTTTGAATAGCCCAAGCCCCATTGCCGCTATCACCGTTAGCCCCCAAGGCGCCCTGGCCATCACCCCGGCACCGGCCAAAGGCGACTGGCAGCATTTCAAGGTGGCCGGCAAAGCCTGGGGCCGGGCGCGGCTCGATATCCGCTACAAGGACGGCAGTGAGCAAAGCATCCACTACTTTGTGACCGATCCCATGGCCAAGGCCGTGGCCAAAATGGGCCAGTTCCTCTACCACCAGCAATGGTATGAAGGCAAAGACGACCCCTTTGGCCGCGGCCCGGCGGTGCTGGGTTTTGATAACGAAGCGGGCCACCTTGTTTTGCAAGAACCGCGGGTGTGGATAGCCGGTTTGAGTGACGAAGGGGGCGCCGGCCCCTGGCTGGCCGCCATCATGAAGGAGCTGGGCCAGCCCGACGCCAGCGAGGTGGCCAAGTTCGAGCGTTTTTACACCCAGGTGCTGGATGGCCGCTTGCAGGTAAAAAGTGGCCCTGAGCAGTACGGCGTTAAAAAAAGCCTCTTTTATTACGACCCCAAGGCGCTGCCCGCTTTTGCCTATGACAAAAACGTCGATTGGAGCACCTGGGCGTCTTGGAACAAAAAAGACGCCGCCGATGTGGGCCGCTCCTACAACTATCCCCATGTCGCCGCCGCCCAGTGGGTACTGTATCGCCTGGCCCGCTTCCACCAGGGGCTGGTGAAAGCCCACGACTGGCACTGGTATCTGGAGCAGGCCTACCACACCAGCATGGCCATGACCGAGCTTGCCCCCCATTACGCCCAATTCGGGCAGATGGAAGGCAGCGTGTTTGTGGCCATCCTGGCCGACTTGCGCTCAGAAGGCCTCAATACCGAGGCCGACCGCCTGGAAGCGGCCATGAAAAAACGCGCCGAGCACTGGGCGTCTCTCAAGTACCCCTTCGGTAGCGAAATGCCCTGGGATTCTACCGGCCAGGAGGAGGTGTACGCCTGGATGCGCCACTTTGGCAAAACCCAGCAGGCCAACGAGACCCGCGAGGTGATTCTCGGCTACGACTTCACCCAGCCGCACTGGGGCTACAACGGCAGCGCCCGGCGCTTTTGGGATTTTCTCTACGCCGGTAAATACAGCCGCATCGAGCGCCAGCTGCACCATTACGGCTCCACCATCAACGCCTTGCCGCTGCTCGACAGCTACCGGCAAAACCCGGGGGATCTGTACCTGCTGCGGGTGGCCTACGGCGGCATGATGGGCGGCCTGACCAATATCGACCAGCACGGCTTTGCCTCGGCGGCTTTTCATAGCTTCCCCGACATGCTGCGTTTTGACCCTTACAGCGGCGACTACGGCACCAGCTTTTTCGGCCACGCCTTTGGCATTGGCAGTTATCTGGTCAAAGACCCCCGCTTTGGCTGGCTGGGTTTTGGTGGCAGCGTCAGTGAGCAAGGTAAAGCGGTGACCCTCACCCCCAAAGACGCCTTTCAAAACCGTGCCTACCTGGCGCCGCAAAAGCTGTATCTGACCCTCGATGCCGGCCGCTTTCGCCAGCTGACCCTTGGGCAAGACGGCACGGTGCGCCTGACCCTGGCGCCCAAAGATGCCCACACCGCAAACGCCATGCTCAGCATCGAGGCCTTGGGCGGCGCTTATCGCCCCAAGGCAAGCCTGCAAAAGGCCGAGGGGCGCTACGTTATCCCCCTTGGCGACGGCCCCACCACGGTGGAGCTGGTTAAAGATTAAAGGCCATAAACCCCAAAGCCCCCGCTTGCGGGGGCTTTTTTATGGGGAGATATCAGGGGCCTCTATCAACACGGCGCCACAAAAAAGGCCCCTAACAGGGGCCAAAAGTGTTGCCATGACGGTTTTAGAACTTGGCAGTGAGCCCGACGTAGAGCTCGCGGCCCAGGGCATCGTAGATACCAGGGTAGGTGTTGCCGTTGACAAAACCGGTGGCCAGGTTGCTGACGATGATCGGCGGATCTTTGTCCAGCAGGTTGTTGGCACCAATGCGCACCTGAATGTTGTCGGTGAGCGGCATGTTGGCGGCCAGGTCCAGGTAGCTGTAAGCCTGGATATGGTCGCTGACATAGAAGGTGCTGTCGCCGGCCAGCAGCGGGTTGTTGTCGTTGGTGGAGAGGTTCACGCTGCCGATATAGCGCCACAGGGCTGAGACTTCCAGGCCATGCCAGGGGGTGTCCCAGGTGACCCGGGCGTTATGGCGCCATTCCGGTGAAGGCTGGCCACAGGTGGGGCCGTACAGGCCTTTACAGTCGAAGCTGCCAAGACCGGGCAGGGGCTCGGTGGTCATGTCTTTGAGCCAGGTGCCCACCAGGTTGAAGTTGAGGCTACCCCAGCCGTTCAGGGCGACGTCGTAGTTGAGGTTCATGTCCACACCGGAGGTGCGCAGGTAGCCGGTGTTGAGGGTGGTGGAGACAACGTAGCCGGTGGTGCCGAACAAAGAGCCGGCGCTGGGGCTGCGGTGGATCAGGCCACAGTAGTAGCTTGAACCGGTACCGATACACTGGTTGAGGATCAGGGTCGGGTCAACCGAGCTGATGTAGTCGTCCACCTTGATGTGGTAGTAGTCCAGGCTCAGGCTCAGGTTCTCGATAAAGCGCGGGGTCAGTACCACACCAGCGGTGAAGGTTTTGGCTTCTTCCGGCTTGAGGTCGGGGTTGCCGCCGTACATGGCCACACACTGGTCGGCCGGACACTCGACGATATTGCCGTACTGGGCGCTGGTTACGCCGCTGTTGGCACACTCAATCTGGCTGGCAGAAGGGCTGGTGCCGGAGCAGGGATCGGTACCCGAGTAGTTACCCAGGCTTTGCGATGAGAACAGCTCGCTGATATTGGGGGCGCGGATGGCTTTGTTGAAGCTCGAGCGCAGGCGGATATCGTCGATGGGGGAGTAGGTCAGCTCAAACTTGAAGGTGTTGGCGCTGTAGCTTGAGGCGTCGCTGGCGTTGTGGTTTTTGTACTTGGAGTGGCGGTAGCCGCCGTTAACCCCCAGGTATTTCACGCCGGGCGCGTCTTCCACCAGCGGCACGTCCAGCTCGGTGTAGGCTTCGTCCACCTTGATTTTGCCGTAGGCATCTTCATAGCCGTTGGCCTCGGAGACGGCGTCGGCGTTGAAGTTATACACCTCCTGGCGATGCTCCAAACCCACCACCATGGCCGGGCCAATGGCAGCGAAGGGCGACTTGATGCCGTAGGCGTCTAAATCAATCTGGCTGTAGGCGCTGTATACATCCAGGGTCTGTTCGCTGTTGGTCTCGCTGGTGGTGAGGATGTAGTCAAGGCCAGCATCGGAGATGCCACTGTAGGCAAACACATCGATGGGCGCGCAGCCGCTGTTACCGGACAAACACACCACGTTGCCGTTGCCATCATCCACCGCCAGCAGGGCGTCGGCGGCTTTAAGCTGGTCAACGTCGTTCTGGTACTGCTCGGAGTAATTGGCCTTGGCGTGCAGGTAACTGACGTTGTAGGTAATGGCGTCGGTGAGGTTGCCACTGGCCGCCAGGTTGAAGCGGTAATCGCTGTGCTGCAAGTCGTCACGCCGTGCTCGGGCATTGGTGCCGTCCAGGCGATAACCCACGTAGGTGTCTATCTGATCGCTGCTGCCAGCGGCGCTGCCACACAGCAGTGAGGCCTGCTGGCTGCTCATCAGCGGGTTGTCACAGTTGATGGCAAAGTCCGAGCCGAACCACAGGGCCGAAGGTGCTACCTGGGAGAAGCTGCGGTCATGCATGTACATGAAGCTGCTGGACAGGCGGGTGCCGTTGTCAAAGTCGTAGTGGGCCATGTAGCCGCCGGTATAACGCTCGTCGTCACGCTGGATGTAGTTCAGCGGCGTGTAGTTATACAGGTAGTCATCGCTGTAGGTGTCCCAGGTTTTGGAACCGTCTTTGAGGTTGTTGTAAGAGCCACCGTTGTTCTCGCCGCTCAGCACGAAAAAGCGGCCCCAGGGGTTGTTGGAGGAGCCGCCGCAGGCGAGGCCGTCCAGGGTGTCGTTGGCGTTCAGCGAGCACGCCGAGTAATCGCGCTTGTCCTGGGTAACGGGGTTGGTTTTACGGTAGGTGCCATAGAGGGTGATGTTGCCCTTGCCGTCCAGAAAATCGGTGCCGCCAGCCAGGGAGAAGTTGTATTTCTTGCCGTCAAACACCGAGCCGCTGGCGTTCTGGTAGCCGTAGCTGTCCACCAGGCTGCGCACCGAGTCGTTGTCGTTTTTGTGTTGATAAGCGGCGCCCTGGGTGTCGAAGACAAAACCGTCGAGGTTGTCTTCCATGATGAAGTTCACCACCCCGGAGATAGCATCGGAGCCGTACACCGCCGAGGCGCCGCCGGTCACTACGTCTACCCGTTTGATAAGGCTTGAGGGAATGAAGTTGATGTCCATGCCCATGGTGGGCAGGATGCGCTGGCCGTCAATCAGGGTCAGCACCCGGTTGGAGCCGAGGTTGCGCAGGTTGATTTGCGCGCTGCCGTCAGAGCCGTTGGAGACGTTCTCGTTGGCGTCGGCGGTAAACTGCGGCATCCGGCTCAGGGCCTCTTCCACGTTGGTGGTGCCCTGGAGCTTCATTTCCTTGTTGGTGAGCACCGAGATCGGGCTGTTGGAGCTGTACTCGGCGCGCTGAATACGCGAGCCGGTTACGGTGATGGTCTCGGTGTTCTTGTCTTTGGATTTGGCGCTGGCCTCTTCCACGCCGGTCTGGGCGCTGACCGGTTTCACTTCAATGTCACTCTGAGTCTGACTGCTGTCTGTGTTGGCGCCTTGTGCCTGCACCAGGCTGGGTGTGGTTATTCCCAGCAGTGCACAGATAGCCAGAACCCCAGTTGCTAATGGTTTTTGGTTTGTCATGGGTTCTCTCTCGCTAAACACGCTTATCGGTGTCAGAACCCCTTTTTTCGCCGAGATCGGGAAAGCCGGAACAGTCTGTCTGACCTGATTAATAACTGCACTGTGTAATAACGTATGTCAAATATATTATACGATATTCGTTATATGATCAGATCTCGCTCAAACTTTTGGAGGCCACCAAGGCCGCGCTGGCCGTGGCTTTGACAGAATATGTCAGGCCCCGGCGCCACAGCGCCGTTACAGGCTTTTAGCAACAAAGCGTTGCCAAAGGGCGGCGCGGCAGGTGGTTTTTAACAAGGGATAAGGCGGCCAAAACCGGCCTTGGCGTGCACAAAAGTTCCTACCTTGGCGGCGCGCCTGCCAACAAAAAGCCCGGCATCTGCCGGGCTTTTGCTTAGTCGTTGTAAGGAGAGGGGCCGCCGTCGGCAATGAACTTGTCGATGCGGTCAGACAACACCTTGAGCGGCACCGAGCCCATTTGCAGCACGGTGTCGTGGAAGGCGCGGATATCGAACTTGGCCCCCAGGGCCTGTTCGGCACGCTTGCGGTCCTTCTCGATGGCCATTTCACCCAGGTAGTAAGACAGCGCCTGGCCGGGCCAGGCAATGTAGCGGTCCACTTCGGTGGTCACCTCGTGGGTAGACAGTGCGGTGTTGTCCAGCAGGAAATCCTGGGCCTGCTTGCGGGTCCAGCCCTTGGCGTGAATGCCGGTGTCTACCACCAGGCGGGCGGCGCGCCACATCTGGTAGCTCAGCATGCCAAAGACTTCATAAGGGGTTTTGTAGATCCCCATTTCTTCGCCCAGGGCTTCGCAGTAAAGGGCCCAGCCTTCGCCGTAGGCCGAGATGTAGTAGTTGCGGCGAAACACCGGCAGCTCTTTGTTCTCGGCAGCCAGCGGCATCTGGAAGGCATGGCCGGGGGCAGATTCGTGCAGCGTCAAGGCCGGCAGCGAGTAAAAGGGCCGCGACGGCAGATCGTAGGTGTTAACGAGGTAGATCCCCGGGCCGCCCCGGCCACCGGTGTAGAAGGGGGCAATGTCGGCCGGCACCGGCACTATGGCAAAGCGGCGCCTTGGCAGCCGGCCAAAGTATTTGTCGGCCACACCGTCAAACTCCTTGGCTATCCAGGCGGCGTGGTTTAGCAGCTCCTGCGGGGTCTTGGCGTAGAACTGCGGATCGGTGCGCAAAAAGTGCAGGAAGTCCTTAAGGCTGCCTTTGAACTTGACCTCTTTCATCACCTCTTGCATGCGGGCGCGGATCCGCGCCACTTCGTCCAGACCGATTTGGTGAATTTGCTCTGGGGTCATGTCGAGGGTGGTGTACTTCTCGATTTGCGACTGGTAGAAGGCCTTGCCGTTAGGCAGATCTTCGGCAGCAAGGGAGGTAACGGCGCCCGGAATGTATTGCTTGCGAAGAAAATCCAGCACCGCCTGGTGGGCCGGTATCACGTACTGGGCGATAGCCGCCTTGGCCTTGGCTTGAAGGTCTTTTTGCACCGCCTCGGGCAAGGTGGTGGGCAGGTGCTTGAAGGGGGTATAGAAGACGTTGTCTTCGCCCTTGGCAGCCACCACCGAGGCGGCGGTGGCGTCGCGCCCGTCGAGGGTTATCTTGGGCAGGGTAAAGCCGCGCTTGAGCCCCGCTTTCATGTTGTCGATGTTCTGTGCAAAGTAGCGGGGCATGGTAGAGAGCCACTCAAGGTAGTGGCGATAGTCCTGCTCGCTGTGAAAATCCCCTTTGGCCATATAGGTCAAATCGCCCCAGAACGAGGTGTCGCCGGAGAGCGGACGCTCGTACACCTTGTTCACCACGTCGGAGATCAAGGAATCAAGCTGGGTCTTGTATACCGCCAGGTTGACTTGGTTTTCATAACTCAGCTGCTTTTTATCGAGCTTGGCCAGGGCCGCTTCCACCTGTTGCCAATGCTTGAGGTGGGCCTGCTGGGTGCTCAGGCTGACATCGGGCAGGGCGGTGGGAATGGCGGCAGCGGGGCTGTCTTCGTCCACGCTCTGTTGGTCTTGGCGCCACTGCCATTCGTCGCTGTAAATCTTTTTAAATGCGTCATCGGTAGCCGAGGCCAGGGCCTGGCTTAACGGCGCTGCGGCCAGTGCGGCCCCTAAAAACAAGGCCCGGGGTAGGGCTGCTAACTTCATCACACCTAGCTCCTTGAATTGGTTTGTTAGTCTATATATCGTATACCGTATATAACTTGAGATAAAAAGACCAACGTCGGCGACAACCACAACGGGAGCCCCTATGTGCCATCTTTGCCCGACCACCAGCAGGCGCCAGGTTTTAAAAGGCGTATCCGCCCTTGCCGCTTTGTCGGCCCTGAGTAGTCTTTCTCTGGCCGGCTGCGCCGATAAGCCCAGTCGCCAATTGGCCGGGGCCAAACCCTTGCCAAACACCGCCGGCGCCTTGCCCCTTAATCAGGTGAGATTGCTGCCATCGGCGTTTAAAACGGCCCAAGAGGCGAACAGCCGCTACCTGATGGCACTGGAGCCTGACCGTTTTTTGCATAACTTCCGGCTCTTTGCCGGCCTCAAGCCCAAAGGCGAGGTCTACGGCGGCTGGGAAGCCGACACCATCGCCGGCCACAGCCTCGGCCACTATATGTCGGCCCTGGCGCTGCTTCACGCCCAGACCGGCAGCCTTGAGGCGAAACGCCGGTTAAGCTACATCATCAGCGAATTGGCCGAAGTACAGGACGCCGAAGGCGACGGTTACGTGGCGGGCTTTACCCGCAAGCGAAAAGACAAATCCATCGTCGATGGCAAGGAGATCTTCGCCGAGATAAAAGCGGGCGACATCCGCTCGGCGGGCTTTGATCTCAACGGTTGCTGGGTGCCCTTCTATAACTGGCACAAGCTCTATACCGGCCTCTTTGACGCCCAAACCTATTGCGGCCTGGACCAAGCATTGCCGGTGGCGGTGAAACTGGGCGGGTACATTGAAGGGGTGTTTGCGCCTCTGAGTGAGGCCCAGGTGCAACAGGTGCTGGACTGCGAGCACGGCGGCATCAACGAGAGCTTTGCCGAGCTTTACGCCCGCACCAACGACCAACGCTGGCTGGCCCTGGCCGAAAAGCTCTACCACAAAAAGGTGCTCGACCCCCTGGCCGACGGCAAGGACGAGCTGGCCAATATCCACGCCAACACCCAGATCCCCAAACTGATTGGCCTGGCCCGCATTCATGAGCTGACCGGCGAGCAGCGCAAAGGTGCCGCACCGCAGTTTTTCTGGGAAGCCGTCACCGAGCACCACTCCTACGTGATTGGCGGCAACGCCGACCGCGAATATTTTTACGAGCCCGATGCCATTGCCAACCACATCACCGAGCAAACCTGCGAGGGCTGCAACACCTACAACATGCTCAAGTTGACCCGCCACCTTTATAGCTGGGGGGTCAACGCGGCCTATTTTGACTACTACGAGCGGGCGCACCTTAACCATATCCTGGCGCAAATCGACCCCGACTCGGGCATGGTTACCTACATGATGCCGCTGATGTCAGGGGCGGTGCGGGAGCACTCCACCCCCTTTGACAGCTTTTGGTGCTGCACCGGCACCGGCATGGAAAGTAACGCCAAGCACGGCGACTCCATCTACTGGCAAAGCGCCGACACTTTCTTTGTTAACCTCTACATTCCCTCCAGCGCCGAGTGGCGCGAAGGCAAAGCCGCCTTTAGCCTCAATACCAGCTACCCCTACCAAGGGGAGATAAAGCTAAAGGTTGAGAAGGCCGAGCAAGCCTTTACCCTTGCCATGCGCATTCCTGCCTGGGCTGGCGACGACTGGACCCTGGCCCTTAACGGCAAGCCGGTGGCGGTCAGCCAAGACCGCGGTTACGCCTACCTCAGCCGCCGCTTCAAAGCCGGGGACGAAATCACCCTCACCCTGCCCATGACCCTGCGCCTTGAAGGCACCCAGGGCGACGACAGCGTGGTGGCGGTGCTCCGTGGCCCCATGGTGCTGGCCGCCGACCTTGGCAGTAAAGACGATGCCTTTGACGGCACCGCCCCGGCCCTGGCCGGTAACGACTTGCTGGCAGGCTTTGCCGCCATGGACGAAGGTAGCGCCCTTTACAAAACCCAAGGCATTGGCCGCCCGGCAGACATGACCTTCAGCCCCTTTTACGCCAATCACCAGCGGCGCAGCGCTGTGTACTTTAAGCGCTTTAACGACGCCCAATGGGCCGCCGAAGAAGTGGCCTATGCCGCCGAGCAGGAACGGCTTAAAGACTTGGCTGCCCGCTCGGTGGATGTCATGCACTTAGGGGAAATGCAAGCCGAGCGTGACCACAAGTTGGAAGCCGAGATCAGCTACCCGGTGGTATACCGGGGCCGCAATGGCCGCGACGCCCGCACCGGCGGCTTCTTTGAATTTACCTTCAAAGTCGCCCCCGGCCCGCTTAAGCTACAGGCCACCTATTGGGGGGAAGAGCGCAAGCGACTTTTCCATATACTGATTGATGGCAAGCGCATCGCCAGCCAGACCTTGGACTTCGACAAGCCCGGCGCCTTTTTCGACGTGCAATACGACATCCCGCCGGCCCTCACCCAAGGCAAAAAGCAGGTTCGGGTGCGCTTTGAGCCCGAACCCGGCAACAGTGCCGGCCCGGTATTTGGTGTGTTGCTGTTTAAACCCAAACCGCAATCGGCCTGAGTAGACAACCTGTTCAAAGGCGGCCCCTGGGCCGCCCTTTTGTGTAGTAAGGACCCATCAACATGAACGCAATTGGCGGCAGAACCGCAACCGAGGCCCTGGCGGGCCTATCTGACATGACCCTCAATGCCCAGGCTATCGGCCTGGAGGAGCACCAGGCGCGTATCCAAAAAGCCTGCGCCTACATGCAGGCCAAAGGCATCGACGCCCTTTATCTGAACGCCGGTACCAATCTCTCCTACTTTACCGGCCTTGACTGGTACCCCAGCGAGCGGCTGGTGGGGGCGCTACTGCGCCAAAGCGGCGAGCTTTGCTATTTGGTGCCGCACTTTGAGATTGACTCCATCCGCGAACGGCTGCTGCTTGAGGCCCCCCTTCACGGCTGGCACGAGCACGAAAGCCCCTACGCCCTTTTGGCCTCCAAGGTGGCAGGCAAGGTGCTGGCTATTGACGAGTCCACCGCCTTTTTCGTGGCCGACGGCATTCAAAAGGCGGCGCCGGGGCTCAGTATCACCAATGGCGGCGAGGTTAGCGCCCATTGCCGGATGCACAAGTCAGCAGCGGAAATCGCCCTTATCCAAACCGCCATGGACATGACCATCGCCGTGCACAAGGCGGCGGCCAGCATCCTTTATGAAGGCATCTCCACCACGGAGGTGGAGCGCTTTATCAACCAGGCCCACCAGAAGGTAGGGGCCAGCGGCTCCTACTTTTGCATCGTGCTCTTTGGCAAAGCCACCTCCTTCCCCCATGGGGTGAAAGATCCGCAGCTGCTGAAAAAGGGCGACTTGGTATTGATTGATACCGGCTGCAAGGTCAAAGGCTACCTCTCTGACATCACCCGCACCTACGGCTTTGGTGATGTTGGCGACAAAGCCCGCGCCATTTGGGCCTCGGAGAAAAAAGCGCAGCTCGCCGCCTTTGCCGCCGCACAAGTGGGCCAGCCCTGTGGCGATGTCGACGCCGCCGCCCGCGCCTCCTTGGTTGAAGACGGCCTGGGGCCAGACTACAACCTGCCAGGCTTGCCGCACCGCACCGGCCATGGCCTGGGTATGGACATTCACGAATGGCCCTATCTGGTCAAAGACAATCCGCTGCCCCTGGCACCGGGCATGGTGTTTTCCAACGAGCCGATGATTGTGCTGCCCGGCGAATTCGGGGTGCGCTTGGAAGACCATTTCTACATGACAGAGCAAGGCCCGCGCTGGTTCACCGAGCCCGCCAACAGCATCGACAGCCCCTTCGGGCCTTAATAAAAAAGCCGGCAAATCGCCGGCTTTTTTATATCTGGTCGTTGCCAAGTTTTTTCATCAAAGGGCATAGTAGGGCGGTGTTTTAATTAAAAGCCTAGTCGTGCATGGATGCCGTTAATGCCCAAGGCAGCGCCAATCAGCGTTGCTGGCTCATCGAGCTTTTCGCCTTTTGGGAAGGCCGGGTCACCACCGGCCATGTGAGCCACTTCTTTGCCATTGGTCGCCAGCAGGCCAGCAAGGAATTGGCCAGTTACCGCGCCCGCTATCCCCACCAGCTTGCCTACAGCGCCTCGGCCAAAGGCTATGTACCCACGCAAGGGTTCAAACCCACGCTCCTTAGCGGCGATGTGGGGGAATACCTTGACTGGGTAACCGCCCAGCAGCGCCCAAGCCCGGTGCCCAAGGCGGCCTACCACCTCGAAGCGGGCGCCACCGCCCTTGCCCCGCGCCGGGTCAGCGCCCAGCTTATTCGCCCGCTGGTCAAGGCCCTTCGCCAGCAGCAACGGCTGGAGGTGGACTACCTTGGCGTTACCAACCCCAGCCGCGAAGGGCGGGTGATAGTCCCCACCCGTTTTGTCAAAACCGCCCAGCGCTGGCACCTGCGTGCCTGGTGCGAGCAAAGCCAGGGCTATCGCGACTTTGTGCTAAGCCGCTTTCGTGGCCAGCCCGATCTTTTGGGCCGGCCCTTGGCCCCCTTGCCAGAAGATACGGCCTGGCATACCCACATTACCCTTTGCATCAAACCCGACCCGCGCCTGAGCCCCGCCCAGCAAGCCGCCCTGGCCGCCGACTACGGCATGGAAAACGGTGAGCTTTTGCTGCAAAGCCGCGCTGCCTTGGCCAACTACCTGTTACTGGACATGCACATCCACACCAAGATGCTCGACGGCAACCCCGCCGCCCAACAGCTTATTCTCGCCAATATCGACAAAATCAAACCCTGGCTCTTTGGCGGCTGACATGTCGCCTCAGGCGACATGTGAAAAACCACAGTGTTGGCAAGAAGTTAGGAGAGGGTAAGGTGCAGTGACACAGCGGGAGATGCTTTGATGCAAGATTTTACACCGTCGGACATGAAGACCATTTTGCATTCAAAAAGGGCCAACCTTTATTACCTGCAACACTGCCGGGTATTGGTCAATCGTGGCCGGGTGGAATACGTCACCGGTGAAGGCCAGCGTCAACTCTATTGGAATATTCCTATCGCCAATACCACAACGGTGTTGTTAGGTACCGGCACCTCGGTCACACAAGCTGCGATGCGCGAGCTGGCTAAAGCTGGCGTGATGGTCGGTTTCTGTGGCGGTGGGGGTACACCGCTGTTTAGCGGCACGGAAATGGGCATGGATGTGGCGTGGTTCTCACCGCAAAGCGAGTACCGGCCCACCGAATACCTACAAGCCTGGGTACGGTTTTGGTTCAACGACGCACTGCGTTTGCAAGCGGCCAAAAACGTGCAGTTAGCACGAATTAACAGGTTGAAAACACAGTGGTTGAGGTTGAGGGATAAGGCGCTGCACAGTGCGGGCTTTAAGCTGGATAAAGCGCCGTTGGAACAGGCCCTGGCTAAGGCGCAAGCCGATGTGCTCAAGGCTCAGGACCACACCACCTTACTGACCGAAGAAGCGCGGCTGACCAAACTGCTCTTCAAACTTGCCGCCCAAGCCACCGGCTATGGCGATTTTGTGCGAGCCAAAAACGGCACCGGTGCCGACCCTGCCAACCGCTTTCTTGATCACGGCAACTACCTGGCTTACGGCTTGGGCGCAACGGCCTGTTGGGTGCTGGGCCTGCCCCATGGGCTGGCGGTGCTGCACGGCAAAACCCGGCGTGGTGGCTTGGTATTTGATGTGGCCGATCTGGTTAAAGACGCCACCATTTTGCCCTTGGCCTTTATCAGTGCCATGCAAGGGGACGACGAACAGCAGTTTCGCCAGCGCTGTATCGAGAGCCTGACCCAGAGCGAAGCGCTGGATTTCATGATTGATCATCTCAAGGAAACGGCTACCACCTTGGGGCAGGAAGCGGCCTTATGAACGTGTTGCTGATCGCGCAATGTGACAAAAGAGCCTTGGCCGAGAGCCGCCGTATTCTCGACCAGTTCGCCGAGCGCCGAGGTAGCCGCACCTGGCAAACCAGCATTACCCAAGCCGGGCTTGATACCTTAAGAAAATTGCTGCGAAAAACCGCCAGGCGAAATACTGCCGTGGCCTGCCATTGGATCCGTGGCCACGACCACAGCGAATTGGTTTGGATAGTGGGCGATGCCGGGCGCTTTAACGAGCAGGGCGCGGTACCTACCAACATCACCCGCCGCGATGTGTTGCGCTCAGATGACGAGAACGACTGGCACTGCGGCCAGGCGATTTACCTACTGTCGGCCATGGCCGCCTTGATGCATGACCTGGGTAAAGCTTGCCTGGCGTTTCAGCGCCGCCTTAAAGGCGAATTGAGCGAGCGAAATCGCTATCGCCATGAGTGGATATCGCTGCGTCTTTTTCAGGCCTTTGTCGGCACCGATAGCGACGAGCAGTGGCTGCAAAGGCTGCTAGAACCCTCGCCAGAGGACAATGCCCGCTGGCTTGCCAATCTGCAAAAAGACGGCTTAGACAGCCACTGCGATCGGCCTTTTTCCAAGATGCCGCCCCTGGCCAGCGCCATTGGCTGGCTGATCTTAAGCCACCACCGGCTGTCGGCTTACCCTGTCTTCGGCGAACATAACCAGCAACAGCCCTATGGCCGCAAAGACGACCATCTTCAGGCCCAGCACCTTCAGCAGCTACTCAGTAAAATCGACGCCCGCTGGAATGAGATTGTCGAGCCCGCAGCGGCCAAAGCGCTGCAAAGCTACTGGCATTTTGATGGCGAACTGCCGGTTACAACCCCGCTTTGGCAAAAACAAGCTGCCCGAATCGCCAAGCGCCTGCAACTGGCCCAGCAGCAACAAAGCCCGCAGCGCTGGCTTGATAGCCCTTACATCATGCATCTTTCCCGGCTCTGCTTGATGCTGGCCGATCATTACTATTCCTCGCTGGGGGTCGTCACCCATAGCGCCGATAAAAGCCGCTGCCGGGACCCGCGTCGCCTCTCGGCGTTGCCCGGCTACCGGCTTTACGCCAATACCCTAAGGGCAACGGGCGAGCTCAATCAGCCACTGGACGAGCACCTGCTGGGGGTCTGTGCCCAAGCCGGGATAGTTAGCCATGCACTGGCAGGCGTTGAGCGCCACTTGCCAGCACTGGCTCGGCACAAAGGGCTTCGAAAACGCAGCCAGAACCCGCGCTTTCGCTGGCAAGACAAAGCGGCAGACATGGCGCTGTCTCTTCGGGAACGCTCGGTGCGGCAGGGGCTTTTTGTGGTGAATATGGCCTCCACCGGCTGCGGTAAAACCCTGGCCAATGGCCGTATCGCCTATGCCCTGGCTGACCCTTTGCGCGGCGCCCGCTTTACCGTTGCCTTGGGGCTTAGAACCCTCACCTTGCAAACCGGCCAGGCCCTGCGAGAGCGTTTGCAACTTGGCGAACATGAACTCGCCGTACTGGTTGGCGGCCAAGCACATCGCGATTTACAAGAGCACTACCAGCACCAGGCCGAGCAACACGGCTCTGCTTCTGCGGCATCGTTATCAGAGCCGCAGGACCATCTGTATTTTGAAGGCAATGGCCAAACCCATCCCCTATTAACGCGATTGATGCTTGAAGGGCGTAGCCGCCAATTACTGGATGCCCCGCTCTTGGTATGCACCATCGACCACCTGATGCCTGCCACTGAAAGCTTGCGCGGTGGCCACCATATTTTGCCGATGCTGCGGCTACTCAGTAGCGACCTTATCCTCGATGAGCCGGACGACTTTGATTTAGCCGATTGCCATGCGTTGACCCGCCTGGTGTATTGGACCGGCCTTTTGGGGCGGCGGGTGATTTTATCTTCTGCCACCTTGCCCCCTGCCTTGGTAGAAGGGTTGTTCAATGCCTACCTGAAGGGGCGCGAGGCCTACCAGCAATACCGGGGCGAGCCGGGCACGCCGCTTGATGTTTGCTGCGCCTGGGTTGATGAGCACCGCACCCAGCATAACGACTGCCCGGCCCTTGAAGATTTTGCTAAAGCCCATCACAGCTTTGCCAGCAAACGCTACCGGCAACTGGCAGAAGACGAGGCCCGGCGCCTTGGAGCATTAGTTGCCTTGCCACCGGCACCGGTCGCTCGGGATAAAGCCGGTGAGATGCTGGCGCCGTTACTTCTTGAACACATGCAAAAGCTGCATGTCGCCCACGGCCAGCCAGACCCTAAAAGCGAAAAAAACGTCAGCTTCGGGCTTATTCGCATGGCCAATATCGAGCCACTGATTGAGGTTGCCTTGGCCCTTTTTGCTGCCGATTTGCCTGCCGGTTGGCGCTTGCATTTGTGCGTGTATCACTCGCAGTTTCCGCTTTTTCTGCGCTCGGCCATCGAGCACCGGCTGGACTCTGCCCTTAACCGGCGTGACCCGGATGCGGTATTGGCGTTAGCGGATATACGCCAGCGGCTCGACAACCACCCCGAGCCGCAGCAGCTGTTTGTGGTGCTAGGCAGCCCGGTTACCGAAGTAGGCCGCGACCACGACTACGACTGGGCCATTGCCGAGCCCTCTTCCATGCGCTCGCTTATTCAGCTGGCCGGGCGCATCCGCCGCCATCGGCCAGGGGCCGCCAAGGCAGCTAACCTGCTTATTCTCGACACCAACATTAAACACCTGGCCGAGCCGCGCGAGCCTGCGTTTTGCCGGCCCGGATACGAATCGCTTGGGCATCGCCTGCACGCACATCGCCTCGGCACCATTTTGCAGCCTGGCCAATACCGCGTTATTGATGCCCGGCCGAGGCTATTGGAGCCTGCGCCATTAAACCCCAGTGGCCAGTTGGTGGATTTAGAGCACCAGCGCATTCGCGATGTGATGCACCCAAACCTCAGCATGCCTTTGGTGACGCCTGGCCGCCGAGGGGCTAGCACCCCGGTAGTGTCGCCGCTGGGCGCATACAGTTGCTGGGCCATTCCCCACATCGGTTTAACCGGGGTGCTGCCCCAGCGCTTTCCCTTTCGTGAAGACAACCGGCGTTATCGCGACTTGGTGTTTTTAGCCGATGACGACCAGCAGCAATTGCTTTGTTACGAATTCATGCCCAAGGAACGGCAAACCATTCCCGTCGATAACAGCCTGCTCACCTACGACGACCACAGTATTTTCAGTGGCCAGGGGGTCAGCCCTTGGGCCGAAACCGATCTGCTGGTGGCCCTTACCACCTTGGCAACGGCCTTGGATATGCCACTGGAGAATTGTGCCAAACGCTTTGCCACGGTGCGCCTGCCAGACAACGAACGAGGCTGGCACTTTCACCCGGTGTTGGGATTTAGGAAACGGAGGTAAAAGGATGAAAAACAGCAATATCTTAGGGAGGCCTATTTATGGCTGACTTAGAAAGCCAATCTCAAAAGCTACGCGCGCTTATCGCCGATTTTATCCAAGGGCGATTGGCTACCAAGCTGGAAAAACTAGCAGCGGATGACCCCAAATACGCTCTGCTCACGGCGCAGTATCAATATGACGCCTGGTTGGAAAGTGCTGCCCGCCGGGTAGGGCAAATCCAAAGTGTTACCCACACCCTCAAAGCCATTCACCCTGATGCCAAGGGCAGCAATCTTTACGTTAGCCCAGGCACCTTAACAGCCCATCCATTGCTGGGTAGCCATGATTTGGCCGGTGGCTTTCAAGCCGATGTGGTGGGTAACGCCGCCGCGCTGGATGTGTACAAGTTTTTAAAGCTGACCGACGAGCGTGGCAATACCTTGCTGGAGCTGGCGCTGGCGGATGATGCTGCCCTCAAGGCGGCGTTAAGCAAAGACGCCACCGAGGCCGAGCAGTGGCTGGCGGCTTTTGCCAGCCTCCTTGGCAGCGATGGCGCTCTTGCCAGTCACCCACAGGCCAAACAGATTTACTGGTTAACTGGCGAAGACCCCGGTAACGACCTTCACTACCAGGTGTTGGCGCCCCTTTATGCCAGCTCGCTGGCCCATGAGGTTTTTACTCGTATCAACCAGCACCGCTTTGGCGAAGAGGCCAAAGCGGCGCGTGAGGCGCGCCGCAATGGCCATTTTCACGAAACCGGTTATTGCGACTACCCCAACCTGGCGGTGCAAAAACTCGGTGGTACCAAGCCGCAAAATATCAGCCAACTCAACAGTGAGCGTGGTGGTAATAACTACCTGTTAGCGTCCCTGCCGCCCAGTTGGGACACCAGCTTGCTCTCGCCGCCTCTCAAAACCGATTCGGTTTTCAAACGCTTTGGTCGGCGCCCGGCTGTGCGCCAAACCGTCAAAGCCTTGCAGGGGTTTTTAAAGGCCGAACCACCGAAAAACCTGCGCACCCGCGAAACCCGTTTTTCCCTTACCTCAACTTTGGTGGATGAGTTGCTGCAATTTGGCGCCGAGTTCTGGGAGCTAAGCCCAGGCTGGAGCCAGCACCCCGACTGCCGCTTGGTGGAAGAAGAGATCTTCTGGCTAGACCCCTATCGCGCCAAATCGGACCTCGACTTTGCCGAGCGTCGCCAACAAGCCGATTGGCCACAGCAGATCCGCGAGCGTTTTGCTAATTGGCTTAACGCCCAGCTCCATAAAGCCGGGCTGCCGGTGGGTGACCCGGAGTTCGCGCAATGGCAAAAGGAGGTCAAGCTCGACGATGACTGGCGCCATTGGCTCAAGCACCTGCAACAAGAGCTGGATCAGTTACAAAAGGAGTTGAGCCATGACTAACTCGCCAGAAACCGGCTTGCTGGTAGTGCCTCGCATCAAGGTACAAAACGCCAACTGTATCTCCAGCCCTATGACCTGGGGCTTCCCGGCCATCACTGCCTTTACCGGATTGATGACCGCGCTGGAGCGTAAAACCCATGGCCATATCGGCTTGCAGTTCTTGAGTGTGGGGGTGATCTGCCATCACTTTGAAGCCCAGGTTACCCAAGGGGGTTATACCCGTGCCTTTCGCCTGACCCGTAACCCCGTGGATAAAGACGGCTCAACGGCCGCCATTGTCGAAGAAGGGCGCGCCCACCTGGAGATCACCCTGGTATTTGGGGTAGCGGGGCAGGGCATGGCAGCAGATCCACAGCACTATGCCCAGATGGCCCAATACTGCGCCGACACCCTGGCAACCATGCGGGTTGCTGGCGGTAGCGTGCTACCGGCCAAGCCCGGCACCCGTGCTTTTTATCAAAAACCGCAGCTTGTCAGCCTGGGAGATAGCGCCGAGGCCCGGCATAAAATCTTTCGCACACTGTCGCGCCAATGGCTGCCGGGTTTTGCCCTGGTTTGCCGTGACGATTTACTGCAAGCGCGGCTGGAGGAGTTGCAACAAACCAACCCAGCGGCTTCGCGCCTTGATGCCTGGCTGGATTTGTCGAGCTTGCAGATAAAGCCGTTGCAACAGCAAGGCACCGACAAAGTGCAATGGCAAGCGCGGCGCCCGCCCGGCTGGCTGGTACCCATTCCTGTTGGCTTTGGGGCCTTGTCCGACCCCTATGAACCAGGCCAAGTGGCTAACGCCCGCGACCCACGGGTGCCCTTTCGCTTTGTAGAAAGCCTTTATTCCATTGGCCAGTGGCTGAGTCCGCACCGGCTGGAGGGGCACCAGCAACTGCTTTGGTACCCCGTCACCCTGCCTGGAGAAGGCCTGTATCGCTGTCTTAACGAATTTACTGTTGAAACCTCTCACATTTGAAAAGGAACCTGAATATGGCAACTGCACCAGTAAAAACCGCTTCGGTATTGGCCTTTGAACGCAAGCTTGACCCCTCCGACGCCCTGATGTTTGCCGGCAACTGGCATGAGCGCCAGCAAAGCCAGGGCTGGCCAGGTATTAGCGTGGGAACCAAGTCGGTACGCGGCACTATTTCCAACCGCCTTAAGGCCAAAGAGTTGGACCCGGCCAAACTCGATGCCCAGATAGAAAAACCAAACCTGCAAACCGTTGATGTGGCGGCCTTGCAAGCCACTACCGACACCCTGAAAGTGGCCTTTACCCTGCGGGTGTTGGCCGGTACCGGGCAGCCCTCTGCCTGTAATGACATCGCTTATCGCGACAAGCTCAAACAAACGGTGGCCGGTTACGTGAGTCAGCATGGCTTTGCTGAATTGGCCAGTCGCTACGCCAGTAACCTCGCCAATGGCCGCTTCTTGTGGCGCAACCGCTTTGGCGCCGAGCAAGTGGAAGTGGTGGTTAGCCATTTGGTCGACGGCCAGCCTCAGCAAAGCTGGACCTTTGATGCCCTCGCCCATTCGCTGCGTGAGTTTGGCAACCACAGCGCCGTGGCGGAGCTTGCCAAGCTGATTGAACAAGGCTTGGCTGGCGAGCAGCATGTATTGCTGGCCATTAGCGCATATGTGCGCCTTGGCGCCGGGCAAGAAGTGTTTCCATCCCAAGAGCTTATTCTCGATAAATCCCAGGGCGACCGTAAAAGTAAAACCCTTTACAGCGTCGAGGGTATCGCCGGCATTCACTCGCAGAAAATCGGAAATGCCCTTCGCACCATCGACACCTGGTATCCGAGTGAAGCGGGCGAAGATCTAGGCCCTATTGCCGTTGAGCCCTACGGTTCGGTCACCACCGAAGGCAAAGCCTATCGCCAACCCAAAGCCAAGATGGATTTTTACACCCTGCTTGATAACTGGATCACCGCCGACAAAGAACCCGCGCCCGAGCAGCAGCATTTTGTGGTGGCAACGCTGATCCGTGGCGGCGTGTTTGGCAAGGCGGATTAACCATGAACCATTACATCGATATTCGGTTGCGGCCCGATCCGGAGTTCTCGGCCGCGCATCTGATGGCTGCACTGTTCAGTAAATTACATCGGCTATTGGCACAGCGCAGCGAACTGCAAATTGCCGTGAGTTTTCCACTCATCGAGCAACAACATGCCGGGCTGGGTGGCCTGATGCGCTTATTTGGCGATGCCAAAACTCTTGATGGGCTGATGGCCGAGCCATGGCTGTTGGGAATGCGCGACCATAGCGAGGTGGGTGCCATTGCGTTGGTACCTGACCATGCACGATACCGGCAGCTAAAACGGGTACAGGCCAAAAGCAGCCCAGAACGGCTTCGCCGCCGCAGCATCAAATGCCTGGGTATCAGCGAACAAGAAGCCAAAGCGCGGATCCCTGACAGCGCCGCTAAATGGCTTAACTTGCCGTACTTGCAGCTGCAAAGTGGCAGTACCGGCCAGCGGTTTCGCCTGTTTTTGGAATTGGGGCCATTGCAAGAGGCGCCGCAGCCCGGCCTGTTTAACCGCTACGGCTTAAGCCCATCAGCCACCATCCCATGGTTTTGACCCTTTTTTTAAAGGCTCTATAGGGGGCCTTTAAAAACAACACCTTACAGCGCAGCTCCACAAAAGGGTTGCGCTGTCTTTTTGCGCCATTGCTCTTTAACAATCAAAACGTTAGGTTGGATAGGCTCTACTTCACTGCCGCCCAGGCAGCTAAGAAAAGCAGTCAGGTTCTATACTGTGGGGTCAATGCCTTCACTGCCGCCCAGGCAGCTAAGAAAAATAGAAGCCGGGCGCATCCCGTCACGGCCTTCTTCACTGCCGCCCAGGCAGCTAAGAAAAAAACGGTTGGTGACTTCAACCATCTCCTTGGCTTCACTGCCGCCCAGGCAGCTAAGAAAATGCCCTTTAACGTTGATTCCACAGCGGGTTACTTCACTGCCGCCCAGGCAGCTAAGAAAATGATGGTAATAGCTAGGGGAAAGTCATGAGCCTTCACTGCCGCCCAGGCAGCTAAGAAAATGGAGGATTGCAAATGAGCATGCTCCTAATGCTTCACTGCCGCCCAGGCAGCTAAGAAAATAAAAAGTAGATAGAAAAAAAGCAGTAAGGGCTTCACTGCCGCCCAGGCAGCTAAGAAAGCTAAGCTGCATTGCTACCGCCTTGTCCTTGACTTCACTGCCGCCCAGGCAGCTAAGAAAAGAAATTTACGGTCCAAAATTTACGGCTTGACCTTCACTGCCGCCCAGGCAGCTAAGAAAGCCAAAGAGCAGCGGGCTTTGTTTGGTCAGTTCTTCACTGCCGCCCAGGCAGCTAAGAAATTGTCTTTGTAGACAAACGGGACTTCATTGACCTTCACTGCCGCCCAGGCAGCTAAGAAATGCCAAAATACACCTGCGAAGAGCTGAGAGACCTTCACTGCCGCCCAGGCAGCTAAGAAAACTCTGTCCACTGTTCATTTGCTGACTGTTCGCTTCACTGCCGCCCAGGCAGCTAAGAAATAAGCGGCGGGCGCAGACAAAGTTCCAGATGACTTCACTGCCGCCCAGGCAGCTAAGAAAGGCTTCGTCGCCAGCTTCTTGAATTTGATATTCTTCACTGCCGCCCAGGCAGCTAAGAAATAGAGCCGGGTGGATTCAATGGTGAAACCGGTCTTCACTGCCGCCCAGGCAGCTAAGAAATACCGATTGTGGGGGAGACAATGAGCGACAACCTTCACTGCCGCCCAGGCAGCTAAGAAAGGCAGCGACGTTGTTAATTGACGGCGCCTTAACTTCACTGCCGCCCAGGCAGCTAAGAAACAGCACCGAGTAGTCAAAGCGATTGAGCGCCTCTTCACTGCCGCCCAGGCAGCTAAGAAAATGATGAATTCGGCGTCTTTGCCGTCTTCACCCTTCACTGCCGCCCAGGCAGCTAAGAAAATCAGGCGCAGGCGGGTAGCGCCGTTCTGGGGCTTCACTGCCGCCCAGGCAGCTAAGAAAAGCAGCGCCGATGGCAACACGATGTGCGTCAACTTCACTGCCGCCCAGGCAGCTAAGAAATTAATAAAGTAATAATCCTCCTCTACGTCACTCTTCACTGCCGCCCAGGCAGCTAAGAAATCCGATAAAAGCGGCGATGGCGCCAACAATGACTTCACTGCCGCCCAGGCAGCTAAGAAATGTTAAGTCCAAAGAATCCCCCTCTGTTCTTTCTTCACTGCCGCCCAGGCAGCTAAGAAAGACGCTGGGCCTTACCGTTTCTGACATGGCCACTTCACTGCCGCCCAGGCAGCTAAGAAAAATGGAGGCAGCTCATGGTCAACCGTCATGACCTTCACTGCCGCCCAGGCAGCTAAGAAATCAAGGGGTTGGGTGATGGAGTTTGATGAAGCCTTCACTGCCGCCCAGGCAGCTAAGAAAAATTCCAACTGCTCTTTGCGCGATAGCTGCGGCTTCACTGCCGCCCAGGCAGCTAAGAAAATGCTCGATAGTGGCTATAGTCAACAGCGCTTCTTCACTGCCGCCCAGGCAGCTAAGAAACGCAAAGCAACTAAAGCCCGCAAACAGCAGGTCTTCACTGCCGCCCAGGCAGCTAAGAAAAGGGTCGGCACCGCGACACCGGCACAAATGCCCTTCACTGCCGCCCAGGCAGCTAAGAAAACAAAATAGACGTTTTCGTCTTCGCGACGCTCCTTCACTGCCGCCCAGGCAGCTAAGAAAATTGACGGCGACAACAACGGCGCTGTCATAGCCTTCACTGCCGCCCAGGCAGCTAAGAAAAGGTTCTCGCCGAGGTCTAGTGAGCGCATAACCTTCACTGCCGCCCAGGCAGCTAAGAAAAGATCATCTTCTGTCAGTTCCATCACCGCGGCCTTCACTGCCGCCCAGGCAGCTAAGAAAATTGCCGCGCCGCCGGCGCCAAATGGCTGCGACTTCACTGCCGCCCAGGCAGCTAAGAAATTAGAGCTTGGCGATGTCGAGTGAAAGCTGCTCTTCACTGCCGCCCAGGCAGCTAAGAAAAATCGCAGACGACGGGCTTCTGCAAGCTGGTTCTTCACTGCCGCCCAGGCAGCTAAGAAAAGAAGTCTGGGCATGAGAAGTTTGCTGGTCACCTTCACTGCCGCCCAGGCAGCTAAGAAAAAGAAGGAGTTCGGCTTCACTAGCAATAAGCTCTTCACTGCCGCCCAGGCAGCTAAGAAAAACGGAAGTTGGCGTTAATCCGATCTATATCACTTCACTGCCGCCCAGGCAGCTAAGAAAATATCAGCGACACCAACGCCGGCTTTGTGGGCCTTCACTGCCGCCCAGGCAGCTAAGAAATAGAGGCCACCAAGGCCATGAAGGAGCTAGAACTTCACTGCCGCCCAGGCAGCTAAGAAAAGTTCGTGACACTCTACCCGAGGTCACCGAAACTTCACTGCCGCCCAGGCAGCTAAGAAATCAAATCTCAATGGGGGAAAAACCAGCCCTCACTTCACTGCCGCCCAGGCAGCTAAGAAATTCTTGACCTCGGGCGGGGTGAACTCGTCAATCTTCACTGCCGCCCAGGCAGTTCAGAGAGCGGCTCCAAATCTGACTTAATAGATTTAGTTTTTCTTTGGTGCCACATCAATTCGTTCAGCACTCTCTTCAATTCAGAGTGTTGGTTTCTATGGAGAAAAGATGTGCTTGTTGCTGACTCTTTTAAATAACTAAAAAATGGGTGGCACTATCGGAGATATTTGCCTTTGTCCAGCCGCTAAATTGACCAGGGTAAGAATTTAAAAGTTAAAAAAACTGCGATGTTAATTTAATGCTCGTTAGTCATTCTGGTTTTTTCACAACAACGAGCATGCTTAATATGAAAAAAACACTGTCATCCCTGTTATTGATCGCATCGGCGCTGTTTTCTGGCCCGTTGCTGGCGGCCAACTGCGTTTACGGTTGTCCTACCGGTAAATCGGGTCAGGTGATCGAGCGTTCCATCTATACCCTGCAAAATAACGCATCCACCAAGTTTGCCGATTGGGCGGCTTACCATGTCACCGCCAGCACCATTGACGGCCCAACCCGTACCCGCACCTGGAAGGCCGACCCCAGCATTGCCGCTTCGGCGACCCTGGAGCCGGCCGACTACACCGATGCCAACGCGGTGCTGGGCACCGACCGTGGCCATCAGGTGCCGCTGGCGTCCTTTAGCAACACCAGCGACTGGGCCATGACCAACTACTTGTCCAACATCACGCCCCAGGCCTCCAACCTCAACCAGGGCCCTTGGGTGGATCTGGAGTCGGCGGTGCGCACCGTGGCCCGCTCCGGCCAGGATGTGTATGTGGTCACAGGGCCGCTCTACGAGTGGTATTTCGGCACCTTGCCCCAGGCGGATGAGGCCCACACCATTCCTTCTGGTTACTTCAAAGTGGTGATCACTGATGTGAACGGTTGGGTGGAGGCCTCGGCCTTTATCATGGAACAGGACATGGCTCGCTCGGCGAACTTCTGCGCCACCGAGGTAACGGTCAACGAGGTGGAAAGCCGCACCGGCCTTAACATCATGCCGACCCTGCCGTCCTACAAGGAGTCGGCGGTGGAAGGGCAAACCGGCGGTTTGTCGGCGGCGCTGGGGTGTAAATAATCCCGGTGACAAGCAAGCAGGCCGCCGCTGTTGCCGGCGGCCTTTTATTTTAGGTGCAGCACCGAGACCGGCAGGTGGTGGCGGGCGAGAAAGCGCAGCCAGCGTTTTTGCCCTGGTTGCAGCCGGTCGCCGGGGCCTTTGACTTCCACCAGTTGGTAGTGGCCGCCATCGACCACCAGCAGATCGGGAAAGCCGCTGCGGTGGTGGCGCGGGTCACGTAGAAAATGGCGAAACCAAAGCGCCAGGTGGTGGCCGGGGATATGGCCGGCAAGGGCCAGGTGCTCGGCGCGCCACAGCGGCCAATACACCAGATCGTTGGCAATACCGGCCTTGGCGGCGAGGGTGGCTTTGGCCCGTTCTTGCCAGCCTTGCTCAATCTCTTTAAGGCGCGCCTCGATAAGCCCTTGGCGTTTTTCATAAAAGCCTTGGCTGAACAAATCTTTGGGGCCGCGCTGAAAGGGGTGGAAAAAGGCGCCGGGCACCGGGCTAAAGACAATGTCCCAAAACAGCAGGCCAAAAAGGCCGGTCAAGAGTTGGTTCTCGCTGTGCATACCGGCATCGAAATAGCCAAGGGCTTTTTGCTCGACCCGTTCGCTGCCTTGTGGCAAAGGCCGCTGCTGCTCGCTGACGCTGCTCACCGGCAATTGCGGCAGGCTGTGGCCGAGTTTGCTTGCCAGGCGCTTGGCAAAAACGTCGATAAAATCTTGCTCGCTGGCATCTTGGGGGGCTTTTAAGATGGGCGCCAGAGCCTGCCAGGCCGCCACTTGGCCGGCGGTTTTTGCTATTAGCCGCACCTTTCGCTCCCTGGCTGGGGGCAGGGTAAGGCGCTGATAAAACGCCAGGGCCAAGGGCAGGTTTGCGCTTCGTTCAAGGCGCCGGGCCAGTTGCAGGGTCAGGCGCTGCCAGCGGTTGTCATCCCCGGCTGGCCAGCCTTCTGCCAAGGCGACAAGGGCGTGGTCTGGGCAGGCATCGAGGGTTTGCGCCAGCTCTGAAAGGGCAAAGTGGCGCTCCAGGTGGGCCCGGCTTTGGTAGTAGCGGCTTTGGCTATCAAGGGGGTAGGGCTCGTAGCGCACATGCTCAAGGGCGGTTATCACAAACTCGCTAAGATCTTGATAGGCATTGCCAAAATAGAGCAGCAGGCAGCGGCGCATCAGCGCCTCGTGCTGCATTTGCCAAAGGGCAAAGGGCGGCGCCCGGTACGGCAACTTAAGGGCTGCCTCCACCATGGCCGGGCGCGCCAGGCGTTTATCAAGGTTAAAAAGCGCGGCGATTTCGGCCTTGGTAAGCAGTGGCAGCAGCAGGGCCTGCTCGGGGGCCATGGGGGTGATAAAGCCGGCCTCTTTTAAGGCCGCAATGGCCAGGGGCAGATCAAGCTCGGGGTAGGCGAGCTTATCTTCACGAAAACACTGGCCTCGGCGGCTTAAAAAGCGGGTATAGAGCGCCCGCCCATCCAGCGGCAGGGCGGCAAAATCGTCAAGGCACTGGTTTTCTTGTTCGCTAAAAAGGTCGCCGTAGCGACCTTTTACTGCCCCCAACAGGGCTTCGAAATGGGCCAGATAATAGGTGCCACTCAGGGCGTTAGGGTTAACTGCCATCGCGCTTCCTGGGGCATCAAGGGCTCGGGGTTGCCGTCTTGCCAGTCTTGGTGGCCACTTAAGTAATAAGGGCTGAAGGGGTTGCCGCTTTGGCCGCCCGGCATCACCAAAATGCCGCGGTCTTCACGGCCGGGGGTAACCACCAGCCGCTCTGAGGCGCCAAAGGCGGTGCCGGTAACGTGTACCGCGTAGCTGTCACCAGACTGGGGCGATACCGGGGCGTCAAGGTAACGGGCCAGCCAATTGGGCAGGGCGGCAGAGAGCGGGTGGCGGATGTGGCTTTGGTGCACGCTGCCCCAGGTGGGCCAGCCGGCCTCGGCGGTGCGGGTAACCTGGCGGGCGGTTTGCTCGCTCAAAAGCCCCTGCCAGGACTCATAGCCTTTTGGCAGCATGGCGGGCGGCTGCTGGCTTAGCAGTTGGCGCAGGGGGTATTCCCATTGGTTGTCGATGCTGGCGGCGTCAAAACCGGGCAGGGTTTTGTCGAGGTTGTAGAAGGGGGCGAACACCAGCCCCAGCATGGCCTGGCGAAAATCGTGGATCATCACGAAGGCCTGGGAGCCGCTGGCGGCGGTGCCGTCCCATTCGTCCACCAGGCGGCGGGCTTTGACAAAATCCGGTGAGGGCGGCATCTGCGACAGTTCGTTGGCCAGCAGCTTGGCCCAGAAATCGTAAACCGGCACCTTGTTGTCGTACTGCATGGCAAAAAAGCCTTTTTCGTCCCAGAGGTTCTGGCTTTTTAGCAGATCGCGAATGCGCCCGGCCCGCTCGCCAAGCACATAACCACCATCGCCGATGCGGCTCAGTTCAGCGCCGCCCAGCATCCGCTGGTTGGCACTCCAGATGCGGCCACTGGGGGGATTGATGCGCCGGGGGTAGGCGCTGGCGGGGAGCCGGTCTTGCCAGCTGACACCGGCCTGGCTTAAATCCACCGGCTCCAAGCCGCTGTAGCCCAGGCGCTCAGGGATGGGGCCGGCTAAGGTCCAGGCCACGTTGCCACGGGTGTCGGCCACCATCATGTTCTGGGTGGGAATGCCCATGGTGGGGGCGAGCGCCAGGGCGCAGCTGACATCGGGGCAGTCCACCAGCTTCATCAGGTTGATATTCACGCCCCCCGGTTGCTGGGCTGTCCAGAGCTGGGCGTAGGGGCGGCCGTCGGGCAGGGTGCCCATCAGCGGGCCCCATTGGGTGTCTTTCACCACCAGGGTTTCGCTGTGGCCGCTGCTGCTTTGGATAGTTTCCGGGTGGTCGGTAAAGGCTTTGGGGCCGGCGCTGGTTTGGTATTGGTTGTTGCCAGCGTCGCTTACCACCACCAGATCGGAAAAATCACCATAGGAGTTGGTAAAGCCCCAGGCGATATGGCCGTTGGAGCCCACCACCAGTGCCGGGGTGCCGGGCAGGGTCAGGCCCACTTCCATGTTGTCGCCAATGCGGGCGGCCATGCGATACCAGATATTGGGCACCCGCAAGCTCAGGTGCATGTCGGAGGCCAGCATGGCGGCGCCGTCGTTGGTAAAGCGCCCGGCCACGGCCCAGCCGTTGGAGCCGGGGGCTTGCTCGGGGGCGGGGCTGGCCGGTGGCGCCTGCATGTCGGGCCAGCCGGTTTTGGGCAGCGGCGCCGGTTGCGGGAAGGTGCTGTCGAGCGCGGCGTCAAAGCGGCCGCCAAAGGGGAACCAGAACGCTTTTTGCTGGTCGTCTAGGCGCTGGCTAATGGCGGCCAGGCTCCATTCGCGCTTGGCGGCGTTGCCTTGGAGATCAAGATACATGCTGTCGATCACCAGCAGGCTGTCTTCGGGGCGCCACTGGCGGGGCGCTTGGCGCAACAGCCAATATTCAAAGGGTTTGGTCAGTAAATCGGCCAGACCTTTATTTACGCCGTTGCTGTAGGCCACCAGCAGCGCCCGGTCTTGTGGGGCCATGGCGCTGATGGCCGCTTCGGCCCTGGCCCGAAAGCGGTGGCGGCGGATGTCCCGGTCATGGTCGAGGGCCTTGTCGCCCACCAAGGCGGCCAGCTCGCCGGCAGAGAGGCGGCGCAGCAGATCCATTTGGAAGAAGCGGTCCTGGGCGTGCAGATACCCCAGGGTTTGGGCTAAGTCCAACTGGTTTTTGGCGAGAATAAGGGGTACGCCACGGTTGTCACGGTTTACCGCCACCGGGGCATTGAGGCCGGGGAGTTTGACGGTGCCGTCGAGCTTGGCGGTATTGAAATACATCACCGCCAGGGGAGAAACAGCAAGTAACGCCAGTATTAGTGCTCCAATACGCCATTTCACGATAATTTTCCTTGCTGTTTCAGGGTAGTCCATCAGAATACTGTGCCAACGATACAAAGAAGCTCAGGCATTGGGAAGCAGCGCAAAGACTGCACCTTAGATGGAGAAGACATGGCGCCACAATGGTTGGCCGTCGGCGGCAGTGCGGGAACTGCGCTGATGTTTATGTTGCTCTGGGGTTTGGGTTTTCGCCAGAAGCGCTTTTTGCAAAAGCGCTGCGACCACTTACAACAGCAACTGAAAGTGCGCGACGAGTTGGCAAACCAGGCAAGGACAGGCTGGGTTGTTTTGGACCAGAACCTCGATATCCACAGCGTCAGCACGTCCCTTAATAACCTCTTTGACGATCCCAAGGGCGCCGTTGGCAGCCATGTGTCGGCCTTGGCGTTGCCCTGGCCGCTGGCCGCCCTGCGCGCCTGGCGCGATGGTAAAAGCGCTTTTTTTGAGCAACAGGTGCCGGACTACCAGCTCTGGGGCTATCGCCGCGACGGCCTTTTATGGGTGCAAATCACCTGCCAGCGCGGCTTGCAACAGCAGCTGCGTACCCTGCGCCAACAACTGCAAAAAGACGGCTTAACCGGTCTTTTAAACCGCCAGGGTTTTATCTTGCGCCTGGCCGCCGAGGGCCTGGGGGGGGCGCTGTTGGTGCAGCTCAATCTCAGCCGCTTTCGCCTCCTTAATGACAACCTGGGCCTGGACGCCGGCGACAACCTGCTGCGCCGCCTGGGCGAATTGGTCGAGGGGGCGCTTCGCCATGGCGAATTTGCCGCCCGCCCCGACGGCGACACCTTCTGGCTGCGCCTCGACGGCACCAAGCCCTGGCAAGAACGGCTCGAAGGCCTTATCAAGGTGCTGGGCGAAGCGGTGGACCGCAGCATCCCTCAGGGCTTTCCGCTGGCCGTCAAGGCCGGGATCTGTGAGGCCGAAGAGGGCATGGACTTGTGGGAAGGGCTGCGCCGCGCCGATTTTGCCTGCCACCTGGCCTCCGACCAGCCCTGGGTGAGATTCAGCGCCGACCACCCGGTGCTGGTGCAGCGCCTGCAGGCCTCCAAATGGGCCAAGGCGGTGAGCCATGCCATTAATACCGACAACTTCCTGCTGTTCTATCAGCCCCTCGAATCCCTTAAACCCCAACACGGGCCGCTACGGGCCGAGGTGCTGGTAAGGATGCTGGGGGAGGACGGCGAAATGCTAAGCCCTGGGCGCTTTTTGGCGGCAACTGAGGATTTTCGCCTCACCAGCCGCCTTGACCGCTGGGTTATCAAGGCTGTGATCGACTGGCTGGGCAAACACCCGCAGCTGCACGACCACCTAGTGCTGGCGGTGAATTTAAGTGGCCAGAGCCTTTCCGACAGCCGCTTTGCCCTGGCCATTCGCCAGTGGCTGGCAGAGGCGGCCGTGCCGGCCAAAACCTTGTGCATCGAGATAACCGAATCGGTGGCCATCGATAACCTCAAAGAAGCGCGCCGCTTTATGCGGGCTTTGCAAGAGGTGGGAGTGCGCTTTGCCCTTGACGATTTTGGCAGCGGCTTTTCGTCTTTCAAATACTTGCAGGCGCTGCCGGTGGATTACGTGAAGATAGACGGCAGCCTTATTCAAGATTTGCTGCGCTCACGCCGCGACCGCGCCATAGTGCGGGGCATAGCGTCGGTGTGCCGGGGCTTGTCGCTGCCGGTGGTGGCGGAGTTTGTGGATAAGCCGGAGTTGCTGGAGTTCGTGCGCAGGTTGGGGCTGGATTATGCTCAGGGCAACCTTATCGGTCGCCCCTCCCGGTTGGATTTGCTGCCCCTGGAGTGGCAGGAGCAGCAGGACGAAGTGGTCGGTTAAAGTGCTGTGTTCTCAGCGACTGGGCTCTCCACGTCCAGTAGTTGGGCCCTGTTGGAGCGCACCGCGCGGTGCGCATGGGGTTTGTGCAGGTAGGTCTTGAGTTGTCGCTGCAGTTTTTGGGTCAGGGCACTTAAGGCAACGTAGCCGTCCAGATCGCGCGCCTTGGCCACCAAGTCCCCGTTGGGCAACCCGATGCTGGCTTCCATAACCACGGCCATGCCGTCACGGTCAATAACCAGTTTGGGGTTGATAAGGGGCACATCGAAGCGTTCAAGTTTGCTCAGTTGTTTTTGGATCTGAGCCTCAAGCGCGGCGGTGACTGGCTGGGTCCGGCTGGTGATGTCGATACGCATATAAAGACCTCCATGAGTCATCACTTGTGTATTGCCTTCACCCCCAACCTACGCCTTTGCATCGCCGCTGTCATGTGATCTTGATCAACTTTTTATGGCTTTGGGGTCGTGGCAAAATAAAGCGTGAATTGCCTGGCAGAACCTGCCGAAATGGCCTTGCCGTGGGCCCACCGGGCAGGCATAGTTGAGAGGATTTATCCCCGTGTTAGCCGCCAAAGACATCCAAGCCATGCGCCTTATCCTCTGGGCCAGCGAAGCCATGATGCTGCTCTGGGTGGGCATTGCCGAACTTCCCTATCACCTCTTTTGGTTACTGGCCATTTGGTTTTGCCAGGGGCTGCTGGGCGCCCTTAGCCTGCGTTTTAACGCCCACTGGACCATGCTGCTGGTGGACATGGTGCTGCTGACCCTACTTTTCGCCCTCTCCGGTGGCCACACCAACCCCTTTGTGTCCTTGTACCTGTTGCCGGTGGTGATCGTGCTACTGGCCAAAGCCGAGGGCGCAGCGGTGTGGATCTCGGTGCTGGCCGTGGCCGGTTACAGCTCGCTGATGCTGCTGCCGGACGACATGGGCTGGCACAAGCCCGGCCACTACTGGGGCATGTGGGCCAACGCCATGCTGACCATGGCGATCATGGTGATCTTTGCCCTTCGTACCAGCAAGGTGATGCGCCGCCAGCAAGCGGCGATCAGCAACCTGCGCGAGCGCCAGCTGCGTTCCGAGCAGGTGATGGCGGTGGCTTCCCAGGCGGCGCTCTCGGCCCATCAGCTGGCTACCCCGCTTTCCGTTGCCAGGCTCACTGCCGATGAGCTGGCCGACGAGCAACCCGACCCTCGCCTTGGCAGCCTGCGCCAGGCGTTGGAGCGTTGCAGCGCACTTTTGCAAAAAATCCGTGAAGCGGCAGAACCCCAGCCTGCCGGCGCCATGGCCATAGAGGCGCTGCTTGGCGCCCTGGCCGAGCGTTTTCGGCTGCTCCGCCCCGAGGCCGAACTGGTGCTGCCGGCCAGCATTGAGGGCGAGGTCAAAGGGGATGCCACCCTGGTGCCGGCCATTCTCAACCTTTTGGATAACGCTGCCCATCAGGGCTCGGTTATTCACCTTACGCTGTCGAGCGATGCCGGCCATTGGCTGCTGAGAATTGACGACGGCGGCCCGGGGCTGGCCCCTGAGCTTGCCAAAGCCCTTGGCCAGCCGCTGCCCTCAGACCGCCACCCCGGCCCCGGCCTTGGCCTGTTCCTGGCCCACGCCAGCTTCGAGCGGCTGGGGGGCTTTTTACGCATAGAGGGTGATGGCAACCAAAGCTGGCTGGAAGTGGGGCTCGTAAAATCATGAAACTGCTGCTGCTAGAAGACGACCAGGCGCTGGGCCAAACCTTGCAGCGGGTCCTTACCCGCAAAGGCTTTGAGGTGCGCCACCTTAGCCACTGCGAGCCGCTGCTTTGTGAGGCGCAGGCCTTTGGCCCGCAAGTGGTGCTGCTGGATTTAAAGCTTGGCGCCACCACCAGTTTGCCTTTTATCGAGCCGCTGCGCTCGCTGCTGCCGCAGGCGCGCATTCTGGTGATAACCGGCTACGCCGCCATTGCCTCGGCGGTGGCGGCCATCAAGGCCGGGGCTGACGATTATCTCCCCAAGCCCTTGGACATGGCCTCCTTGTTGGCAGCCATCGGTGGCGAGCAGCGGCTTGGCGCCGAGGCGGCGCCGCTGCCGCCGGCCAGGCTTGAGTGGGAGCATATCCAAAAGGTGCTGGCCGACAACGACGGCAACGTCTCCGCCACCGCACGCTCCCTTGGCATGCACCGGCGCACACTACAACGTAAACTGGCCAAGCATCCGGTCGCCTGCGAGCCGGACAACGGCGCACATTCATCATAGGGACAGGCCATGGTCAAGGTTTGGGACAGCTTTATCCGAGGCTTTCACTGGGGGCAGTTGCTGCTGCTTATCGGCTGTTGGTGGAGCGCCGAGGCAGGGGAAATGGTGTGGCACCAATGGCTGGCCATGACCCTGCTGGCGTTCTGGCTGATCCGCATCCTGTGGGGTTTTGTGGGCTCGGCCAGCGCCAGGTTTAGCCACTTTGTGGTGTCGCCAGCCAAGGCCTTTGCCTATGGCCGCGCCCTGGCCCGTGGCCAGGCGCCAGCAACGGCGGGCCACAATCCGCTGGGCGGCTGGATGGTGCTGGTATTGCTTGCGGTGGTGGGCATTCAGCTTGGCAGCGGGCTTTTTGCCAGTGACGAAATCTTCACCGAAGGGCCGCTCAGCCATTTAGTGAGCAGCGAAACCGCCACCTGGCTGACCCGCCTGCATCATCTGAATTTTGATTTTATCGTCTGGCTGGGCCTTGCCCACCTGCTGGCGGTTATTTTGCACTGCGCCAAGGGCGAGCGGCTGGTACCGGCCATGTTTACCGGCCGCAAACGGGGCATTGACGGCCCCAGCCAGGTGCGGGCTAGCTGGCCGGCCTGGTTTTGTTTCTTGCTGCTTTGGGGGCTGTTGTACTGGAGTTGGGGCAGCGGCCTTTAAATGGTGTGATCAGGCTCGCTGTCGCGGTGCTTGTCTTGATACATGTGCTTGTCGGCGCGGGTCAGCAGGGTATCGATGTCATCCCCCGGGCTTGGGAAGCTGTAACCCAGGGCCGTTGAGATGCGCAGCACCAAGCTGTTATCCAAGTGCATATCGCGGTTAACCGCTTCTAGCAGCCGCTTTGCAATGGCATCGGCTTGCTCACGGTCTTTGATGCCGTCCAGCACCCCGACGAACTCATCCCCGCCCAACCTATAGTACTGGTCGCTGGGGCGTGACACTTCCTGCAGGCGCCTTGCCACCATCACTAACACGTCGTCGCCGGTTTCGTGGCCGTGGTTGTCGTTGATCTCTTTAAAGCCGTTGAGGTCGAGATAGACAATACCAAACGGCTGGCCGCTTTTGCGGTATTGGCCGAGGTTGTCATTGAGCTTTTGGTAAAAGGCGCGGCGGTTGGGCAGCCCGGTGAGACTGTCGGTATTGACCAATATCTTGTTGCGGCTGTGTTCGCGGATGATGGTGAAAAACATGCCGGCAAACACCATGGATGCCAGCCAGCCTATCACCCGGGTCAGCTGTAGCCACCAAAGCCCCTTGGGTGGCTGGGCGGTGGCGGCCAGCATCCAGGTTTCGTTGTGCAGGTACAGGGGCAGGCTGATGTATTGCGGGCCCTCCAGCACTTTGGGGTCGCCAAAGATAAAGCCCTTGTTCTGCTTGGACGGGTTGTAAAGGTAAAGATGCAGGTTGGCAGGCTCAGCGGTGACCTGGGATGCAGCCAGCAATTTGTCGATATCCAGCACCACACTGATAATCCCCCACAACTTGCCGTCTTTGACAAATACCGGGGTGCGGTTAATGAGCCCCCGGCCGCCCTGGATAAGTGTCACCGGCCCGTCCAATACCGTTTCTTTGAGCGCTACGGCCTTTTCCACATAGGGCCACTGCTCGGGTACCTTGCGAAAATCCACATTGAGAACCTTCTCGTTGCCCTTGAGGGGGTAGACCATCCGCACCACCAAATCTGGCGCCACCGCAATACTGCGAATGCTTTTGCCGTCGATATAGATGTTCTTAATGACCGGGTCGATTTGCTCGCGAGTCGCGTCGGGGTAGGCCTGCAGGTAGGCGGCAAGGCCTCGCACCAGGTAAATGGCGGCGTTGCTGTGGGCTTCGATACGGGTGCGAAGGTTTATAAGCTCGTTGGTGACCCGGGCCCTGGCGTCGGCCTGGCGATTAATGGAGATCAGGTGGTGGAATATCTCAACGGTACCGACAGCCACCAAGAAGATCGCAACAGTGCCCAAGTAGGTCAGGCGGGAGAGCTGTAGGTCGCGCTGTCGCATCGGATACCCAGAATGCTATTTCTGTAACATAGTCAGACCATTCGCAGTGCAGTGCAAGTAGACAGCCGCTAATGCGAACTAAAACTTAACAGCTATGTTGCCTCCCGGCGTGCACTGGACGGCCAAAATGAGACGTTTTCTTGCCTTTTTTGAGTCAAGTGGCTGTCGGTAAAGATTTTTTCCTTTAGCCTTCACAAATGCCCCCATTTTGTATGACACGCGGCTGGTGCAACCCGGCCCTGCTGCTTTGCTGTGGGCACTTCCCTCTTCTTGCAGTTTGTTGGCCCGGGGTGCCGCACCGCTGCCGGATGGGTTTCAAAAATGAACGAGGCAAGGTGTCGATGAATCTTCCGTTGTCTTACAGTTTGATCCCGGTTCCTAGGCCGCTGTGCATCACGCTGACCCTGCTGATGGCCTTGCTGATTTTCAGCCTCGATTACTTCACCCATTTCGATATGGCCATGGCCACCCTGTATGTGATTGTGGTGGCCATGGCCGCCAACTTTGCCAGTCGCCTGGGGCTTATCGCCATCATCTTCGGCTGTTTGGGCCTGGCCTGGCTGGGGTTCATGTTGGGCTCGGGCAACCCGCTCCATTTTGTTATCAGCCTGGTTGCCATTATTGCCACCGGCCTCTTGGTGGGGCGCAGTCGCAACGCCTTTCGGGAGCTTGAGCGCCAGGCAAGCCTGCTGGAACTGACTCACGACGCCATCTTTGTACGCGGCCTTGACGACAAAATTCAGTATTGGAATAGCGGCGCCGAAGAGCTCTACGGTTTTGGCCGCCAGCAGGCCCAGGGCCGGGTTAGCCACGAGCTTCTTAACACCGGCGCCGAGCAGTCTGTTGCTCCCATCACCAGCGAACTGATGCGCACTGGCCGCTGGAAGGGCGAGCTGGTTCAGCAGCGCGCCGACGGCGCCTGGCTGACCGTTTCCAGCCGCTGGGCGCTACTGCGCGACAGCCGCGGCCGGCCCCTGGCGATACTGGAGAGCAACAACGACATCACCGAACGCAAAAAGGCCGAGGCCAGCCTCAAAGAGCAAGAACGCAGCAAGCGGGTTGCCCTGGCTACTATCCCGGCGCTGGTGTGGATAAGCCGCTCCGATATGTCTCTCGACTACGTTAATGCTCACTGGCAGGCGCAGGGGTTTGGGGAGTCGGCCAAGACGCTTGGCTGGTGCCAATTGCTCCACCCCGACGACACCGCCCAGTGGGACGCCAAATGGCAACTGGCCTGGCAGTCTCAAAAGCAGGGTTTGGAAGTGGAGGCCCGGTTGCGGCTGAATGACGGCAGCTACCGCTGGTTTTTACACCGCGCCTTGCCGATTTACGGTGACGACGGCGAGGTGGCCCGCTGGTACGGCACCAGCATCGACATTCAGGAGCGTAAAAGTGCGCAGGAAGCCCTTATCAAGGCCCAGGCCGAGCTGGCCCATACCAGCCGGGTGTTAAGCCTCGGGGAGTTGGCGGCTTCCATTGCCCATGAAGTGAATCAGCCGATCACCACTGTGGTTACCCATGGCGAGGCGCTCCAGCTTTGGTTAAGACGGCCCGAGCTTGCCACCGAAGAAATTAAAGCCGGTGTCGCCGCCATGGTGGCCGAAGGGCGACGGGCCGGGGAGATCATCCGCCGGCTGCGGGACATGGCCCGTAACAGCCAGGCCCAGCACGGCCCTTTGCAATGTGCGGCGCTGGCCGAGGAGGTGCTGGCCATGGTGCGCCACGAGCTGGAGCGAAAAAAGGTGCGCCTAAGCCTTGAGGCCAGCTCTTCTTTGCCGCAAATCGCTGGCGACAGGGTGCAGTTGCAGCAGGTGCTGCTGAACCTCATCTTGAATGCCATTCAGGCCATGGCCCAGGTGCCTGAAGAGGCCCGCCACTTGCGCCTTGATATCAGTGAATCAGGCCAGAGCCTGACCTTCAGCGTTACCGATTCAGGCATGGGCATACCGCCCGGCCAGCATCAGCAGCTGTTCAACGCCTTCTATACCACCCGCGAAGAAGGCATGGGCATGGGGCTTTCCATTTGCCGCTCCATCATTGAAGCCCACGACGGGCAGATCTGGGCAGAAACGCCGGCAAGTGGCGGCGCCCGCTTTAGCTTTACCCTGCCGGTGGCCGCCGAAACTGCCCTGGTGGCTGACCATGCACCTCTTTAAAGGCCCGGCTAAAGGCGGCCTGTGACAAATAACCGCATTGCTCGGCAATAAGGCCGATGCCGTGGGGCTGCTCCAGCAGCAACCTCGCGGCTAAGGTCATGCGCACCTGGGTGAGCCATTGTTGGGGCGTAAGGTGGTAGCTGGCGGCAAAGTGCCGGGCAAAGCTGGCCCGGGATAAATGGCAGCGCTCGGCCATGGTTTGCAAGGTCCAGGGAGCCTGGGGCTCGGCCAGTACGGCGCTAATGGCCCCGGCGATGCGGCTGTTGGCCATCAGTTTCAGCCAGCCCGGTTCGGTGTGCTGCTCGGCCAACAGCGCGCGCAGTACCAAGGTAAAGAGCGCGGCCGACAGCTCGGTTACAATGGCCGCGCCGCCGGGGGCATTGGCCTGGCTTTCTCTTGCCATCATCCGCACCAGAGCGCCCAGCTCCTGGCAATCATCACGCTGCTGGGTGGCAATGTGCAGCCAGGGCGGCTGCTGGCCAAACAGCAAAGCGCCATGGCGGCCTATCTTGAATTCCCCGCACAGCATCTCTAACAGCGGCCCGTCGCCTTGGCGCTCAAGGGCGGTTAACGCGCCGCTCTGGCGGGTCAGTAGCGGCGCCATCTGGCCTTGGGTGGTAAGGCTTTTTAGCTGGTGGGCGCTGGCCCTTGGCAACAGCACGATGTCGCCGCTCGATAAGGTAAGGCGCTTGCCGTCCAGCTCCAGCACGGCGCTGCCGCGCAAAATCAAGTGATAGGGGATCACCCCCAGAACCAGCTGCGGGTGGTCTGCCTGCCATTGGCCGGCAAAGCGGCAATGGAGGTCGACACTGCATTGGGGCGCCAGTAGCTGCACAAGGTGGCTGAGGTTATCCATGACTCTCCTGAGACGATAGAGCATAAAGTGGCGACTTCTGAGCGCAGATTGTGCACCGGCTGCTCCCTAATATGAAGTCATCGCCAACGGGGCGACAGCATTTATCAGGAGAGACACCATGAGCCGTTTACAGACCCTGCCCGTCACCGAAGCCACTGGCCAAACCGCCGAACTCTTTGCCGCCATCAAAGGCGCCGTGGGCAAAGTGCCCAACGCCTACGCCGTTATCGGCAGCAACGCCCCGGCGGTGCTGGCCCAGGCCCTGGCCCATAACGCCGCCTTGAAAAAGGGCAGCCTGAACGCCAAGCAGCTGGAAGCCATCAACCTGGCGGTGAGCGAAGTGAGCGGCTGTGATTACTGCCTGGCAGCCCACACCCTGGCCGCCAAAGGCGCGGGCTTTAGCGCCGAGCAAATTCAGGCGCTGCGCCACGGTATCTACCAGGACGATGCCGCCATCGACGCCCTTATCACCTTTGCCCGCGATCTGGTGGCAAGCAGCGGCACCCTGGCCGCCAGCAAGGTCGAAGCGCTTAAAACCGCTGGTTACAGCGACCGCCAGATAGTCGAGGCCATCAGTGCCATCAGCGCCATCCTCTTTACCAACATGATTAACAGGGTCAACGACACCGTGCTGGACTTTCCCAAGGTGAACTAACCCGGCCAATAAAAAAGGCGGCTCAGGCCGCCTTTTTTTATTTTTAACTTCCAGCTTAATCCCAGTCCGGGGCCAAGCCTTTAGGGTCAACTTCGCGGCCGTTTCGCTCCAGTTCGGCAATCTTCACCATATCTTCTGCGCTTAGCACCAGCTGTTGGGCCAGCAGGTTACTGGCCAGATTCTCCCGTTTGGTAGAAGAAGGGATCACCGAGTAACCCAGCTGCATGGCCCAGGCCAGGGCTACCTGGGCCGGGGTGGCCTGGTGGCGCTTGGCGATGTCAGCCAGCACCGGGTCTGCCAATACCTTGCCGTAAGCCAGTGTCATGTAAGAGGTCACCTGGATGCCCGCGTCTTTCATAAAGGCGGTGACGCTGCGGTTTTGCAGGTAGGGGCTGAGCTCAATCTGGTTGGTGGCGATGGCGTCTTTACCCACCACCGCCATGGCCTCTTTGAGCTGGGCAATGTTGAAGTTGGACACGCCAATCTGGCGGGTAAGGCCCTGGGCCTTGGCCTCATTGAGCGCCGCCATGTAGTCGGCCAGAGCCACGCCGTTACTGGGCGCCGGCCAGTGGATGAGGGTCAGGTCCACTTGCTCGGTGCGCAGTTTGTTAAGGCTCTCCTTGAGGCTTGGGATCAGCTTGTCCGGGTGGTAGTTGTCTACCCAAATCTTGGTGGTGATAAAAAGCGCGTCGCGGGGCACGCCGCTCTCGGCGATGGCCTGGCCGACCTCGGCCTCGTTACCGTAAATCTGGGCGGTGTCGATGGCGCGGTAGCCAAGCTCCAGCGCGGTGCGTACTGAATCAATGACAACCTGGCCTTGCAGGCGGAAGGTGCCAACGCCAAAGGCGGGAATGCGCATAATCATCTCCTCAATGGGTAAGGGAAAAACCGGCCTGATGCCGGACCTTGAATTAACGCCAGTCTGCCGGGATGATACTTTCCGAAAAAGCCATTAAAACGGGAAATATATTTGATGGAAGATCAAAGATGAAGGCGACCCTCGACGAGATGCAAGTGTTTATTGCGGTGGTGGACTGCGGTTCTATCAGCGCAGCCGCCGAGCGGCTCGAGCAGACCGTCTCGGCCACCAGCCGCACCCTGGCGCGGCTTGAAGAAAAGCTCGGCACCACCTTGCTGCGCCGCACCACCCGGCGGCTGTCGTTAACCGAGGAAGGGCGGGATTACCTGGCCCGGGTGCGCGACATCATCAGCTCGGTGCAGGCCAGTGAAGAGATGCTGGCCATTAGGCGCAGCAAACCGGCCGGCCTGCTGCGGGTGGATGCCGCCACCCCCTTCATGCTGCATGTGATAGCGCCGCTGGTGGCCGGGTATCGCCGCCAGTACCCCGAGGTGGAGCTGGAGCTTAACAGCAACGAGGGCATTATCGACTTGCTGGAGCGGCGCACCGACGTGGCCATTCGCATTGGCGAGCTCAAAGACTCCACCTTGCACGCCAAAGCCATAGGCCAGAGCCAGGTGCGGATACTGGCCAGCCCCGACTACCTGGCAAAGGCCGGTACGCCGCGGCAGGTGAGTGAGCTTGCCGGGCACCCTTTGCTGGGCTTTAGCCAGCCCGAGCACCTTAACGACTGGCCGCTGCTGGACGCGCGCGGCCAGCGCCTGCACGTGCGCCCGGCCATTCGCGCCTCAAGCGGCGAAACGGTGCGGCAACTGGCACTCAATGGCGGCGGTATCTGCTGTTTGTCGGATTTTATGACCGCAAACGACCGTAAAGCCGGGCGCCTGGTGAGCCTGTTTGACACGCAGACCCTCAGCCAGCGCCAGAGCATTAACGCCGTGTACTATCGCAACACGGCGGTGTCGGCGCGGATAAGTTCTTTTATCGCCTACCTGGCCGGCGCCATTGGCGAGCGAGGCTTTGATTAAAGCGGGCGGGTGGCTATTTCAAGATCCCCAAGCCACTTCATGGCCTGACTGCGGCTGTCGCCGCACATTTCATGGGAGGGTTTGAGGCCGGCGCAAAAGGCCGGGCGCTCGGGCTTGCCGAAAATCTTGCAGCGAAACTGCTCATCGAGCTGCACGCAGGGTACGTTGGCGGGCTTGCCGTCTGGCATGCCGGGGATGGGGCTGGTGATGGACGGCGCAGTGCAGCAGGCCCCGCAGTGTTCACGACAATTCATTGAGTTGGGGCACCACAAAAGTTGGCCGCCGATTGTGACCGAAAAGCGCTGCCAGATCACTCAAAGCGGCGGCGGACTGTGCCTTGGCTCGCAATGTGGTTAGGCGGCGCTGGGCTATTGCACTTTTGTAGCGACAAAGGCAGTCTCTGAAGGCTGCGGGCCGCGCAGTTAAAGACGCCGTCCGGCATAGCATGAAAACCGTCAGACCTTTTGGAGTACCCATGACCCGCCAGCCGTCACCGAGCCTTGTTATCGAGCCTACCGCCAACCCCACTTCTGCCGAGGCACGCCAGGCGCTGCTCGCCAACCCGGTGTTTGGCAAGGTCTTTACCGACCACATGGTGACGGTGCAGCACAGCAACGAGCGCGGCTGGTATGACGCCAAGCTGGCGGCGCGTGAAGACTTTGTCTTTTCTCCCGGTACCACGGTACTGCACTACGGCCTGGAGATTTTTGAAGGCCTCAAGGCATACCGCCAGGCCGGTGGCGGCGTGGCGCTGTTTCGCCCCGACGCCAACGCCCGCCGCTTTGCCAACTCGGCCCGGCGCCTGGCCATGGCGCCGCTGCCCGAAGACTTGTTTATCGAAGCGGTAAAGGCCATCAGCGACCTTGACCGCGACTGGATCCCTGAGCAAGACGGCGCCTCGTTGTACCTGCGCCCCTTTATGCTGGCGGCCGACGCCACCTTGGGCCTGAAACCGGCCGACCAGTGCTTGTTCAGCGTTATTGCCTCGCCGGTAGCGGCTTACTTTAAAGGCGGCGCCGCGGCGGTATCGCTGTGGGTTTCTGATCATTTCACCCGCGCCGCCCCCGGCGGCACCGGCGATGTTAAATGCGGCGGTAACTACGCGGCAGCCATGGTGGCGCAGCTCGAAGCGGGCCGCCAGGGCTGCGACCAGGTGGTGTTCCTCGACGCCGTAGAGCGCCAATGGGTGGAAGAGCTGGGGGGCATGAACGTCTTTTTCGTGTTTGACGACGGTTCTATCCAAACCCCGCCGCTCACCGGTACCATCTTGCCCGGTATTACCCGCGACTCCATCATCCAACTGGCCATGGACAAGGGCCTGACGGTGCGCGAAGAGCGCTACTCCATCGACCAATGGCAGCAAGACGCCCAAAGCGGCCGCCTGGTAGAAGCCTTTGCCTGCGGCACCGCCGCAGTGGTTACCCCCATCGGCAAGGTGACCGGCAACCGCCACGATTTCACCATCGGCAACGGCGAAGGCGGCGAAGTGACCGCCATGCTCAAAACGGCGCTGCTGGACATCCAATACGGCCGCAGCGAAGACCCCCACGGCTGGATGGTGCAGCTCGGCTAACGCCGCTTAAAACAAAAAGGCCTCCCTCCGGGAGGCCTTTTTGTTACCAGCCGAATTTCAATTCGACCCCGAGATAATCGCTGTCCGAGCCGCCGGCGGCTTTCAGGCTGCTGCCCACCTCATAGTGCACCGCTTCGATGGCGGTGCTCAGGTGGCCGTTGACCTTCCAGTCAAGGCGCAGCTGGCCGTAGGCACCGGCGTAGCGGCTGCCGTGGCCGGCGGTGTTGGGCACGGCGATGCTGGGCATGGTGTAGACCGCGTCGTCAGTAGTCATCCGCCACAACCCGGCCACCGCACCCATCAGGCTCAAGTTCGCCATGGGCTTGATGGTGACCGAGGGTTTGACGTGAATGAAGTTCACATAGCCGGTGTAGCCCGCGAGGTTCAGGTAAGAGCCATTGGGGAACAAGGGGTTAAAGGTGCCGAGCTTGTTGTCGTTGGGGTTGGTGTCGCCGGAAGCGGCGTCCAGTTGCATGGCAAGCCTTGGCGCCAGGGCCGCGTCTTTGAAGGTGTAGCCAACCCGGCTGCCCGAACCCCAGGCGCGAATGTGCTGGCCGCCAATATCACCGGTCTGCAACATGGCTTCCAGGTCCCAATCAAAGTTTGCCTTTTTGCCGGCAAAACGCAGATCCCAGACATCACGCTGCTCGTTGCCTGACACCGTTAAGAAGTGGGCGTCGGCGTCGGCAAAGCGTGACCAATAGGCCGACAACTCGTTGCCCCCCAGTATCAGGCGCTCGACGCGGGCACCATAAAAGCGCTGCCGGTGGGAGCTGGTGTCGTCAAAGCTGTGGCGGTCCTTGTTGACCACAGGCTGGCTGTAATAGCCGATAAAGCGCCACTGGCCGGTTTCATAGTCTGACCACAGGGCGTCAAAGGAGCGGCGCACGTTAGGCCCTTCGCGAACCGACACAAAGCGCTGCAAGTCGAAGGCGAACTGCTGGCGGCCGGCCCGTATCTTGAGGGTGTCATTGCCTATGGGGTGCACCAGCGCCACAAAGGCCTGCTCCAAATCCAGTTTGTTGGCGTCGGCCGGCCCTTTGTTTTTCTTCCCGGGGGCGCTGTCGTTTTGCAACTGCACAAAGGTTTGTACCTCTCCCAGGCGCAGGTCGGCATGCACTTCCATGCGGTTGATAAGGTAGCCGTCGCCTTGCCCAGCTACAGCGCCAAAGCGGGGGCTGTGGTTGGTCTCATAGCGTTCTCTGAGGTTGGCCCCAAATGACAGATAGTTGGCCGGGTCGTCCCCCAAACTGAGGTATTTGAGGCTATCGAGAGGCTGGGTTTTTAAGGCCGGGTCGGCCAGGGCTGACCAGTCTTCTTGCCAGCGATTGGAGAGGATGGCCGGGCGGCCGGTGGCGGCGTTGGCAGTGCTTGCGGCCATGGCCAGCAACGGCGCCAGCAGCAGCCAGCTTCGGTGGCGATATGTCATGGTGGATCCTTAAAAGAAAGGCCGGGCAAGCCCGGCCTTAAGGGTGCAGCAGATTAGGAGGCGTGGTGCAGCTGGTGAATTTCGGCGATATAGCCGCCAGGGAAGCGCACCATCACCGCTTCGCGGTCACCGGCGTTATAAGGGGCAACCAGCACTTCAACACCGGCGGCTTTGGCCTTTTTCAAGGTGGCTTTGAGGTCGCTGACTTCATAGCCGGTCATGTCGCGGCCATAGGGCCAGGGCAGTTGGCCCTTGGTCACCAGCACCGTCATCTTGCCGTAGCCAGAATCAATGCGTACCCGGCGGATGGGGTGGCTAAGGCCAGCGGCGCTGCCGGGGGCGGCGTTTTCGTCAGACACCACGGTACCGTGAGAGAAGGCAACCCAGTCCTTGATGAAGGTGTCGGCGGCATCACTGGTCAAATAGATGCGGTTTTCCGGCACCGTTGCCAGGGGATCGTAATGGGGCTTTTGGGTGTGCCAGTAGAGCTGCATGTTCACGCCGCCCGGCCACTGGATAACGGTGTCGCGGCCGATGGGGTCAGGGAAGGCGTCAACCAGGCGGGTGGCACCGTGTTTTACTGCCGAGTCCAGGGCTGCGTCCATGTCGGTTACCAGGTAGCCGGTACGCTCGGCGCCAAAGGGGTAGGGAACCGGGGTTTTAAAACCGAATACCGAAATGGTGCCGGCCGGGGTCAGCGCCAGTTGCGACATGGTCTTGCTGGCGGTCGGGGTGACTTGGAATACCCCTTGCTTGCTGGTTTTGCCGCCGAAGGTGGCCACAAAGCTTTTCACAAAGTGGTTAAAATCTTTGGCATCCACATAAACGTGGGTGGTGTCGTATTGAGGACCAACGGCAAAGCCGGCGTCCTCGGCCATGGCAGCCTGGGATGACAGCGCGGCGCTGCCGGCAAACAGGGCGCAAAGCAGCAGGGATTTGATGGAAGGCACGGGATGAACTCCTTGATAGACAACGAAGGGGAATGGCGTGTAATGGCAAGGCTTCGCCAGGGCGAAGCCCGTTATTCAGGCTTTTTCTTCTTGCTCGGCTTTTTTCTCGGCCTGGCGGCCCGGCAATTGGCCCAGCACATGGTCTACCGCGTCGGCTTTGTTGCAGGCGGTAGAAAAGGCGGTGCCCTTTAGCAATTGCTTGCCTACCGGGATCACCTGCTCACCAACCAAAATCCCCAGCAGGCCCACCAAAGCCACCAGCGGCGGCGCCGGGGAGCGGACATTGATCAGGCTGTAAATCACGCCCACCAGCAAACCAGCAGCCAGGGAAAATAAATAGATCTTCATGATAAGAAACTCCTTAACGGCAGCAGGCTACAGACTGCGATTGCATGCGGCCTGACGAAAGAAAGTGGCGAGTAATGTCAGAACTATAAACGGCGCTTTGCTTTCTTAATACGCGCGGCCCGGAATAACTTTGTTTCCAATTACGCTGGCGGATAACCGAATTTAAATTTAACGCCTTCTTTGGGGTTTTTTTCGTTAATAAAATTGCTGCCGCATTTTGTTATTAACGTTAATGGGCGCAGAGATAATACCGGCTGCGATAAAACACTGCGTTTGCCTGGGCTGTGAGTGGGGGACAAATGGTAGGCTGGGTATTGCCAAAATCTCATGGCCCGATGCCTTGGCGCCGGGCCTTTCGCATAGGAGCGAGCCACCATGGAATACACCAAACTGGGTACGACCGGGCTGGATATCTCCAGATTGTGCCTGGGCTGCATGACCTTTGGCGAGCCAAACGCCGGTGCCCACCCCTGGACCTTGGACGAAGAACGTTCGCGGCCCCTTTTTCGCCACGCCGTGGAGCAGGGCATCAACTTCTTTGATACCGCCAACAGCTACTCTGCTGGCACCTCAGAAGTGATGGTGGGCAAGTTCCTCAAGGAATTTACCCGCCGCGACGACATCGTGCTGGCCACCAAGGTGTTCTTCCCGCCCGGCGCCGCCGGCGCCCCGGCCAGCCCCAACGGCAAGGGATTGTCGCGCAAGGCGATCATGGCGCAGATTGACGCCAGCCTCAGCCGCCTTGGCACCGATTATGTGGATCTCTACCAAATCCACCGCTGGGACTACGACACCCCCATCGAAGAGACCATGGAGGCGCTGCACGACGTGGTAAAAGCCGGTAAGGCCCGCTATATCGGCGCGTCCTCGATGTTTGCCTGGCAGTTTGCCAAGGCCCAGGCGGTGGCGCGCGAGCACGGCTGGACCCGCTTTGTGTCCATGCAAAACTACCTGAACCTGCTGTACCGCGAAGAAGAACGGGAGATGATCCCCTTGTGCGCCGACCAAGGGGTAGGGCTGATGCCCTGGAGCCCGCTGGCCCGTGGCCACCTGACACGCCCACGTGGCCAGGGTACGGCCCGCAGCGCATCAGATGTGTTTGGGAAAACCCTGTTTGAGCGTACCGAGCAGGCCGACGGCCAGGTGATTGACGCCGTCGAGGCGGTGGCCAAAGCCCGGGGCGTGCCCATGGCGCAAGTGGCCCTGGCCTGGGTGCTGGCCAAACCGCAAGTCTCGGCGCCCATTGTCGGCGCCTCGAAAACGGCGCAACTTGATGATGCCGTGGCGGCCCTGGCCCTTAAGCTAACCGATGAGGAAATCGCCCAGCTTGAGCAGCACTACCTGCCTCACAGCGTTACCGGGCACCAATAAAAAAGCGCCGAAAGGCGCTTTTTTATTGGTTAGTCATGCAAGGTGGTTTTGGTGAGTGCTTCGCTGCAAACCCAGAGCTGTTCGGCATTTTGCGGGTCCACCGCGTAAGGCTCCACGCCCATGGCCCTGTCTGCTCTGCTTTGCGAGGCAAAGTCGTCCACGGAGGACTTTGCCTCGGCCCTGAGCAAGGGGGCAATGTCTGAATCCAAACAGTAGACGCCGCCCTTATCTTGCAATTGTGGGCTGACGGCACACCAAATCTGGGTTGCTGCGCCTTGGGGAACCGATTTCATGTCGAGCTTGGGGTTGATCACAGGATTACCCTGGGCATCGATAAAGCCCATGGCTTTTATCCGTTCAGGGTCCATGTGCTTCGCCAGGCCGGTAATGATGCCTCCCGGATGCACCGAAAAAGCCCTTATGCTGAACGGTTGGCCCCGCTGGTCCAATGCCTTGGCAAACAGGGCGTTAGCGGTTTTGGACTGGCCGTAAGCTACCCAGGGATCGTAGGGGCGCTGGCTAAAATGGATGTCGTCAAAGTCGATATCGGAGAAGCGATGCCCCATGGATGATACGGCGATCACTCGGGCTCCTTGCGCTCGTTTCAGCGCGGGCCAGAGGGCGGCGGTGAGTTGGAAATGCCCGAGGTGGTTAGTGGAAAACTGTAACTCGTAACCTCGGCTGTCTCGGTTGAGCGTGGGTAAGGCCATGATGCCGGCCGAATTCACCAGGATATGCAGTGCCAAACCGCTTTGCTCAAAGGTTTGGGCAAAGCGACTGATACTTGCTGGGTCGCAAAGATCCATCGGGGCTAGCTCAATTCCCCCGCCGATGGCCGCGATATTGTCCCTGGCCTTTGCCATATCCCTTGCCGGTACTATGACCCGAGCGCCGGCGCTGGCTAAGGTGCGGGCAGTCTCAAGCCCCAGCCCGGCGTAACCCCCGGTAACGATGGCGACCTTGCCAACCAAATTGATGCCTTTGATGACATCGACAGAGGTCGACCAGGGAGAAAAACCGGAATGAAGGGGCTGCTGCGTTGTTGTCATGATGATTGTCTCCTGAAAGTGTCGGATCATGCTAACGTGGCAGCGGTTGAACGATTAATGCGTAAAAGTGCGGTTTCTCTTTTTAAAGGTTCGGATTTGTCTCGAGATACGCTTTCACATTTGCTTCGTTTAATGGAGCTGAAAACCGTCTTTGCCGGCGGGCTGCATGCCGGTGGTGACTGGAGCCTGAGTTTTGCCTCGCCCCAGAAAGTAAAATTCATGATGGTTGGCCGAGGCAACTGTGCACTGCAGTTCCATGGCACCGATACCCTGGTGCCATTGGCCTGCGGTGATATTGTGCTGCTCAATAAAAGTGGCCCTTTTACCATTGGTAGCCATAGCGCCTTATTAGCCAATTTGCCGCAGCAGTCAGCCAGTCAGGTTTTTGAAGATAAAAGCCAGGCCATGGTGCAGGTTGGCGAAGGGCGGGATCTGATCCTGCTCGGTTGCCATTTGGATGTGGAACAATCGTCATATAGCGATCTATTCCTCAGTAGCCTGCCGGCTTTTTCCTTGATCCCTGCCAATAGTCCGGCAGCATCCAAGCTCAAGTGGTTGATAGAGTCAGTATTGGATGAAGCCAGTGACATTCGCCCCGGAACGGAGCTGGCCATGGCCAATATCATCAATATGATTTTCATCCATTTGCTGCGTGATCGGCTGTTCTTAGAGCCGGTTACCGAAGCGAGCTTGCTAAACGCCCTAAGCGATAACAGGTTAGAAAAAGCCATTGGTTTGATGCATCAGCAGCCCGAGCAAGCATGGACGCTGGCTGAATTAGCCAAGACGGTGGCCATGTCCCGCACTACTTTTGCAACCCGCTTTAAAGAGGCGGCCGGTATTGCGCCCTTGGCTTATTTAACCAAGCTGCGTATGGCCCTGGCGCAGCGCCTACTTCGCCAGGGGAAGCAATCTCTGGAACAAGTAGCAAGCGCCGTGGGGTATGGGTCTGAGGCGGCTTTCAGTACCGCCTTTAAAAGACTGGTAGGGCAATCCCCTGCTCTTTGGCGGCGCACGCGGGTCGGGTAAAGGCTATTTTGCCAGACGGCGGGCGCGGACAATGCGCCCGCTTTCTTTTAAGGTGATCTCCACGGCGCCGTGGGCCACGGCCAGGGCGCGCATGTCCTGGTTGATGTCGTAATGGCTCTTGTGGGTGCCGGGGTGCTGGTGCCAGCGCCGCTGCATGCCGATTTTCTCGGCCATGGCATGAAGTTCGGCCTCGGTGTCGGCCAGCATATGGCACATCACCATGCCCCGAAAGGGCGCTTGCATGTTGTCTACGTATACCGCCACGGGCATGCTCGCTTGCTTAAAAAACGCCCGCACTTTACCAAAGCCGGGGGCTGGCGGCAAAGGTCGCAACCGCGGCGGCTATTGGTAATAATGGCGCCACCGCTTCTCGCAAAGGCAACGTGCATGACCAAACCGCAAGGCCCCAAGGGCCAGTTGCAAGGGGATATCTTCTGGTCTAACGGCCAGCAGCCCCTGGCCGAGGCGCAGGTGGCGCTGCTTAAGGCCGTTGAGCAAAGCGGCTCCATTTCCAAGGCCGCCAAGCTGGTGGGCATCAGCTACAAAACCGCCTGGGATCGCATCGATGCCATGAACAATATGTCGAGCCAAGCGCTGGTAAGCCGCACCACCGGCGGCGCCCAGGGTGGCGGCACCCGGCTCACCGAACATGGCCTTCGCATTGTGGCGGGCTTTGAGCAGCTACAAGACGAGCACCGGCGCTTTATCGCCCAACTGGGCCACAAGGTGCAGTCGCTTAACGATGTGGCGTCATTTATGAAAGGAGGCAGCTTGCATACCAGCGCCAGGAACCAGTTTCGCGGCTTGATTCGCCGCATTAGTGCCAGCGCCATCAACACCGAAGTGGAGTTGGATATCGGCGCCGGCCAGCCGCTGGTGGCGATGATCACCCGCGACAGCGTCGAGCGCCTGGGCTTGCTGGAGGGCAGCGAGGTTATCGCCTTAGTGAAAGCCTCATCGGTGATAGTAAGCACTGACACGGCCATTCAAACCAGCGCCCGCAACAAGCTGGTGGGCAAGGTAGCCAGGGTGCTCACCGGCAGCGTCAACAGCGATATCACCATCGATATCGGCGGCAACAAGGCGGTGAGCGCCATCGTCACCAACGAAAGCGCTAAAAACCTGGCCCTTGCCGAAGGGATAGAAGCCTGCGCCCTTTTTAAAGCGCCCAGCGTCATTTTGCTCAAAGAAGGTTAACGGACAATCGCCACCGATTTTATCTGCGCCCACAAAGATTGCCCTGGCTGCAAGGCAAGGGTGCTGGCCGAGCGGCGGGTAAGGCGGGCAATGAGGTGGTCGTTTTGGGCCTTAAGGCGCACCAGCACCATGGCGTCGTCTTTGTCTGGCACCATTTGCTCCACCTCGACCGCCAGCAGGTTAAGGATGCTCGAATCGCTGTGGCGGCTAAGGCTCAGGCTCACGTCTCTGGCCTGAACCCGAAGCCGCACCGGGCTGCCCAAGGTATCGCCGCTGTCTCTGACCCAAAGCGCGCCGCCCGGGCAGGCCACCTTGGCCAGATGCCATTGGCTATCGCGCTCCGCCAGCTGGCCTTGCCAGACCACGCTGGCGTCGTCCCCTGCCGGCAGCGGTAAATCGAGGCGCGAAAGCACCTCCCCCACGGCTCCTTCGGCCTTTACCTTGCCACTTTGCATCACCACCACATGGTCGGCCAGGCGCGCCACTTCATCCATGGCGTGGCTGACATACACCACCGGCAGCGCAAAGCTGGTACGCAGCTTTTCAAGGTAGGGCAAAATTTCTTGCTTGCGCGCCATATCAAGGGCGGCCAGGGGCTCGTCCATCAACAATAGGCTGGGCTGGATCAACAGCGCCCGGGCAATGGCCACCCGCTGGCGCTCGCCGCCGGAGAGTTGGTGCGGGTATCGCCCCAGCAGCGGCTCGATGCCCATCACCGCCAGCACCTTTTGATAGAGCGCCACGGGGGTGGCTTTACCAGAGCGCTTGGTGGCGTAATCGAGGTTGCCTTTGGCGGTGAGGTGCGGGAACAGGCTCGATTCTTGAAACACATACCCCAGCGGCCTTTTGTGGGTTTTCAAAAAGAGGCCCTGGTCTTGCCAGGTATCGCCATTGACCTTCAGGCGCCCCACCGGGGCGCGCTCAAGGCCGGCCAGGCAGCGCAGCAAGGTGGTTTTGCCGGAGCCTGAGTGGCCGAAAATGGCGCTGACCCCTTGGCCGGGCAGGGTGAGGTCAACATCCAGGTTAAAGGCCGACTCGCCCTTGCCGGTCAGCCCCAGCGCAAAACGGGCTTCGATACCGTGTTTAGACACCATCACTCCTTACCTGAGGCCCCACAGGCTGCTTTTACGTTGCAGGCTGTAAAGCCCCAGCAGCACCACAAAGGCAAAAACAACCATGGCGGCGCTTAGCATCTGGGCATGGCCGTATTCCAGGGCCTCGACGTGGTCATAAATTTGTACCGACACCACCCGGGTCTGGCCGGGGATATTGCCGCCTATCATCAGCACCACCCCAAATTCCCCCACGGTGTGGGCAAAGCCCAGCACGGCGGCGGTTATAAAACCGGGTTTGGCAAGGGGCAGCACCACGCTGAAAAACCGGTCCCAGGGGCCGGCCCTTAAGGTGGCGGCCACTTCCAAAGGCCGCTCGCCTATGGCTTCCATGGCGTTTTGCAGCGGCTGGACCACAAAGGGCAGCGAATAAATCACCGACGCCACCACCAGCCCCCAGAAGGTAAAGGGCAGGGTGCCAAGGCCAAGGGCGCTGGTGGCCTTGCCCACAAAACCGTTAGGGCCCATGGCGATGAGCAGGTAAAAGCCCAGCACCGTTGGCGGCAGCACCAGCGGCAGGGCCACCAGGGCGCCGATGGGCCCTTTAAGCCAGGAGCGGGTGCGGGCCAGCCACCAGGCGATGGGGGTACCCAACAGCAGCAGCAGCGCGGTAACGGTGCTGGCCAGCTTCAGGGTGAGCCAAACGGCGGTAAGGTCAGCGTCGGAAAAAGCCATGGATGGGGTTACTCGGTTTTGTAGCCGTAGGCATGGATGATAGCGCGAGCGGCATCGCTTTGAAGATACGAAAGTAAGGCTTTGGCGCCGGCATCGTCGGCCCCGGCTTTAAGCAGCACTGCGTCCTGGCGGATGGGGCTGTAATACTCGCTTGGCACCAGCCAACTGGAGCCGGAGGTGACTTTGCCATTGCTCATGATCTGCGACAGCGCCACAAAGCCGATGTCGGCATTGCCGGAGGCCACAAACTGGTAGGTCTGGGAGATGTTTTCACCCTGCACCCATTTGGCGCGGGTGGCGGCGGTGAGCTGCATTTTCTCAAGGGTCTGGGTGGCAGCCAGGCCATAGGGGGCCAGCTTGGGGTTGGCCAAAGACAGCTTGTTGAACTGGCCGCTTTGCAGTGGCTCGCCGCCGTCTTTGACCACACCGGCTTTAGGCGACCACAGCGCCAGGGTGCCGATGGCATAGGTAAAGCGGCTGCCGGGTACCATCAGGCCAGCTTTTTCCATGGCGATGGGTTTGGCCTGGTCGGCCGAGAGGAATATCTCATAGGGGGCGCCGTTTTGAATTTGCGCAAAGAACTTGCCGGAAGAGCCAAAGGCCAGGCTCACCTTGTAGCCGGAGGTTTTTTCAAATTGTTGGGCAATTTGCTTCATCGGCGCCGTGAAGTTGGCCGCTACCGCCACTTGAATGTCTTTTGCATAGACGGGACTAATGAATAAATAAATAACAGTTATTAAAGACAGACTTTTAACCAACTTCATACCTTTTTCCTCAGCCAACTTTCATTTTGATGCTTGTCATTCTAAAGCATTCTGCTTACCGTTATATAGCGTTTTATATATCGAATATTTAAAAGTCATGGATCCAGCATCTCGGCTGTGAAAGCGACATTTCTTATTTTTTTATTTTCTTTTTTGGGAGCTCAAGTCATGAAGAAAGGGCAATCCTTAGGGGTGTTGTTGCCTTTGGCATCGCTGCTGTTCTGTTCCTCGGCGGTGTTGGCCGCAGAGGCCTCACCTTGGCAATTCGACGGCCAGTACCGGCTGCGTTATGAAAGCCTGCAAAACGCCTACCGCGCCAATGCCCATGGCGACGACAGCGTGCTGGCCTCGCAGCTTTTGGCCAGCCTCAAATACCAGGGCGAGAACCTCCTTGGCCAGGTAGAGCTGGAAGATGCCCGCACCTGGCTCGACGACAGCGGCACCCCCCTTGGCAGCGATGATGTCAACACCCTTGAGCCCCTGCAGGCCTGGCTTGGCTGGCATGACGGCGACAAATGGCAGGTGCGGGTTGGCCGCCAGACCCTGGATCTCGGCAGCCGCCGACTGATGGCCCGCCAGCGTTTTCGTAACACCATCAACGCTTTTGACGGTATTTACGGCAGTTATAACGACGGCTTTGCCACCTGGCAGGGGTTTTACTTCAACCCGGTGACCATCCGCCCCGATAACCGCCAGGACCTTGACCACAACAAGACCCACCTGGACAAAGAAAGCAACGACCACGTCTGGGGCCTGGACTGGAACCACAAGGGCGCCACCGACTGGGAGCTTTACTACTACGGCACCGACAGCAATCGTGGCCAGCTTAAATTGAGCACCCTGGGCTTTCGCAACCTCAACGCCATCGCCGCCAACCAGTGGCACTACGAGGTGGAAGCGGCCTACCAGTTTGGTGACAACGGCGATTTGGACGTCAACGCCGGTATGTTCCACGGCGAAATCGGCTACCAGTTCGATGACGCCCTGGCTTCGCGCCTGTCATTGCTGGCCGATTACGCCAGTGGCGACAGCGATCCGAACGACGGCAAATCCCAGCGCTTTAACACCCTGTTCGGGGTAAGCCGCTTCGACTTTGGCCCTACCGGCATCTACGGCGCCTTTGCCCGCACCAACATCATCTCCCCCGGCGTGCAGTGGGATTTCAAACCCGCTATCGGCAAAAGCGCTTTTATCGCCTACCGCGCCTTGTGGCTGGCCTCGGCCCACGATTCGCAATCGCGCTCCGGGCTGCGTGATACCAGCGGCGACAGCGGCCGCTTTGTCGGCCATCAAATCGAGGCCCGCTGGCGCATCGATTTGATGAAGCAGCTGCAGCTGGAGATTGGCGCGGCCTACCTCATCAAGGGCGAGTTCTTCCGTGATGCCCCCAGCGCCCCGGACGACGGCAACACCCGCTACTTCTACACCCAGGCCACCTACAAGTTCTAAAGGCCAGGCCGCTAAAAAGCGCTTCTTGATGAAGCGCTTTTTTTTTATCGGCAACGCCCCCTTTTTACGCCGCCCACCGGCACTGATAGATAGGGTTGATTAGCGCTTCAAATTCATTGGCCTGTGCCGCTTTTTGTTACCGCTCAGGCGAGCTTGGCGTTGTGAATCGCCCCTACTTTCCTAGACACCTCAAGAGCCTCAAACTGAGGTCATTCAGGAGGTGTTATGAGCAAGCAGCAACGTTACACGGAAGAATTCAAACTGGCCGCCGTCAAGCAGGTGACTGAGCGCAATTATCCAGTGGCAGAGGTCGCTGAGCGACTGGGTGTTTCCAGCCACAGCCTTTACGCCTGGCTCAAACGCTACAGCCAGCCCGAAGGCCAGCAACAGCATGACTCAAGCCAGCAAGCCGAAATTCGGCGCCTCAAGGCTGAACTGCGTCGCGTCACCGATGAGCGAGATATCTTAAAAAAGGCCGCCGCGTACTTTGCCAAGCTGTCAGGGTAAGGTACGCCTTCATCCGGGAACACTCATCCACACATCCCATCCGCAGACTGTGTCGGATGATGAATGTCCACCCGAGCGGTTATTACGCCTGGCAGCACCAGCCTTTATCTGCCCGAGCTCTGGAAGACCAACGCCTCCTGGGACAGATCAAACAATGTTGGCTAGAAAGCGGGGGCGTCTATGGTTATCGCAAGATCCGGGATGACCTGCGCGAGATGGGCGAGACCTGTGGTAAACACCGGGTAGCGCGATTAATGCGTCATGAAGGTTTACGTTCACAAACCGGTTATCGTCGCCGTCCCGGTCATTATGGTGGCCGGCCAACAGTGGTTGCACCGAATCATCTTGAACGCCAGTTCGATGTGACTGAGCCAAATAAGGTTTGGGTAACGGACATCACCTATATCCGAACCCATGAAGGCTGGCTCTATCTGGCTGCGGTATTGGATTTGTTCTCACGACAAGTCATTGGGTGGTCAATGGGGCCCCGGATCGAGAGCTGGCCATCAGCGCGTTACTGATGGCGGTGTGGCGACGGCGGCCCGAGCAGGAAGTGCTGGTTCATTCCGACCAAGGTAGCCAGTTTAGCAGCTATGACTGGCAGGATTTTTTGCGGGAGCACCGGCTCAAGGGCAGCATGAGCAGACGCGGCAATTGTCATGACAACGCAGTGGCGGAGAGTTTCTTCCAGCTCCTAAAACGCGAGCGGATCCGACGTAAAACCTATACGGATCGCGAGGAGGCCCGACAGGATGTATTCAATTACATTGAAATGTTTTACAACCCCAAGCGTCGGCATAGTTTCAACAATGGACTATCGCCAGTAGAGTGTGAAAAGCAATATTTCGAACGGCTCAAAAGTGTCTAAAGAAGCCGGGGCGATTCACGAATAAGCTGATATTCAAGTCCAAGGAACAGCGAGGTCAGTTTCTTTACTGTAGTGAAAAACTGAAAGTATTGTGCGAACAGCATGACCTCAAGGGTCTTCGGTTCGATAGTGACCTATTAGCCATTTCTTGATGGCTTCATAATGCAGGGACGCATAGTGATTACTAAGGTTCTCCGAATTAAAGATGACAGCGAGCACTATCTGATCTCAGGGCTAGGCCATTGCGAACTGAGAAAGGTGCACGAGACATTTTCCACAACAAGGGCCATATTGGCTCAGTCAAGTACTAACGAGTCAGTAAAAGAGCTTTGGAAGCCGGTCGATTTTAGTATGAACGATGCGACTCGTGCCCAAAAGGGCGCAAAAATGCCCGATATAGCCCTTTGGAAGTGTGGCTTTATCCTCCATCAGCGCGCCTATCAGTGTGACGACGACCCGCCTTTGAGGAGCGTTTATCACGGCACTGTTTAGCCGCAGCTTTAAAGAGATATAGGTGGCAGTTTATCGGGCTTTTACGGCCCAATAGTCCCGCCCCCAAATATTGCGCCTTGGTATTGGCGCTGGGATAAAAGGTTTTATTACTCTGCCAATGCTGGCTGTCATGGCGCTTAAAGCCCACGTCACCACGCACCCGGCCCAACCAAAACCAGCCAAGGGCATCGACTGCCCGAAACCACGGGTTGCGATACCCGGCATCGGTGACGATAAGGGGGCAGCAGCCTTGAGGCAGGACCGCCGCCAACTCCTGCAAAAACGGGTTATGGCTAACCGGGGAGTTGTATTGGGCGAAGGGAAACACCCGCTCATACAGCACCACCGAGCGCCCTTGCACACTGACTGATGCCCGCAAGGTCAAATGCCGTGTCTGCTCCCGTACATCCGACCAATCCACCAAGATGATGGGCATTGGGTTGGCGCCACACAATAAATGGGCATGCCAGCGATAAATGGCAAGGCGCTCCGAATGAAGCTGCGTATTACCCAGCAGACGGTCCATGCGTTTGATGTTGTGCTTGGGCGCAACCTTGCCGGTGATGTTGCGGCCCAGTTGGGTGAGCGAAAGCTGCTGGCCGTCCAACAAGGCCCTGGTGGCCGTCATCAGCGAAGACAGCCGTTTGGCATGGATGGCAGGGCATTGTTTTTTAAGCAAATCATGTAAGATACGAATGTCGTGCATGGTGCTGTAGCTAATTGGTTTTTGGCGAAATGGATTAGATCAGACAGCACCATGCACGTCTACCCAATTGAAAAATAAAGCGTTTATCTGGGGATTCCCTAGACAGCTGCATCAGTAAGCGCGCCAAGATGGTCAACATCCAGTACCGCCTACCCAGTAAAGGGGCGGTGGCCCACTTGGTTATCGACGCCACAGGCCTAAAAGTCTTTGACGAAGGCGAATGGAAACAACGTAAGTACGGTAAGGAGCAGAGCACCTAGCGGTGGACGCCCAAACTCATGAGGCAATTGGTGCCGAAGTGAGCTTGGAAAGCGTGGGAGACAGTGAAGTCCTACCTGGCCTGCTCAATCCGCTGCGCCGCCATATCCATCAGGTCAGTGCTGACGGCGCCTACAACAGCAAAACCTGCCACCGACGCCTGCAAAAGAAAGGCGCCAAAGCCACTATTCCACCCCGTAAAACAGCGGGCTTTTGGGAGGAAGGGCATCCACGAAACGACGCCGTGGCGGCACTGAAAGCCGGGCAACTGGCGGAATGGAAAAAGGAAAGCGGCTATCACCAACGGTCAAAAGCGGAAACAGCGATGTCCCGTTACAAGCAGCTCATCAGCCCGAAGCTCAGCCTGCGCAGTCACAACGGCCAGGTTGCCGAGGCCCTGGCTGAGGTGAAGGTGATGAACAAAATGCTGACCTTAGGCATGCCTGAACGCCTGCCGGTCAGCTAAGGGCGCCAAGCCCATTAGGGGACTGCGTTTCCTTGTCGGATTGGAAACAACGCCGTTGAGTAGTTGTAGCATGTTGAGAACCCGGTGTCCGGCGGTAGGTGTTTGTTTGGCGACAGATCTGATCGCGCAAACGGACCCGGGTTCCCTTCCTTGAGTAATCTACTATTCTGAACAGCTATTTAGCTAAAACCGGAGCTTTAAATAGTACAAGGTGATCTACCATCCTGCACAGCTATTTAGACTAATTTTAAGTAGGAATTATATTAAGTAGCTAGTATCTATTTTATGTCACACTACCTATAGTTACAGAAAATTCAGAGCAGACATAGCATCCTTTGACTCACCCTCTATCAAAAAAAATATAATAACTTGCTTCATTTTCATGAAGTCCTTAATGGATTTTTATGCCTCATAAAAACTGACATTAAATATGAATGTAAGCTCAATATATTAAGACTAAGACGATGCATTTTTTTTTACACTAAAACTCTTTAAGTATGTATTGATATAATCACTTGACTCGAGCAACTTTTCCGTGCTGACACCATCTCTTGCTTGAATTGATATTCCTTGAATTACTGCGCCAATCGCAAAGGCAACACTGTTAGGAGTAGTTGTTTTCAATTGACCATCATTAATTCCTTTAATAATACGAAGATTAAAATTAGAAATTGTATCCAGACGCATTTTTTGTGAAGCTTTAACTAAAAATTCATGCTCTCTTCCACAAGTTAAAGCACTCAAACAAACCATGCATCCTTTTGGATTACTTTCACTAGAGAAATCTTTTACAGAAGCTTGACTATAAGCATGGAAAGCTTCAAATACATCTAAATTATTCAAGATATCGAGACGTTTTTTTGCGAATAAGAGATGATAGAGTTCAAGTGCACTGCAATAGGTATTTGCTTTCGACTTGAACGCTGTATAAAAGCTTTGAAGAGTAATCCCCATGCCTTCAACTAAGTCGTTAACAGAAGTGCCTTCGTAACCAAACTCCCAAAAGATAATCATTGCCTTTCTCAGCGCATCATTTTTGTTGAACCCTAACGGCCTACCACGACGCCGAGCACCATTATTTGTCATAGTGACCACTGTTGAAAATCCTCCCGCACTCATTTACCATAGAGACCACTATGGAAAATTGGATTTGCTTATTATGTTTACGCGAACGCTTAGCCTTAGCACAATATCAAGAACCGTTCAACTTAATGTAGTTTTAATGTTAACGGCGTTTTTATTCATATCATTCTCTACTTCGTTACCGGTTCAAGCCTCATCAATGTCACATTGGGTTGGAGCCTGGGGAGCGGCCCCAGCCTTTGAAAACTCTGAGGATTTCTTTCGTGGGACAATTAGACAAAATGTTCAACTCTCAATTGGAGGTGATAGAGTTAGGATAAAAATTGATAATTCATTAGGCAAGAACTCTCTTGAAATTGGCGCCGCAACTATTGCCCTGCCAGGCAGCAGGCCTGGTGAAATAACAACCAGCTCTCTTAAAAAGATAACTTTTTCGGGAAGCCATTCAATTATATTAAAGGCTGGAGATAGTGCTTTAAGTGACCCTATTGTTTTTCATGTAAACCCACTCTCTGAAGTTCAAATATCTTTATTCATACCACGAGCTGTAGGCCTCATTACAACTCATCCTCTTGCCAGAGATACTAGCTATATATCATCAAACAACGATCAAACAACACTTGCGAGTATGTCTGACATATATACAACACATCAACGATATTTTATTTCGCGTATCGATGTCGATAATTCACATGCATCTTCGCTTGTTGTCCTAGGAGATTCTATAACTGATGGTAAGAATTCAACATCTGGAAAAAATTCAAGATGGCCTGATTTCCTAGCTAAACGACTTATAAAAAGTGGATACAACTATGGTATAGTTAACTCCGGGATTGCTGGTAATCGAATCCTACATGACCTTCCCGTTCATCAGTTTGGTCCATCCGCGATATCTAGGCTAGACCGGGATGTAATATCAGTTCCTAACCTATCAAAAGTTATTTTCCTGGAAGGAATAAATGACATTGGACTACCAAAATTCTTGGGGTTAAATGATCAAGATGTCACAGCAGAAGAAATCATCTCTGGAATAAAAAAAATAATTAGTAAAGTTCATGAAAACAATGTAAAAATATACGGTTCAACACTAACTCCATTTTATGGGGCAAAGTTCCCAGGATATTTTTCCAAAAAAGCCGAGGAGAAAAGAATAAAAATAAACCATTGGATTAGAACAAGTAGGTCGTTTGATGGCGTGATAGACTTTGATTTGGCAATACGAGATTCATTGCATCCTGAAAGAATAAAAGAGGATTTTGATAGTGGTGATCATTTACATCCAAACGATAAAGGCTATAAAGAGATGGCATATTCGATTCCATTAGAATTATTTAATTAATAAGAAGCTCGTTACTACGACTATCTATAGCTAACCCAGCCTCCGGTTAACGATTATGGGTTAGCTTTCATTACTTTAACAACTTAAACCCAACATAGATCATCTCGTTAATTCAACTAATAGTAAGAATTATGCAGATTTAGTTACATTTAATAGTGAAAGTTAAAATGCCGATTATACTATTTCTAGAATAGTAGTGAGTCCAAAATTAAGTAGTATTAAAACTGTGTTATGTCTATCGATAATATTTCAAACTAGTGTTATGTCCGAAATCCATTGAATCATTCAGATATATCATGACCTGCTCCCCATGTATTTAATGGAAATACAGATAGGCCAAACCAAAAACTCAACTCGTAACTGGGCAGAATCAGCGCGCTATCTCACTGACGGACATGCCCAATGCTGTCATTCTGTTCAATGCTGCACCCCGAACCAGCACTTCGCCAACCTGAACATTGTAGTTGCGTTGCCGTAGCCGGTTATCCGTAAGCTGTTTAAACTGCCGCGTCGCTTTTTCGCCGATTGAAAACGCGTTGCTACTCTCTTCTTTCAATTCGTCCAGATGCCCCTGAGGGCGCTTACAGCTTAGTTATGGGGATGACCTTCTTCTTACTGCTATCCTTTCTTCGCGGCGGGATCTGGGCGGCTGCACCTCTGCGGGCGCGAATTCAACTCTGAAGTGCAACACCCGCCTATGCTGCTTGTAGGTATTCTTGGAATACCAGCGCTGGCTGCCTGAACCCCAAGCATTTGCGCGGCCGCAGGTTTAATCGCTGCAGTGCCATCCTGACATCCTCGGTGCTGACCGTGCACAGATCCGTGCCCTTCGGGATGTACTGGCGCAGCAGGCCGTTGAAGTTCTCGTTCAGGCCGCGCTCCCAAGGACTGTAGGGATGGGCGAAGGTAGAAGTCTGCCGCCAATGCCTTGGCGATGGCCTTATGCTCCACGAACTCGCTGCCATTGTCCGCCGTTATTGTATGCACATGGGCCTGGTAGGGCTTGAGCATATCGATGATCGCCTCGCTTACCTCACTGGCCTCTTTGGTCTTGACCTTGCGCACCAGGTAGAAGCGGCTCTTGCGTTCGGCCAGGGTCCCCAAGGCACCACTGCCTTGCTTACCCAGCACCGTGTCCACTTCCCAGTCGCCAAAGCGTTCCCTACTGTCGACGATGGCGGGACGTTCCTCTATTGAGCGGCGCTCGGCTATCACCGCACGCTTAGGGTGGCGGCCCTTGCGGTAGCGCTTATGGCCCTGGCGCAAGGCCTTATAAAGCTTGCCACCTCGGGCCTTATCGGCGGCGACATGACGATAGATCCATTCATGGCTCACCGGCCGGCTGATGCGATGGCTGAGCTGACTGATCTGTTCCGGACTCCACTGCCAGGAAAGGGTCAACTCGACATACTCAAGGGTCTGGGTAGGCACCCGGTACTTGCGGGCCTGGGCCCTGCGTGTCGAGGTGGCAGCATGCGCCTGTTGTGGCCGATAAACCCCGTCCAGGCTATTGCGCTTGAGCTCCCGGTACAGGGTGGTGCGGTGGACGCCGATGGCTTTGGCGACGTCGGCCCGGGAACATCCCTGGGCGATAAGGGCGGCGATCTGGTATCGTTTGCCCTCGGTCAACTGCTGATAACTCATGGTGATACTGCTGCTTTCTTTGGCGAGAAGAAGCGTACCACTGTCAGCAGTTGGCCAACTCCCGCCGTTCATCCATGAGTGTTGCACTTATTATCTGAATTCCCGACCAGGCTTTTATCAGCAGGCTCAGTTCGTTGAGGGTCAGGGCAACCGATGCGCTGAGGGATGAATGCTGCGCGTTTTTATCAACGCAGTATTCACATTGAAAATGACAAGAATCTAAAAGTGAGATCCGTAAATAACGCCCCGTTAAAAACGAGCTGAATATTGCCATTCTCATACCCTTTTCGTCATAAGCCTGGTGAACATGCAATAAAAACAACCATGGCTGGATCTTGGCAAATATCAGGAGTGCTGTGAAATCGTTTGAATTTACCGCTTGATAAGCGTTGTCTATTGAGTAAATCCCGCTTAAACAAGGAAAATTAAAATGGCATTAACGCCATTCGCTTTTTTATTTTTTCGGTTTGAGTGCCGGGGCCAGGCATGGCCTATCTCAAAGCCCAATATGCCAGCGTGACCACCCCCATCATGGGGGCCAACGCTTGGGACGACCTGTGGGCGCTGCCGCAATCGCGAGACGCCTCATCAAGGCCTAAACCGCAAAGCTACAGAGACATCGAGGTGCATGGCTGCAGCATCGGCCACATGGGGTATTTTCGCCCTGCCTGCCAGTGGCTGTGGGAAAACATGCTGCGCTGGCTGCAATCGCCCATCACCGAGACGCAGCTCCGCCAATCCTGGGCGCTGGATAAAGAAAAAGAGCTGTTTCCACAGCTGCCTATATAGCCCTGAGCCCTTCTTCAAAAGACGTGACCTTAAAGTCGGGAAAGCGCGCTTTGAACTTGTCCGATACAAAAAGGTTATCCACCTGGTAGCGGGGCAAGAGTTCTGCCGCATCCCGCAAGGTTTGGCTGAACAGCCCGGCCAGTTTGAGCTGCCAGGCCTTAAGCACCTTGTAGCGGGGGGCCGCCCCCAGCACCTTGGCGGCCAGGGTCACAAACTGGCGGTAGGTAAGGCGGTTGTCGTCGCAAGGCAGGTGCCAGGTCTGGCCGAAGGCGTCCGGGGTGTTGCCCAACAGCGCCATGGCCCGGCTGGCATCGGGGGTGTAGATAAGGCTTCTAAGGGTGTCGTCGCGCAGGAACACCTTGGCGGCTTTGCCGGCCTTCAAGGGGTTGATGACGGTGGCGTTGGTGATGCTCTGGGTCTTGCCCGGCCCGTAAAATTCCGGGGCCCGGCAAATAAGGGCCTGCACCCGGCCCTTTGCCATGGCGTCAAGCAGCATACTGGCAATCTCGCCCCGCACCCGGCCCTTGGCGCCATAAGGCACAAAGGGAGTCTCTTCGGTCTGGGGGGCACTGGTCTGGGGATACATATAGGTGTTGTCGAAGAACACCAGCTTGGCCTTATGGGCGGCGCAGGCGTTGATGACGTTTTCCATGATAAGCGGCCACTGGGCCTGCCAGAGCGCCGTGTCCATGGGCAGGCCGGCGGTGAGGTAGACCACCTCTGAGCCGGCGACGGCGTCCATGGTCTGGCTGGCGTCCAACAGATCGGCGCTCAGCAGCTGGTCGCTGCCGTTAACCTGTTGCGGCCGGCGGCTGACCAGGCGGATTTGCTCGGTAAAGTCCGCTTTTAGCGCCTTTGCCAGTTCTTGGCCGATTTGCCCACTGGCACCCAGTATGGTTTGCATCTTGCCTTGCCTCTTTTACTCACTATTGCACTGACACCAAGGCTAAGGTTAAAGCCAGCTTTAAGGTCAATGGTTTTTGTGGGTGGCGCCCCAAGGGCAATATCAAGCGGCCATCCCTGGCCGAGCCTCAGCCCTGAATAAAGGCCAGCAGATCCTGATTGATGGTGTCGGCATTGACGGTGGGCATGCCGTGGGAAAACCCTTTATAGACTTTTAAGGTGCCGTTTTTCAGCAGCTTGGCAGACATCAGCCCAGAGGCGTCTATGGGCACTATCTGATCGTCGTCGCCGTGCATCACCAGCACCGGCAAGGACAGGCTTTTCAGGCTCTCGGTAAAGTCGGTCTGGGAAAAGGCCACTATGCCGTCGTAATGAGCCTTGGCGCCCCCCATCATCCCCTGGCGCCACCAGTTGAGGATAACCCCTTCAGAAGGGCTGGCGCCTTCTCTGTTGTAACCGTAAAAAGGCCCGGCCGGGATGTCGTAGTAGAACTGGGCCCGGTTGGCCTTGAGCTGGGCTTGTAAGCCGTCGAACACCGATTTGGGCAGGCCGCCTGGGTTGCTGTCGGTCTGGACCATCAGCGGCGGCACGGCGGCGATGATGGCCGCTTTTGAGGCCCGCTGCTCGCCGTGGCGAGCAAGGTAATGGACCACCTCGCCGCCGCCGGTGGAATGGCCCACATGCACGGCTCCTTGGAGGTCAAGGTGGGCAACCACTGCCGCCACGTCGTCGGCATAGTGGTCCATGTCGTGGCCGTCCCACACCTGGCTGGAGCGGCCATGGCCGCGCCTGTCGTGGGCCACCACCCGAAAGCCCTTGGCCAGGAAGAACAGCATCTGGGCGTCCCAATCGTCGCCGCTCAGGGGCCAGCCGTGGTGAAACATGATCACCGGCGCCCCTTTGGGGCCCCAGTCCTTATAGAAGATCTCGACACCGTCTTGGGTTGTGACAAACGCCATGTTCGCGTCTCCTAGTGAAAGTGGGAAAGCAGTCGTGGCTAAGAACCCGACCGCCATACCGGCCCGGCTGCCTTAACCTTGCAGCCAAGCCCGGGCTGACCATTCCGGCAGCCAGCCGGTTGCCCGGCTCAACTCCTTTGTCAGCCCGTCTTACACTCTAGGATTAAACTGCGGTTTAAGGTCAAATATTGACCACCACAACCTACCGCCTATCGTTATCCGGCTTGACCTTAAAGTGAGATTTAACCTTAGAGTGGCGCCAGGGTTTTAAATCAAGGTAGGCAAGGTGATGGAAAAAGAGATGACCCAAGTGACCTTTGGCAGCCAACAGGTGTCGGTGATCGCCGGCGGCTTTTACGATAGGTACCGCATGAACCCGGATCTGGACCAGGTGGCCAAAGACCCCTTGGCAGGGGATATCAGCTGGTTTCGCACCTTGCCCAAGCGCCAGCTCGACTCGCGGGTGGGCCTGACTTGGGCCCCCAACTTTTACTACCGCAGCCAAAACCTGCAACTGCTGATGCTGGCCCCCCTGGCCAAGCTCAAAGCAGCCTTGCCGGTGCCTTTGGAACCCTTGCGGGCCCTGCCCGGCTATGGGCTGGTGGCGCTCACTTTTTTCTCCTACGACCTTTGCGACAACGACCCCTACCAGGAGGCCTCGGTCGCCGTGGTGATCCGGGCGCCAGGTGCCAAGGGCTCACAGCTGGGTGAACTCATTAGCGCCATGGGCCAGCGTCATTTTCATGCCCATGTGCTGGCCTTGCCGGTCACTACCGAGATTGCAAGGGTACGTGGAGTCGAGGCCTACCAGCTACCCAAATGGCGGGCCGATATCGACCTTGAGATAAGCGATAAGGCCAGTGCCCGCATTCTGGGGCCAGACGGCAAGGTGGACCTGGCGGTCAGCGCGCCGCTGCCGCGCCTTAGCCGGGTGCCCAGCCAGTCCCATATGAGCCAGACCACCATGGTCCACCAGGTTGACGGCTGCTGGCAGCAAACCCGGGTGCAGACCAACACCCTGGCCTTTGCCCAGCAGCTATTGCCACGCAAGCTGACATTGACCCGGGGCCAAGGCCCCTTGAGCACCTTGCTGCAACAACTGGGGGCGGGGCGGGTGCTGCGTTTTGATGTGATGCAGGACGCCCAATCGGCCCTGCATCTGCCCACCCCTTTAGGAGCCCGTCTATGACAGCGCCCCGTTTTGATCTGGTGGTATTTGGCGCCACCAGCTTTGTGGGCCAAATTTTGACCCGCTACTTGAGCCAGTACCTGGCAGAAAGCCAAGAACCGCTGCGCTGGGCCATCGCCGGACGCTCGGCCGCCAAGCTAGAGATGCTCAAAGCCGCCTTGGGCGAGGCGGGCCAGCAACTGCCGATACTGATAAGCGACGCCACCGACGCCGGTCAAATCGCCGCCCTTTGCGCCCAGACCCGGGCCGTGGTGTCCACCGTCGGCCCCTATGCCCTCTATGGCGAGCCTTTGATCAAGGCCTGCGCCGAGGGGGGCACCGACTATTGTGACCTCACCGGTGAAGCCCAGTGGATAAAACGAATGGTGGACAAATACCAGGCCGCCGCCCGCCACAGCGGCGCCCGAATCGTCCATTGCTGCGGCTTTGACTCTGTGCCGTCGGATATGGGGGTGTGGCTATTGCAGCAAGAAGCCGTCAAACGCTGGGGTCAGCCCCTTGGCGAGATCACCATGAGGGTCAAGGCCATGAAGGGCGGCGCCTCCGGCGGCACCGTGGCCAGTATATTGCAGTTTATCGAAGAGGCCCTGGCCGACCCGGCTATCCGCCAAGACATCAACAATCCCTACTCCCTGTGCCCACCGGCGCCGGTCAACAGTGCCCGCCAGCATCAAGTCAAGGCCGCCGAATACGACCACAACGCCCAGTCCTGGGCGGCGCCCTTTCTGATGGCCGCCGTTAACGAACGGGTGGTGCACCGCTCCAATGCCCTCTTGGGGCAGGCCTACGGCCAGGGCTTTAGCTACAACGAGGCGCTGCTGACCGGCCCCGGTCTCAAGGGCCGCCTTAAGGCCTTTGGGGTGGTGGCGGCCCTGGGGACCTTTATGCTGGGCGCCTTGGTCAAACCCGGCCGCTACCTGATGCAGCGCTTCTTACTGCCCAAACCCGGCGAGGGCCCAAGCGAAGCGGCCCAGTTGGCCGGCCACTTTGACCTGCGCTTTTGGGGCAAAGGCGAGGCTGGCCAGGCCCTTAGCCTCAAGGTCACCGGCGACCGGGACCCAGGCTATGGCGCCACCGCCAAGATGCTGGGCCAGGCCGCCCTCTTTTTGGCTCTTAATATGCGAGCAGGCAGTGAGAAAACCGGCAGGCCCGGCGGTTTTTGGACTCCAGCCAGCGCCTTTGGTGAGGGTTATCTAGACCGCCTGCGCCGCCACAGCGGCATGACCTTCGAGCTTGGCGAGGGGAACTGAATCATGCAAGACACCCTTAACAGCCACCAAGATCTCCCGGCCTTGCTGGCCGCCCAGCGCCACGCTTTTGTTGCCGAACCGGCGCCCAGCCTTGGCCAGCGCAAGGTGCGGCTGGCTACTTTGCGCAAAGCGGTGCTGGCCTACCGCGCGCGCTTTCAAGCCGCCATCAGCGCCGATTTTAGCCACCGTTCGGCCTTTGAAACCGACATCATGGAGCTGATGGGGGTGGTGCAGGCCATCGACTACCTGAGTAAAAAGCTGCGCCGCTTTATGAAACCGCAGCGCCGCCATGTCGGCCTTTACTACCAATCAGGCAAGGCCTATGTGAGCTACCAGCCCCTGGGGGTAGTGGGCATCATGGCGCCCTGGAATTACCCCCTGTCCCTGACCTTGATTCCCCTGGCTACCGCCCTTGCCGCTGGTAACAGGGCCATGGTCAAGCCGTCGGAGCTGACGCCGCGCACCAGTGCGCTATTGCAGGAAATGCTGGCGGCCAGTTTCCCGAAAGAGGAAGTGGCGGTGGTGCTGGGCGGGCCTGAGCTGGGCGCCGATTTCAGCCGCTTGCCCTTCGACCACCTGTTTTTTACCGGCAGCACTGCGGTGGGCCGCAAGATAATGCAGTCAGCCAGTGACAACCTGGTGCCCCTGACCCTGGAGCTGGGCGGCAAGAGCCCGGCCCTGGTGGCCCCAGGTTATGCCAAGGCTGAGGCCGCCGCCCATATTGCCTACGGCAAGTTGGCCAATGGCGGCCAAACTTGCGTCGCCCCTGATTACGCCCTGGTGCACGAGGATGAACGCGACGCCTTCATAGCCCATTACCAACAGGCGGTGGCCCGGCTCTACCCCAAAGGGCCGGACAGCGACGACTACACCGCCATCGTCAACCAGCGCCACTTTGACCGCCTCAATAGCCTGATTGACGATGCCCGCCGCCAGGGCGCCGAGGTACTGACTCTGGGGAACAGGGCCGCAAAGCCCAGGGACCGTACCCTGGCTCCCACCCTTATTCTTGGGGCCACGGCGCAGATGGCGGTGATGCAAGAAGAGATCTTCGGCCCGGTATTGCCAGTGCTGACCTACCGCACCCTGGAAGAAGCCATCGATTTTATCAATGCCCGGCCCCGGCCGCTGGCGCTCTATTACTTTGGCGCCACCGACCAGCAATGCGCCGCCGTGCTGGCCCGCACCACCTCGGGCAATGTCGGCATCAACAACACCTTGCTGCATGTGGTTCAGGACGACCTGCCCTTTGGTGGCGTCGGCCCCAGCGGCATGGGGGCCTACCACGGCATTGAAGGCTTCAGGGCCATGAGCCACGGCAAAGGGGTCTTTATCCAGGGCCGCTGGGCCTTGCCCAAGCTGCTGCGGGCGCCCTTTGGCAAGCTGGCCAAGTGGACTATGACGCTGATGTTAAGGCCCTAGTAGCCAGCCGCTGAAAGCAAAAAGCCGGGGCAAACCCCGGCTTTTTTCAATCGTCTTGCTCGCCTTTTGGCCGGTCTTGGCCCTGTTGCAGCTGCGCCAGCACCCGCTTGGCGTTGGTAGCGCAATCCATGCCCGCCGGCTTGGCCTCGATATCCTCGATAATGGCCAGCAGTTGCCCCTTGCTGCTGGCAAGGCGCGCCTCCAAGGCTTCGATGTCCGCCACCTTGGCTTTTAGCGCCGCCAGCAGTTCATGGTGCTGCCAACTGCTCAGATCCGGTGGCAGCAGGGTGCGCAGCTCGTCCAGGCTAAAGCCCGCCTGCTGGGCGCTGCTGATAAGGTGTAAGGCCTGCACCGCCTCGGGCGGATAGCTGCGATAGCCGTTGGCCTTGCGCTTGACCAGTTTGAAAAGACCAATGCGTTCGTAAAAGCGAATGCGCGATGGCGCCAGGCCGGTGCGCTCTGCCAACTCTCCAATATTCATGCTGCCTTGCTCATACCTAAAAAGCCCTACCCAAGGTTACCTTGATGAGAACGATATTGCCTTGGATAAAGCGTCAGGCTAGGGCACTGCCAAGAAAAGGGCAGTACCTCGGTAGGAGCTTAGAGCGCCCTTGGGCGCCTTTATTCCGGCAGGTGCTGGCGGAAGAAGCCGGTCAGTTTGTCAAAGGGGATAAGGCTAACCCTGTCATACAAATCCACATGGCCGGCGCCTGGCACCACAAACAGTTCCTTGGGCTCGATGGCGCGCTGATAGGCATCTTCACTGAACTCTTTCGAGTGGGCTTCGCTGCCGGTGATAAACAGCAGCGGGCGCGGCGAAATGGCATCCATGTCGTTGAATGGATAGAAGTTCATGAACTTCACATTGCTGCTAAGGGTGGGGTGAGTGGTCAGGGCCGGTGACGAGCTCTTGGGGGTAAATTCCCCGCGCGCGGTGCGGTAGAAATCAAAAAACTCACGCTCGATGGGGTGGGAGTTTTCGTCAATCTTATGGGGCGAGCCGCTGGTGTACAGGGGCTCGCCACCGCTAAATTCCACATAACGCTGTTCGGCGGCTTCGGCTATCACCTGCTTGCGCGTTTCAAGGCTCAAGGATTTATGAAGGGCGTGGCGGTTGGCGTCGCCCATGTTGTACATGCTGACGGTGGCAACGGCCTTGAGGCGGGGGTCGATTTTGGCGGCGCTGATAAGAAAGCTGCCGCTGCCGCAAATGCCGATACCGCCGATACGCTGGCGATCGACAAAGGGGCGGGTGCCGAGGAAATCCACGCCAGCACTGAAGGTTTCGGCGTAAAGGTCCGGTGAAACGGCGTTGCGTGGCTCGCCTTCACTTTCTCCCCAAAACGACAGATCCACCGCCAGGGTGACAAAGCCCTGCTCGGCCATTTTGGTGGCGTAGAGATTGGCGCTTTGCTCCTTGACCGCCCCCATGGGGTGGCCCACTACCAGCGCCGCCTGGGCCTGGGTTTTATCCAAGTCGTTCGGGATAAAAAGGTTGCCCACTACCTGCATCCGGTACTGGTTTTGAAAGGTCACCCTTTGCTGAGTGACCTTGTCGCTTTGATAAAAGTTATTGGCATCTTGAGGCATAACGGTTCCTTTGACGCGGTGTCGATAAGGTGAGGTTGCCAGGGGCAACGGGGGTTAATCGATGGTTTCTGGCTGGGCCGGGTGCCGCCCCAGCCTAAAGCCAGGGCCAATTACCATGGACGCCAACACCAGCATGGCGCTGCCAAACAGGAAGCTGGCGACAATGGTGATTTGGTCAACCAGCAGGCCGCCCACGGCGCCGCCGAGCATGATGGAGAGCTGGATAGCGGCCACCATCAAGCCGCCACCGCTCTCGGCGTCATCGCCCATGGCGTGGGCCAGCCAAGCCGACCAGCACACCGGAATGGCCGAAAACACCAGGCCCCAGGCGATCATCAGCGCGGCGGCGCTTTCCAGCCGGCCCCCCAGCCACACCAGGCTCAGGGTCAGGGCGGCGATCACCAGCGGCAGCCAGCGCAGCATGGGAAAGAGCTTTTCTTTTTCCAGCAGCTTGCTGGCCAGTTTGGTGCCCAAAAAACCGGCCAGTCCCAGCCCCAGCAGCAATAGTGAAAGCTGGCTGGCGCTAACCCCGGTACGGGTTTCCAAAAAGGGGCGAAGGTAGGTAAAGGTGGCAAACATGCCCGAGAAGGTGAGCATCACTGCGGTCATGCCAAAGGCCACATGGCGGCGTTTTAACAGGGCAAAGACCCTGGATACCGGAATGCCGGCCTTGGGCGGCATGGAGGGCATGGCCCGCAGCTGCCAAACCAGGTTCAACAGTACCAAAGGCACCAGCCCCCAGAAGATGGCGCGCCAGCCCACAATGGCGCCTAGGTAGGCGCCGATGGGCGCGGCAAAGGCGGTGGCCACGGCGTTACCCATGTAAATCATGCCAAGGGCGCGGGCCACCATGGCCTTGGGCACCAGCTGAATAACGGTGGCCGTGGACAATGCCCAGAAGCCGCCAACGGCCATGCCCAGCAGCGCCCTTGCCACCATCAGCAGGCTGAAGTTGGCGGCGCTGGCAATCAGCACCAGTGACACCAGCATCAGTACCGTCATGGCCAGCAGCACATGGCGGCGGTCATAGCGGCCAGCAATGGGGGCGATCAGCAGGCTGGTCAGCACCGCGAACAAACCGGAGATGGAAATGGCCTGGCCAGCCATGCCGTCGGTGGCATTGAGATCGGCGGCAATTGGGGTCAGCAGGCTGACCGGCATAAACTCCGAGGCAATCAGCATGGCCACACAAAGCGCCATGGAGCCAATGGCGCTCCACATCTGTTTGGCGGGCAACAAGGTCGGGGACATTTCACACTCCACAGCGAAACTCTGTGCCAGCGCCTTGCTGGCAGCACAAGCAAATAAAAGATGGGAGAGGCCATGATAAGGAGCGCCGAGCAGAAATTAAGCGAATTCGCCTCACATTGGTTATGAGGCAGGTTAATTAATGTAAATTTTTGATTTTACTTTTATTTTCTGTTTTTTCTGCGGTTGAGATGACGAAGAAATGAGACTGGCGCTGTATTTATCAATCCGGTTAACGCTGCTGCTTTGGTCATCAGAGCGCCTTACCCGGCTGGGATACCGTGGCCGAAAAACCGGCCGCTGCCGAGCAAGGGCTGTTAGATGGCTAAGCCTCAGGGCTGGTGGTGGCGCAGCCTGTTTAACAGCAGCTCAAAAGCTTTGGAGGGCTGGCGGCGGCTGGGGTAGTAGAGGTAAAAGCCGTCCCACAGCGGAAACCAGTCGTCCAACAGGCTGACCAGCTCGCCGCTGTCGAGATAGGGCTGGGCCATGTCCCGCGGCACGTGGGCCAGCCCCTGGCCTTCGCGGGCAGCCATGATTTGCTGCTCGGTACGGCTAAACACCAGTTGGCAATCGGCTTTGACGTTAAGGGCTTTGCCGTCTTTTTCAAACTCCCACACATACAAGTTGCCGTGAGTGGGCAGGCGCAGGCCAATGCAGCTGTGGCCCATCACATCATGGGGATGAGCCGGGGCCGGGTGCTGAGCCAGGTAGTCAGGGGAGGCCACCAGCGCAAAGCGCACATCCGGGCCGATGCGCACCGAGATCATGCCGTCTGACAAGTGCTCTCCCAGCCGAGTACCGGCATCAAAACCTTTGGCCACGATGTCCACCAGGGCGTAGTCGTCAATCAGCTCCAGGCGGATATCGGGGTACTCCTTTAGAAAGGACTTGAGCTTGGGCCACAGCAGGCCATAAACAGCCATGTCCGAGGTGGAAATACGGATGGTGCCGGAGGGCTTGTCACTCAAGTCTTTGATGGATTGGATCTTGTCTTGAATGGCGTCCAGGTCTGGGCCTAGATCGTCTAAAAACTTCTGGCCCAAATCGGTCAGCGACACGCTGCGGGTGGTGCGGGTTAATAGCCGCACCTCAAGCCGCGCTTCAAGGTTGCGCATGCTGTGGCTGAGCGCCGATTGGGATATGCCGAGCTGGGCGGCAGCCCGGGTGAAGCTGCGCTCCCGGGCTACGGTGACAAAGGCCACCAGATCGTTGAGGTTTTCTCTTGCCAAAATGGGTCACTACCTTTGGGTTAAAGGGCTAGCGGCTGGATACCCGCAGCTGCTCAAGCACCAGATCGAAAACCGGTGAAGCCAGGCGGCGGTTGGGGTAGTAAAGGTGATAGCCGGTAAATGGCGGGCACCAGTCTTCCAGCAGCCTCACCAAAGCGCCGTCTTCGATGTGCTCGGTAAAGCAGTCTTCGGGCAAAAAGGCGATGCCAAAGCCCTGCATCGCTGCCCGGGTAATGGGCAGCACGCCGTTGAACACCAACTGCCCCTGCACATTGACATTAAGCTGGCGCTCGCCTTTTTCCAGCTCCCAGGCGTAAAGGCCGCCGTAGGTGGGCAGGCGCAGGTTGATGCAGTTGTGCTTTACCAAGTCTTGCGGCGTCTTGGGGTGGCCGTGGCTGGCCAGATACTCGGGCGAGGCTACCGCTGCCATGCGCAGATCCGCTCCGATGCGCACCGCTATCATGTCTTTACCAAGGCGCTCGCCAAAGCGCACCCCGGCGTCAAAACGGTGCTCGACGATGTCGGTCAGGCCGTAATCGGAGTTGAGCTCCACGTGGATATCCGGGTGCTCTTTTAAAAAGGGGGCCAGCTTGGGCCAAAGGATGGTGTCGATGGCATGGTCGCTGGCAGAGATACGGATGCTGCCGGAGGCCTTTTCTTTTAGCTCGTTAAGGCCAGCCAATTCAGCATCAATTTCCTCGAAATGGGGGGCCACTCGCGTCAATAACCGCTCACCGGCCTGGGTGGGGGAGACACTACGGGTGGTGCGGGTCAGCAGCCGTATCCCCAGCCGCTCTTCGAGTTTGCGAATGGTGTGGCTAAGGGCCGACTGGGAAATGCCCAGGCTGGCGGCGGCCCGGGTAAAACTGCGCTCTTTGGCGACGGCAATGAACGCCAGCAGATCGCTGTAACTTTCGCGGCTCACTTATGAGCGTCCTCAATGAAACGGCATCTATTATGCTGCTCCAAATTATGTGTTTGCCCCGCCAGATAGCAAGCCTCCCACCCCTTACCCTTAGATTGCGTTTTTTGCTAGGCCTTGTACCGCAAGGGCTGTAGCGGATATATGAGATTTGCTCATATCCGTATTGTGGTGGGTGCACTTAATCGCTGGCCCTCCTTGGGCAATGCTGCTGGGTTGATGCTGCCGGCGCCGCCAAGGCTCGGCCATAGACGGTGACAGCGCTTAGCCAAGCGCTGGCGTGCATCAGGGGGCGGTAAGCGTCTGGCTGGCTCGGCAAGGTGGCGTTATAAATGCGGGGTGCGAGGCATAAAAAACCGGCCTTGGGGCCGGCTTTGTAAAAGGCGCGCTCAGTCTTTTTTGACCGGGCCTGCCAGGTAGTCTGCATCTGACACCGGCTCAAACCAGGTAACCGGGCTGCCGTCCAGCGCTTCTTGCACTGCCACGTGTTGCATCGCGGTGGTGTCGGTGGCGCCGTGCCAGTGGCGGCGACCGCAGTTGCACCAGATAAGGTCGCCGGGGCGGATTTCGGTTTTCGGGCCGCCTTCACATTGGGTCCAGCCCACACCGTCGGTTACTAGCAGGGTCTGGCCGAGGGGATGGGAGTGCCAGTTGGTGCGGGCGCCGGGCTCGAAGTTCACCACCGCCAGTCCGATGCGCGACGGGCCGGGGGCATTGAAGATGCGGTCAATGCGCACATTGCCGGTAAACCAGTCGGTCGGGCCTTTGATGGCGGGGCTGGCACCAGCGCGGTGCACCTGCATGTCGAGGTCTTTGCTATCGGTATTGCTCATAACCGGCTCCCGGTTGTGTTGAAAGAGGAGCTAACAAGATAGCAATGTCTGATTGTGCTGATAATATGGCTAATTAAGAACCCTGTTTTAAGATAAGCTTCATAATGACAAGCCCGAGTCTGGACGAACTCAAGGTCTTTGTGGCCGTTGCCCGTGAAGGTAACTTTACCCGGGCTGCCGCCCACCTGGGGGTGTCGCCTTCGGCGGTGAGCCAGACCTTGCGCAGCCTCGAAGAGCGCCTTGGGGTGCGGCTATTGACCCGCACTACCCGTAGCGTCACCCGCACCGAAGCCGGTGAGCGGCTGTTGCAAAGCGTGGCGCCGCTGCTAGAAGAAATCGATGGCCACCTGGCAAGCCTTGCCGAGCTGCGGGACAACCCGGCTGGCACGGTGCGCATCACCGCCGACGAGTTTGCCTGCCGCCATGTGCTGTGGCCCAAACTGGCGCCGCTGTTGGCAAGCTACCCTGAGCTGACCATCGAGCTCATCACCGACTACGGCCTCACCGATATCGCTGCCGAGCGTTTTGATGCCGGGGTCAGAGTAGGGGGCATGATCGCCGCCGACATGGTGGCGGTGCCCATAGCGCCACCGATGCGGCTGATGACGGTGGCGTCTCCTGCCTACCTGGCTGAAGCCGGCACCCCACAAAGCCCCGAGGCGCTAACGGCGCACCGCTGCATTAACCTGCGCCTGCCCACCTACGGTGGCCTTTATGCCTGGGAGTTTTCAAAGGCCGGGCGAGAATCGCGGGTACGGGTGAACGGGCCCCTTATCATGAACAGCTCTTTGCAAATCCTTGATGCTTGCCTGGCCGGTATTGGTCTTGCGCAGCTACCCAATGCCCTGGTGGAGCCGCACCTTGCGGCCGGGGCGCTGGTGGAGGTGCTGGCCGACTGGTGCGAGTCCTTTGACGGCTATCACCTTTATTACCCCAGCCGGCGCCAGCAGACGGCGGCCTTTAAAGTGGTAGTAGAGGCGCTCAAACTAAGGTGACAAAGGCAAGTGGGCACTGCCTTTGTCTGGGCTCACAGCAGCCGTTCGGCCAGAGCCCTTAGGGTAAATTCGCGGTTGGGCGCGCGATTGGCCGGCTGCGAGGCATTAGCGGCAGTAACCAGGTTTATCATCATTTCACTGACCCCAAGTTCTTCGGCGAGGCTGGCCGTCTGGCGCGCGGCGTTATCCGGCGAGCCGATTATCCACGAGCGCAGGAACATCTCCACCAGCCCCCGGTAGCGGGGCGAAAACTCCACTTCGTCGGCCTCTTCGGCCAGCAACTGCGGCTCTACCGGCTCGCCTGAGCGAAAGGCCGACATAAAATAAAGCTGCGAGCGTGCCAGGCGCTCGGCTTCCTGGTCGGTGTCGCCCACCACCACAATGGCCGGCACTCAGGCCTTGGGCTCGGTCAGCCAGATGCTGGGTTTAAAGCGCGCCTTGTATAAGGAAATGGCCTCTTTGGCGCCCTCGGCGCGGATGTGATAGCCAAAGGCGTAGGGTAGGGTAGGGCAGGCTCTGCTGCCATCGGCGCAGAGTACGAAGAAGTGCCCAGTATCCAGGGCGCCGGGGAGCTGGTGGTGTTGGGTACCGCTTGGACGGTCAAGGCATCTTCGCCTTTGCCGTTGTCCGTGCCCTCGGCGCGGATGAAAACCAGCAAATTTAGCAGATCGTTGCTCATCCCTTCGCTGGTCTTCATTGGCGCGCCGCCTCGCAGCGCTGAGCTGGTTGTTCAGTCGGCGCCGGTTGAGCGGCCAATGCCAAGGTTAACCCGGCCGGGAAAGCAGGCTTCCACCAGGCCCATTTGCTCGGCCACCAACAGTGGCGGGTAGCGGGCCAGCAGGATGCAGCCGCCAATGCGAATGCGGCTGGTGGCAGCGCCAATAACCGGGGCAAAGCTGGCGGTATGGCTAGCTGCCACGGCGTTAACGTTATGGTGCTCGGCCAGCCAATAGCGATGATAACCGAGGCGTTCGCCCAGTTTGGCCAGTTCCAGCATGGAGTTGAAGCAATCGCTTGCCGACTGGTTCGAGGGAATAGGCCCGATGTCCAAAATCGACAGTGTCAGTTTGTTGCTCATGGCGCTCACTCCTTGGGGCGCTAGGCAATACCAAGCGCCATTGAGGCACCTGCGGCAATAAGAGTTGGGGGCTTGGTACCGCAGGTGAACAGATATTGAGGGAGCTTCGCGGCACCCAAGGCCTTAAAAGTGAAGCGTTTTCACTCATAAGATCTTGCGAACCGGCTTTCACCTCGGTGGCGGTTTGGCATCCGGCCTGGGGGAAAGGTAACAGCGGGTTTTAAAAATCAGCCTTTTTGCTTCTTCTCTGCCCAGCGGGCAATGCTTTGGGCAAACAATGGGGTTTCACGCTGGTTGTGGTCGCCGCTGGCGTCCTGGCGGGCCGCTGCGGCCTGTTCAAAGGTTTGGCCGTTCTCGGCAATAAAGGCCATAAAGGCGTCGGTGGGGTGGGAAACCACACGGTTGGTGTAACGGGTGGTTTTCTCGTCCACCGCCTCGGCGATGAGCTCCTAAATCACATTGACCTGGGTACGACCAGCTTTGGTGAACACATCAGAGATGGAATTCATTTTGCAATACGCTGGTGTTGCCTCTTCGGCGACATAGTGTTGGACCACCAGGCCGGTGCCAATTTGCTCAACGTTGATGGACATGCGGCGGCCATCGTCAGTGCTGGTGGTGCCGGCTGAAATATGGTCTGGCGCGCAGCAGCGCTGATATTCGGCTTCGGGCAGGTTGAATAACCAGTCGGCAATATCGACTTGCTCGAGAGGGACATTGATGTCGAAAGAAAATGCAGACTGCGACAGGATTTTATCTTCAAGAACGTTCATTTTTAAATCCTCAACTGAAAGTGACAATGGCAGCATTTCTCTGCCATGAAGACGGGCGAAATATGGCGTGCCTTAACCCTTCGCTTTCAACACTACTCAGCTGGTGAGGGAGCAACAATTATACTGTGAAATCAGCGCGACACACTTTGGTATACGAATGAATGGCCAGGGTTAAACGGCATTTTATGCTCGTTCATCTGCCATCTTTTTTGTGAGAATTGATAACAATAAGCCACGCTGCGGGGGAGTGAGCTTGGCGATAAGCCGCGGCGGAGCGCAAAAGGGGCATGGTGTTTGGCAGAGCATCACTGCCTACAGTGGCAATGGTGGCGCAGGGTGTCAATCTATACGCCGGTATAATAGAGGGCAGCCTTCCTTTTTGTTAAATTTTAACCATCCCCGGCGCTGTATTGGGTTTTTCTTTTTGCTTAAGAAAAGGGGAATACCTTGGTGTTTCAATGTTGTTTTTATTGTGGGTTAAAGCGCTCACCATCGAGCCTTAATTTTACATTATGAGCACGAGGCGCCAGGGTAAAAGGGCGGATAGCTTTTTTTTCGTCGGATTGTCGCCTTTTCGTTTTATCGCTGTATTTCAGGCCATCCGGCATTTTTTTAACGCCGCAGAGCCTTACCATTTTCGTTAACAGAGAATATACGCCTTGGCGGCGTTTTTTCTTATCCGCTCAGGAGTCCTTATGCAACAGGCCAGTTTACCCCGGTCAACGCTGTTTTTACTGGCTATGGCCTGTGCAATGGCGGTGGCCAACATCTACTACAACCAGCCGTTGCTGGCACTGATGGGAGAGAGCTTTGGCCGCAACGCCGAGCACTCCGGCCAGATAGCCACCGTTACCCAGATGGGCTACGCCTTGGGCCTGCTGATGTTTGTGCCGCTGGGGGATCTTTTTGATCGCCGCAAGTTGCTGACCTTCCTGGCGCTGGCCAACGGCGCCAGCGCCCTGGTGGTAGCGGCGGCGCCGTCCTTTGCCTGGTTGCTACTGGCCAGCGCGCTGCTGGGGCTGACGGCGGTGTCGGCGCAAATCATTATCCCGGCGGCGACCGCCGTGACCGACTCGGCTAGCCGAGGGGCGGTAATAGGCACGTTGCTGAGCGGTCTTTCGGCCGGTTTGCTGTTTGCCAGAACGTTGAGCGGCGCGGTGGGGGATATCTGGGGCTGGCGCACCATGTTTGTGGTGGCCGCCGTGCTTAACCTGGTGTTGCTGTTTATCGTGCGCGGCCGGGTGCCGGCCCATAAAGTGACTCAAAAGCAGTCCATTGGCGCCTTGTTTTTGTCTCTTTGGACACTCATTCGCACCGAGCCCGTGTTGCGCCGGGCCAGCCTCACCGGCTTTTGCTTTTTTGCTGCTTTCTCAAGCCTGTGGGGGACGCTGGCCGAGTTGGTCAGCGAGCCGCCCTTGAGTTTGTCGGTCACCCAAATCGGCTCCTTTGGCCTGGTGGGCATTGCCGGCTTGCTGGCGTCGCCCTATATCGGCCGGGCTGTTGACCGCTGGCATGCCAAGGCCGTTACCCTCTTTGGCGCCATGCTGGTGCTGCTGGCTTTTGCCCTTATTGGCTTGGTGCCGGCCAGTATTACGGTGCTGCTGGTTGCCATGGCGCTGGTGGATATTGGTAACCGCTCTGGCATGGTCAGCAACCAGCACAACATCTATTCGCTGTCTGAAAATGCCCGTAGCCGGTTAAATACCCTTTATATGGTCTGCTACTTTTTGGGCGGCGCCAGCGGCACTGCTGTGGGCAGCATCATGGTGGGTGCTATGGGCTGGGTTGGGCTTAGCCTTACCGGCATCGGCTTTATACTGGTGGCAACGGTACTGCAACTGACCAATAGGCGCTAAAACCCTTTAAAAAAGCGGCACAGGCTTTATGGCCTGTGCCGCTTTTTGTTACCGCTCAGGCGAGCTTGGCGTTGCGGTTTTGCAGGTAAATCAACCGGCACTGCACCACAAAACCCACCACAAAGAGCGCCAGCAATATAAGCAGGGTGTTTAGCACCACCGGCGCCATGGGGGCGCTGGCCAAGGGGTGCGCTACCGGCAGCCGGGTCAGGGTCTCGTTGGTGCCCGGTACCAGGGACAGGTAAAAGCTAAAAGACAGCCCAAAGGTATAGAGGTAGGGGCGCAGCTTGCCTAAAAAGCGCAGGCGAGTCGCCAGCATGGCCCCGAACATGATGAGCAGAATAAATACCCCAAAGACATGCCCGGCATTGAGGCCCCCGGTGCTGGAGACGCCGAACGAGGTCAACACGGCCAGTACCATGCTGACCCAGTAAACCTTACCGGGGGTTTGGCTGGTGTCTATCTTGCGAAAGCGCACGAAGCTGTAGATCCCGGCCACAATGGGGACCAGGCTGACCAGGGTGTGAACCACGCCAAGGGGGGAAATGGGGTGTGCCATGGGATAGACCTCTTTGGTTAAGGGTTAACCTGCGGCGCCAAAGGAGCCGGTAGGTGTTGTGCATCAAATTCTGTCTACTAGTTGGTAGATTAACGGTGCCAAAAAAAGGGGCCCAAGGGACCCTTGTGCTGGCACCCGCTCAGGCTGCCAGCTTCTCTATCAACAACGCGGTAATGCTTTGAAATAATTTGGGATCTTGGGCAACTCTGGCCGACATCATGGCGCCGTGCACCGTGGCCATAAACACCTCGGCCTCCAGTGCTGGGGCCTGGGTTAAGCGAAGCTGCCCGCTTTGGCTGCCTTTTTCCAGCAAGCTTGCCAGCCAGGCGGCCAGATCGCTGAAGTGGTCTCGGATCTCAAGGGCGATGTCATCGGGCAGGGCTGGCAGCTCGGTGCCCAGCATGGCGCAAAGGCAAAAGGACGAGACTTGGCCTTCAATGCAATTTACCCAATAACCCAAATACGCCTTGAGCTCGGCTAAAGGGTCGGCAAGCTGCGTGTCTAGCGCCGCCATACCGGCCCGCGCTTCTTCGCGGTAGCGGGCAACCACCACCCGCACCAGCTCCGCTTTGCTGGGGAAGTGATGATGGATGCTGGCCTTGCTGATGTTCACCCGTGCCGAGATGTCGGCATAGCTAAAGCTGTTGTAACCGCCAGCCTCCAGCAGGGTACGGGCATGCTGGGCAATCTCTGCCGCTTTGGGGGAAAGTGCTGTGCTCATCGCCATTACCTCTGCCTGGGGCCGTTAACCGGCTGGTATCTCTTGAAGCGTGAATCTACTAGTTGGTAGGTTGGTTGTCAATGAGTGAGTGCAAAAAACAACCAGGCAGGCATCGGCATTGAAGGCGCCTCAGGCGATGGGGCTTACCGGCGCCAGCAAGGCTTGGCAAATTGAATACTTAAAAGCAGCTTGGATACCCTTGGAACAACAAGAATGCGGCGCCGGCAAAGCAATACCAAGCGAGCATCTGTGCTCGCCACTCCATGATTATCTTCACCTGATGCGACACCGTGGCCCCAGGTGGTGGGCATTGCCCGGCGCTACGAATGCGCCGGCCAAATCGAAATACGAGGTAGGCAAGGGCAAGATGGCCGATAAGCATTAAGGCATAACGGGGGATTACCGCATGGCCAAGCCAGCGGCGATAGTCGTAAAGCTGCGCCTGGGGTAGTGGCTGGTATCCCTCAGCTGCCTTGGCGGTTGCCAGTTGCTGTAGGGCGCAAAGACGTAGAGATAGATAAGGCACACCCAACCTGCCGAGCCGGGGGATTTATTCGGCGCGCTCTTGCGCCTCACCCGCTCGCTGCGCTCTAGGCCAGCCTGCGGCTGTTCCAGACAAACTGGTGAACCCCCTTCGGGGGTCGTAAATCCCCCCTCCAGGCGACAACGAACCATTAAAAAAGCCACCGCTAGGGTGGCTTTTTTAATGGTTTGGTGGAGCCGGGATTTTTTGACACCCGATTCCTAACCCATTGACTCTACTGGGCTTGTGACTTAGTTGATGTGACACAGAATGTAGCACGTCAACTATAGGAAACAAAAAAGCCGACATTGCTGTCGGCTTGGTCAGATCGCCGTGTATCAAGTTAGATCAACGACCGGTGCTGAAGGTCCGTTCGCCTTGACAGAAGCAATGCCGTCCTCTCGAGCTTGCGTACTCAGGTACATCTGGCTAGTACCGATGACTTGGTAGTTGACCGCTCGCAAAGTGAAGTATGACCTGCCATCCATAGCACTCAGACGGTTGTAGTTGTGGTCATAAGGGGAGTTATCTCTGACAGACTGGATACCGTTCTCAGCAGATGCTTTAGCATGGTACCCCTCACTGCTAAGAATGATTTCACCATTTCCTGCTTTAAGTCGGAAGTAGTACTGGCCGTTAGTTCCCGTGAATAATTCGTACTTTCCAGTCATCTTACTTCTCCTTCCTTACGCCTTTGAAGGGCTTACCATCGGACTTCACATCCATGAACTGTCCGGTATTGGTATCACGCTTTACCCAGTGACCACTGGGAGTTTGAGTTTGGGAACGGTCTTTGACCGCACCAATGCGGCGATTATCGCCGTAGGGTTTGTTAGTTGCCACTAACGCTCTCCTTAATGTCAATAGTTAAAGTTTGACATCAGCAAGGTCTTCAAGGAGACTATTGGGGCCAACCGAAAGTCACCCTGGCACTTCTGATGCCTGGTAGAAAACCTGCTGCGATAGCAGGTTTTTTCTACAATACCCATAATACTGATCGATTTGATGATGTCAACCCTGATGATGACTGTCATCGTTGTGAGTGCTAAGGTTGTGAGTAGGTAGGAAGTAAACAAGGGAGATGGATATGACAACTAATACAAAATCTGACGTGTCTGGCTACCAGCGTGAACGGCTCTCTCACATTGACTTCATGGTGTATTTCACTGGCAAGGTTACACGTAAGGATCTGATGGCAAGGTTCGATCTCAGCCAAGCTGTAGCTACTAGAGACTTAACTCTTTACCGTGAATTGGCCCCCAAAAACCTAGTGTACGATACGAGCGCCAAGCAATACGTTATCGCTGATCACTTCACTCCGCTGTACGAGATGTCTCCCTTCAAGTGCCTCAGTACTCTATCTGAAGGCTTTGGGGATAGCCTTAAAACGGAGAGCGAGTTCAAAGTTGCTTATGCTAAGAAACTTAGAGAGCCAAGGCTTGACCTTGTTGCAACAGTAACCAGGGCAATATCGTTAGGAAATCCTTTAATTATTCGATATTTTTCAAAGTCATCAAAGGGAGCTGCCGACAGGGTTATTGTACCTCACTCTATTGTCGACAGTGGGTTGAGATGGCATGTTCGGGCTTACGACCGAGATAAAAAGCGATTTGCCGACTTCGTAATAAACCGGATTTTTTCGGCGACTGAAGTTGCTGGGGGTAAGGCCTATCCAAGCGAAAAGCTTGAGTATGACCAGGAATGGTTAGAAGAAGTTGATTTGGTCCTTCAACCACACCCATCAAAGTCAGATGTGAGGGAAATAATTGAGTTAGAGCTAGGTATGATTGACGGAATATTTACTCAACGGGTAAAGAAAGCACTAGTTGGTTATATGCTTGATAGCTGGAACGTTGACGCAACGCCAGATGCAGGCTTATTAGGTAATCATGTAATGCTTCATCTGAAAAATGCAAAAGAGATAGCAGAGATGAAGATAAAAAACTTCCATCTCGCTCCTTCCAATTAATTCTGAATAGAGCCAGGGACATTTTTTGCTGGCTCTCTTTCTATTGTTGGACTGTCTACAATTGCCTTTCATTCTTGGTTAGTAGTTCGATTTTCACTTGTTCGCTATCTCGCTCAGATGAAGATAATACTCTTGGTTGTCAGGGTGCTCTTTGAGGTACTCCATAAACCAAGTGCTGGATGCAGGACTGTTTGGCTGGCAGTCTCCGGGGCTCATGCCATTGGCTCCCATTTTGTAGTATCGCGTTGCAATAGTTGGAGCAGTAATAGTGTCGCCTATATCAGCACCGACAGCCCCGGCATACTTAATGGTCAGTTCCTTCTGTAGATTTGCTAAAGGCGGCCAGTCACTATTGGGCTTCAGCATTGCACAGTACTTCATCTTTCCAGCCAGCAGACTGGCGGCTTTCAATTGATCAATTGTGACTGCGATTGATGGAGTTGCTGTGAGGCCCATCATTAGCAATATCATGGCTCTCATACTGTATTCCTCAAAAAGAAAGCCATCAGCGATGGCTCTCTGGGTTACTGGTTGGCTTCAGGTTGTTGCTCGGGCTGGTCTTGCTTGTTGTCCTGGGCGAGCCAGGAACGGCGAACCGTGGCCTGCCAGCAGCCAACACCGCCAGCGATACTGAGGATGATGAACAGCCAGCCGAAGACGTTGCCGAAGATCACCTCGAAATACTTGATGACGCTGTAGGACTTCACCAAGTAGATGAAGAGCGGAATGATGCCAACCAGGGCTACCAGTCCTGATACGATCTGAATGGTTTGGAGCTTGAGGTCTTTTTCGCGTGTCTCTTTATTCATGGGGTTTCCTTACTCTCTAGTTTTCTTGCTATGCGTTGGACACTTGAGAGGCTGATAGCCAGCCTCCGGGCTACCTCGGCCTTGGGTATGCCTGCCGCCAGCAGCGGCTCTGCATCCCTAGCTTTGGTCATGGCAGTGGGCTTTCGCCCCTTGTACTTGCCTTTACGCTTGGCCAGGGCAATGCCCTCGGCCTGACGCTCCAGCATCAGTTCTCGCTCAAAGGTGGCAATGCCGCCTATCAGGGTCATCATTAGCTTCCCGGTCGGAGAGGCTGTGTCGATGCCCAGATTAAGTACCTGTAGGCTGACGCCTTTGTGGCTGAGCCTGTCGGCTATCTCCAATAGATGCCGGGTGTTACGGGCGAGCCGGTCCAGCTTGGTGACTTGGACGGTATCGCCTTCCCGCACGTAATCGAGCATCAGATGAAGCTGGGGTCTGTCGTCCTTCGCTCCACTTACCTTCTCTTGGAAAACCTTGTCGCAGTGCTTGAGGGCCTCTAGTTGAGCCTCAAGGCTTTGCCCGGTGGTGCTCACTCGGGCGTATCCCACCAGTGCCATGATTCCTCCCGGTCAATAGGGCAAGGTACACTGACCAAGCAGGTCAAAACGCCAAATCAAGCCCTAATGACCTGTTTTACCGAGGGTTTCTCGGATGGTCAGAAGGGCTTGGTCTATTGGTGATGCAAAGTCTCTTGATGTGGCTGGCGGTTAATTGCCGTTGTCGTCCTCACTTGCCAAGGCAAAGAGCACCGAGGCGGCAGCGACCGCTAGCCAGAACAGAGCCGACCGCACCAGGGAACCTAGTAACGGTCTTGTGGAAAGCCGGGGGGCAGATACCGGCTAGCCACGCCTTGCATGAATACCGACAGTGCCGCCGTGGCAGCCGCCTTCGCGGCCTCCATGGCAACCTCTTGCCAGAAGTTTTGTTGATTCATCAGTGTTTTCTCCAAAGCATGAGCACCAATAGCCCAGGCCCACCGACCAAGCGTCGGCAGGGCTGGGCTTGATGGCTTACTCAGATGTGACGGTGAGGCGGAAAACGCCCCATTGGTGATAGGTGAGGAAGTTCTGCTGCCAGGTTCGGAAGAGGCTCTTCATGGCCCGAAGCGGAACGTCACCTACAAAGTTCTGATACCCATTACCGTGGAGAAGATTGAAGTCCAGCTCTCTGGCCAGTTCGGCATAACCCGGTGGACCGTAGTAAGCAAAGTCGGTGAGATACTCGACGTACCAATCGCCGTGGGCCTTGCTCATCCGTATCTCGACAGGGTGGTAGCCGCCAGCGTCGGGGCTGTAGTGGGGGTCCCGAAAGTTGAGTGTCAGTGATTCACTGTGTGGATACTGGGCTGCTGTTGCTCCCAGGATTACCTGTAGACCAGCGGCCAGTTTGGCCTCAGAGCAAGGGGATTTGACTGCCATTACAGCCACCTCCGTTCAACAGAGGACAACATGCAACTGATAATGACAGGAAGCTGTTGGGTATAAGGTTTATGGGTCACGAATGCCTCGATAACTTGTTGTTACTCAAGGCTTATACCCGGAAAGGTCAATAAGTGTACGATGACTGTTACTTAACTGGGGTCACTTTGGTAGTTAACCTCCAATTTTGCACAGAACTGACTTGTTAGAAGATGATGAAAAATGGGCATTCCGTTGTGTCACCAACGATAACTCATAGGGGGAAGAAGAAAGACAATCCGGTACTTCCCCTACCTATAGGGGTTATATTTTTAGGAAATGTCTTTGTCATTTTGTCACAGGATCGTGGTTCCGCCCGTCCCAAAGACGAAAGCACGGATTTGACAAATGTCATGCCGCCGTCACTGACGGCATGACGAGGGTGCTTCAAGACAGAGGAGTGACCGGCAGGAATGGATAAATCGCCGGTATTCTCACGGAACGGATGTTCCCTGAACCACCAGCTCGGGCTTCTATCCCCATGACATTTAGTAAGTCTAGGAGCTTCTGCCTACGCCCTCGTTTTGTCAGGACAATCTCCCTGAGTTGACTGGGATAGTCTTCGATGTAATTCCAGGGGTGAGGACTTCGTAGCTCATCAAAGCGCTTGACCGCAAAGTCGTACTCTTCCCCGTATGGACTTTCTACGTACTTGTCAGACAAATACTCAATCAGCAGTTCCCTGAGGCTGCCGATCTTCCCCTTTGATATCGCCAACATCGCTAGCCAATCGTGTAGCTCTTCGAGTTTGACTCGGACAGTACGGATCCCGCGTGCTGCCAGGACCTTGTCCCTGTGTTGGTCATTAGCCGCGACTCTGGAGGTTGAGTGATAGTCTTCGTCGAACTCAATTGCAATCGAATCGTATGGGCTGCCAATGCAGCGCTCATCAGTATACAGCCTGACCATAACATCGACTCTAAAGTCTTCGATAGGGACCTGTTTGCCTAAGCCGATATAGAACTTTCGGTCGTCACGCCTGAGCTGAGAAACCACTTGGTAGAAGCAGTAGCAGAAGTAGTCTTCGTACATGCTCTCACTGATGCTTCTTCGCATGGTGATGCGACTCAGCCTCTCAAGAGCCTTGATTGGACGTTCCAGTAGGGTATTCATGGGACCGAATTTGAGAAACATCAACGCCGTGACAGGGTCAACCAGTTCGGAGTAACCGCTCTGGTTAAATGAGCCTGGAATGAAGGGCTTAAAAAGTTCAGCCTCTCTACGCTGCTGTGAGGAATCCAGCGAAGCTATGCTGCGACTAAGTATCGTATGGATAGGCGGGGGTAACGCCAGAGTCGCAATATGTGCTCGATACCCACACCGAGCGATCCAGTCCTCGAAGGACAGGCCTATGATTTTGCGAAAACTGTAGTGCAGCTTTCTTAGATCAATCTTGCCAGTTTCAGGGTCAATAAAGCGTCTGGTGTCAATAGTGTCTTGAGTGCTCATCGTGATACCTCCTGAGAGCGGGCAGTGGAAGCAAGGAAACGGCGTTGACTGGGATTGGGAACGAACTCCAACACCGAGTCAGGACGGCTATGAAGGTTGATGAGGGCGACATCGAAGGGTTTGACGGTCGTAAACCAGTTGCTGGGAATTGCCTGCTCAACGATGACTTTTAGATGGCGAACATCGCGAGGAAAGGCACTGCCGTAATTAGAGCCGAAATGCCCCATGAGATAGGTCAGGTTGGCCTCCGTCACGTTAGCGGCCACCAAACGCTCTCTGAAGGTATGCCTGAACTGATGCGGCGTCAGATTTAGGCCTTGTGTCCCCAGTGACCCATAGTGGCTGATAAACCACTCGCTCGGTTTATTGGAGTAGCTGCCTCTAAGCAAGCCGATACTCGGAAATAGACGCCTACCAGGATCACCCTGTGCCCGGTAATGCTCAACGAAAACTAGGAATCCTAGCCGCAGTATCTCGCTGTGCAATGGAATGAAGCGCCTAGCATTGGCCGTTTTGACTTGCTGGCTGTTGTAGCGGTGGTCGATACGGATACACCAGATCCCACCAACTTGCTCTACGTCCCCGGCTACCAGTTGGCTTAGCTCACCCAAGCGAGCCCCTGTTGCCTGCATCAGTAGCGGTAGCCAGTAGTGATGCGGATGCTGAATGAGTTTGGTCTTAAAGCCCTTGTGCTCAGTGAAGAGCGGCTGGCTGTTCACGGCCAGGATCTCTTCTTCTGTCGCTACGGGCCGGTCATCCCTGCGGTCACGAGCCTGGAGCTGATGAAGAGGTGGAAGGTAGGGATCCCGCAAGTGGTGATGGTTCTGACACCATTCCAGAAAGAGCCTCACCTTAGTGAGGTTGCTGTTAACCGTTTCAAGGGACAGTTCACAGTCCTGCTCAACAACCAACGAAGCCAGTTCCTCATTGAGTAGCTGGGCGGTTGTGACGCCTTTCTTGAGGCCCTTAGCAGCGAGGCTCACTTGCCTACTTAGCTCGCCATTCCACCGAGATACGGGTAGATCACCAGCAACCGCAGTGAGTAGAGCAAGTCCACGGCGATACTCGTTCTCCGAGCGTGTTCGCATACCTCCGGCTAGTTTCTCATCCAGGTACATAGATGCCAGTTGCCCGAATGTCAGCTCCAGCTCAGTTGCCCGGCTGTTACCTGATACTTCAGTTGACTCTATTGGTGAGCTAGTTGATGTCGGCTGACTAGCCCCAGGGCTAAGGCGTTTGGCTGTTTCCTTGAGAGCTTCAGCTTGAGCCAGCGTCAGCTCATGACAGAGCAACACATGCTCGTTTTCATCCAACGCAGTGGGGGCGATGACAACATCAGCCAGCCACGGTTGGGCGGGTTGATAGTTGTTCAGATACGAGGCTTCAACACGCTCAGCAGCAGCGAGTTCAAGTTGCTCGATGTGATTGAGTAGGTCTTGATAGGTTTGAGAACTCCTGCTTCGCCAATCGGTTATAGATTGATCAATCCAAGAGTCTCTGAGGGCACGAATACCCTCTCTGGCTTTCGCCAGGCAATAGGTGGCCATGGAGGCATCTCCCAAATTCACAAAAGATAACGTGTCACCATGAGGTGCACGTTCAGGTTTGCGAAGTTGGGATCCGGAACTTATATCCGGGCCATCCAGGCCTCCCATAGTCGAGCAAAGTGCTTCACCGTTGTCAGGCCCAACCTTCTTAGTGTGCCGGTGAAGCTGTAATCGCCTGAAAGTCGGCGATTGTCGTCTCGTCTTGGAAAGGTACTCACTGACCCAAATAGGCCAATGATCCTGAAGATAGCGAGAGAGAAGTAGTGCCCGTAGGCGTGCTTCTTTCTCATCCAACGTCTGTAAGGCGAGCCTGACGACAGCATTTATACATGGTTTGGGGAGTCTTTGTCGATACCACCAGGCGGTGCCACGACGATATAGATAGGAAGGATTAGATGAGGTCATGTGTCACACCTTGTCGCACAGTGTGTCACAGGCCCAGAACGAGAAAAGGCTTGAAACTCTAGGAGAATCAAGCCTTTGGAAGGTGGTGGAGCCGGGGGGATTTGAACCCCCGTCCGTGAACCCTACATCCTCGGTACTACATGCTTAGTCGATCTTTTAGTTAACTACGTAGAACGCCGGTCGACAGGCTGTCAGGTAGCGAGCCTGATTGGTTTTAACGTCTTGGCTCCAGGCGAAGCCGCCACGCGATCCTGTCTGGTTTGACCTTCCTGATCCAAAGCCGACAGGCGGGCTAAGGGGGAAGGGCTCTCTACTGCTTATTAGGCAGCGAGTGCGTAGTTTTCGTCGTTTGCGACTATTAGTTTGCGGTTTTTTTACGAGGCCAACCGCACCTCGGCATGCACCTTGGGTTTCGCGATCCCCGTCGAATCCTGATCGGCCCCAAGTGGTGAACGGCGATTATATCAGAGCGAGGGCCTTGCATCCAAGGGGCGTTCGCTATGTTCTTGTGCAGTTGTGGTACCGTAAGGCATTGAGTTGGTTATAACTTAAACAGCAAGTCGTGCATGGAGAGAGAATATGAAGAAGCTGGTTTTGGCAACCCTGGTGCTGGTTGCCCCCTTGGCCCAGGCTTTTGACAATAAGGACGAGGCCATTCATTACCGCCAGTCGGTGTTTACCTTGGTAGCGGCCCAGTTCGGTGAGATGGGCGCCATGGTCAAAGGCGAGAAACCCTTTGATGCCAAAGAGTTTCAGTACCGGGCCGAGAGCCTGGCGGCGCTATCAAAGATGCCGCTGGAGGGTTTTTTGTACCCGGGTTCTGACAAAGGCGGCACCAAGGCCAAAGCGGCGGTCTGGCAAAAGACCGATGAGTTCAAAGCCAAGCTTGCCCATTTTCAAAAAGATGCAACTAATCTGGCCGAGGCGGCTCAAAGTGGTGACTTGAGTACCATTAAGCCGGCCTTTATGGCGACGGCAAAGAACTGTAAGGCTTGCCATTCTGAATTCAAAAATCGCTAAGTGACCGAAAAGCTGCCCTTTGGGGGCAGCTTTACTGCCATGTTGAGGGCAAAAGGTAGCGTTGGCGTAATAAATCTTTAGACTGGATGCGCTATATCATCGTTGGCTTTATCAGTACATTTCGCTAACGTTGAGGAGGTCGATAAGATAAGGAGACAGAGCAGGTCGGTGTTTTCCTTCTAAGTAACGGTGGCATCAATGCAAAACATGGCGGGGATCAGCTGTAAGTCTTGCACTTCAGAGCTCTACACCATTCGCAAGACGGTCAAAGAGGCCTGCCAGGCCTTCGGTTTGACCCAAGCGCGTAGCAATGAAGTGGTGCTGGCCATCGACGAAGCCTGCGCCAATGTCATCCGTCACACCTGTTCTTTTTCCGACAAATTCCATATCGAAGTCTCCGTTAAGGAAGAAAACGGCTACGGCGTTTTCTTGATAAAGGACGACTGCCCCCCCATATCCGAGCAGTGTCTGCGCCCCAAGGATGCAGAACCGCTTAAACCTGGTGGCTTGGGGCTGCATCTTATCCATCACGTCATGGACAGTGTCGCGTTGCTACCCCACCCCGGCAAAGGCAACTGGCTGGAACTCAAGTTAAAACTCTAAGGCGCAAGCTTATGCAAATTACCCTGTCCGACTTTGGGCGCTTTAAGGTGGTCAAGTTGACCGGTGAAGTGGACCTGCACAATTCCCGTGAGGTCAAAAAGGCGTTGTTCGACCAGATAGACAAGCAAGCCCATTTAGCGGTGGATTTTTCTGAGCTCGACTACATCGATAGCTCCGGCATGGCTACCCTGGTAGAGACCTTTAACCTCTCCAAAACCCGCAAGCTTGAATTCCATATCATTGGTGCCAGTGGCGCGCCGTTGCAGGTGCTGCAACTGACCCGCCTGGACTCGGTGTTTTCGTTGTTAAGCTCCCTGGACGCGCTACAGGAATAACGCCCTTATGAGTGATTCTGTTATCTCGGTTCGGCAGCTAAACGGCTTCTATGGCCCGCGCCAAGTGCTGTTTGATGTCAACCTGGAGGTTAAACCCGGGGAGATCATGGTGATCATGGGCGCCTCGGGCTCGGGGAAAAGTACCCTGCTAAAGCACCTGTTGGCCTTGCAGATGCCCAGCTCCGGCCAGGTATTGATAGACGGCCTGGATGTAGACCGCGCTTCGGCCCGCGACTTAAAAGACCTTCGCCGCAAGATGGGGGTGGCCTTTCAGGGCGGGGCGCTGTTGAGCTCTCTTACCGTGGGCGAGAACGTGCGCCTGCCGCTGGAGCAAAACACCAAGCTTGATAAAAACACCATCGATATCATGATGCGCCTCAAGCTTGAGCTGATGAACCTGGCCGGTTTTGAGAACCTGATGCCCGCCGAGCTTTCCGGCGGCATGCTCAAAAGGGCAGGGCTGGCCCGGGCCGTTGTCATGGACCCAAAAATCTTGTTCTTCGACGAGCCCTCAGCCGGGCTTGACCCTGTTACCTCGGTGGAGCTTGACGAGCTTATCCTCAAGCTGCGCGCCGCCATGAACATGACCATGGTCATCGTCACCCACGAGTTGGAAAGCGCCTTTAAAATCGCCGACCGGATCATGGTGCTGTTTGACGGCAAAGTGGCGCAAATCGGCACGGTAGACGAGATAAAACAGTCGCCGGATATCCGTATTCAAAACCTGATTAACCGCCGCCCGCGCCATGAGCCGGTGGACGCCGACGCATACCTGCAACGGCTGCTGACCGGGGAGAAACGCTGATGTTGATGGTGATTAGAGGCATTAACGCGGTAGGGGCCCGCATCCGCAGCATTGTCGGCGGGGTCGGGCTTGGCATGGTGTTTTTAGTTAAAACCCTGGCCAGCCTGTTCAGCGCCGTGCCGCCGTTTCAGGAGATAGTGAAGCAAATCCTGTTTGTGGGGGTGCGCTCACTGCCGGTGCTGCTGGTGTCGTCGCTTTTTACCGGCATGGTGGTGGCGCTGCAGTTCTACGACACCCTGGTGCGCTTTGGCTCGGTAGACCTTTTAGGCTCGGCGGTGGCCCTTAGCCTTATCCGCGAGCTGGGGCCGGTGATGACGGCGCTGATGGTCATCGCCCGGGTTAGCTCGGCTACCTGCGCCGAGATTGGCATTATGCGTAACGAGCAGCAGTTTGACGCCCTCGACTGCATGGCTATCGACAGCTACCGCTACGTGATGCTGCCAAGGCTGCTGGCCTCCATTGTGGCGGTGCCCATCCTGACGGCGGTGTTCGACATGGTGGGGATAGCGGGCGGTTATCTGGTTGGCGTTATCATCCACGGCGAAAGCGAAGGGGCCTATATCCAGGGCATTTTCGACACCGTTAACCTGCATGACGTGATGATGGGGCAGGTCAAATCCCTGGTGTTCGGCCTGGTGGTGATGTGGGTGCCTTTGGTGTACGGCTACTACCTGCACCTTGACCGGGAACAGGCCGGCGCCGCCGGTGTCAGCCGGGCCACCACCCATGCCGTGGTGCTCAGTGCCATTTTGATGCTGATCAGCGACTACGTGATCAGCTCCTTGCTGCTCTAGCTTAGTAATCAACAAGTTAATTGGAAGACGACATGAAGAATATCGGTGTGAACTTTATCGTGGGGCTGTTTGTGGTCGCTGGTGCCGCCCTGCTGCTGTATATGTCGATCAACATTGGCGGAGCAGCGGTATCCAACGCAGGCCACTATGATCTGGTGGCCCGCTTTCAAAGCTCCTCCGGTTTGAAGGAAGGCGCCTTCGTGGAAGCGGCTGGAGTCAGGGTTGGGGTTGTGAAACGGATTGTTTTTGACCCCAAAAAGTTTGAATCCGTGGTTACCCTGTCGCTGGAAGATGAAGTGGAAGTGCCGGAAGATTCGGTTGCCTCCATCCGTACAGCCGGTATCATCGGCGACCGTTTTGTCAAAATCGCCCCCGGCGGCTCCGATGTGAACCTCACCAACGGTGAGGAAATCGTCGAAACCGAACCCTCCATCAGCCTTGAAGAGCTGATCAGCAAATACATGTTCAGCAGCAACGAGAAAAAATCATGAAGAAGCTTATCGCGTTCTTGTTTTTCGTCAGTTTCAGCTGGCTGGCCAGCGCCGCCGAAACCCCCACCGATGTGGCTAAAGAGGCGGTGGGCGACATTCTGAAAATTGCCCAGAACAAAGACCAGCCCGAAGCTCAGCGCAAAGAAGCCTTGCAGAGTGTGATAGGCCAATACGTAGACCTGCAGGCCTGCTCCCAGCGAGTGTTGGCCCTGTACTGGCGCCAGGCCAGCGACGAGCAAAAAAGGGCATTTATGAAGGTGTTCGAGCAGGTGCTCACCAACACCTATTTCACGCTGCTGCAGAACTACACCAATGAAGCGGTAACCTTCAAAAGTGAAGACATCCAGCGCAAACGTTACGCCACCGTCGAGTCCATCGTGCTCTCCCAAGGCAAAGAGATCCCGGTGAACTACCTGCTGCTGCAGCGTAACGGCCAATGGAAAATTTATGACTTCATGGCTGAAGGCGTATCAGTGGTACGCTCCTTTAGCAGCGACTACCAAGGTATTCTGCGCACCAAGGGTATTGATGGTTTGATTGATACCCTCAAAGCCAAACTTGCCGAAGGCAGCAAAGCCGAAGGCGCTAAATAAGAACACCGATGGCCAATCTGTCCTGCCTTACCCAGTCCGGCTCCGGGGAGCACCCCTGGAGCCGTGTTGTCAGTGCCGCCGGTAGCGGCGTTAGCGCATTGCTGCTTGAAAACTCCATTGAGGGGCCATGCTGGCACCCCTTAGCTGCCGACGGCAGCCTGATGAGCGCCAACGCCACCCGGCTCAGCCGCGATACCTTGATTGAACTTGCCGCCCTTGAGCAGCCCACCGCCTTTGCCGCAGGCATTAGCCCGTTAAGTGAAGTGCTGACTTGGGTCGTGCCTCTGCCGGAGCAGCCCCATCACCGCTGGCTTTTGTTGCTCGACCCGGCCGGTAAGCTCTCTCAAAGCGAGATTGAACAAATCTTTTTGTATCTTGGCTGGGCGCTGACCCGCCAGGCTCTGCAAGAGGCCCGTAAAGAACTGGCCGAGCACCGCCAGCTCAGCGAGCATGCACGAGAAGAGATGAGCCGCCTGCAGCAGCTGATGCTGCCGGACCCCAGCCTTAAAATTCCCGGTACCGAGATTGCCTTTGTGTACCGGGCGCTGCGAGGTGCAGGGGGGGATTATCTCGATATCGTCAACCTCGAATCTGACCAGAGCATGACCGACCATCCCCATCAGATGGGGGTGATCATCGCCGATGCCACCGGCCATGGCCCCAGCGCCGCGGTAGAGTCGGCCATGGTGGACGCCATCCTTCGCACCTACAAACCCACCGAGGCCGAGACGGCGCCGTCAGAAGTGCTCAATTACATCAACCGGCACTTTTTTACCCGCAAGGAGCGAGGCTCGCTGCTGACCGCCAACCTTATCCGTTATCGCCCGGAAAAAAAGGCCATTTTCTACGCCAATGCCGGCCATCCCCACGCCTATCTGCGCCGGGGCGACCGTTTGATCACCCTCGACCAGGGCGGCATTCCCATTGGCGTGCTGCGCGATTACGAGTGGCAGTCCCATGCCCACGGCATCGAGCCTGGCGACATCCTCTTTATCTACACCGACGTGGTGATTGAAACCAAAAACCCCCAGCAGGAGTTTTTCGGTTTCGAGCGCCTGGAAAAGGCCCTGCTGGAAAGCCACCCCCACCCCCGGCAGCTTATTGCCCACGTGGAAAACCAGTTGCAGCTGTTCTGCCAGTGCGGGCAGTTCCAGGACGACATGACCATGTGCGCCATCCAGTTCACCGAGTAGGCCTACCCAAAGGCGACGGATCATCTTTGGATCCCGTCGCCTGAACGTTTTGTTAATTGATAATGGTTATCATAACCGTTAGCCTTCCCTGCAATTAAACAGGGAGAGCCGTTATGAACCCATCGCCCACCTTCAAGATGTTGCCGCTGGCCGCCGTGATTGCCGGCCTACTAAGCCCCCAGGCTATCGCCGAGCAAGAAGCGGATAAAAATGCCGATGTCGAGAAAATCACCGTTACCGGCAATTACACCGTCAGCGAAGTAATAGACACCGCCACCGGCCTCGGGCTGACCCTTCGCGAGACCCCGCAGTCGGTAACGGTGATCACCAAAGACCGCATCCGCGATCAGAACCTCAATACCGTACTGGATACCGTGCTTAACGCTACCGGCCTCTCGGCCCAGCAGTACGACAACGTGCGTAACAGCTTCCAGGCCCGGGGTTTTGAGATAACCAACTACCAGATTGACGGCGTGCCGCTGTCGTGGAGCCTGGCAGGGGATGCCGGGGAAACCATGGCTGACGTGTCGCTTTACGAGCGGGTGGAGTTTGTGCGCGGCGCCACCGGTTTGCTGACCGGCGCCGGTGACCCGTCAGCCTCCATCAACCTGGTGCGAAAGCATGCCGACAGCACCAATCTTACCGGCTATCTGGACGTAGCAGTCGGGCGCTGGGACACCAAGCGGGTGACTGCCGATGTAGCCAACAAGCTCAATGCCAGTGGCTCGGTGCGGGGCCGGTTGGTGGCCAAGGTGGTGGACGGCGATTCCTACTGGGACAACTATCAAGACCGCAAGCAGGTGCTTTACGGCGTGGTGGATACCGACCTTAGCGCCGACACCCTGCTGCGCCTTGGCGCCAGCTATCAGCACAGCGACCCTAAAGGCGCCACCTGGGGCGCGCTGCCGGCCTTTTTTGCCGACGGCACACCAACCCATTGGAGCCGCTCCAAAACCACCGCTACCGGCTGGAACCGCTGGGAAACCACCAACAAGAACTACTTTGCCAACCTCAACCACAGCTTTGGCAACGGCTGGCAATTGGTGGCCAACTACAACCGCATGGAATACACCAGCAAAACCAAGCTGTTGTATGTCTCCGGCCTGTTGGACCAAAACACCGGCACCGGCCTCGGTGCCCAGCGTTATCGCAGTGAAGGGGAAAGTAACCAAGACAGCTTCGACCTGCAGTTCAAAGGGGATTACAGCCTGTTCTCGCGCCAGCATGAGTTTGTGTTGGGCGGCCTCTACAGCAGCCAGGATGCCACTGCCGATACCTTCGACCCCATAGGCGGCGACATGAGCGGCGGCTACGACAGCGTGCCGGTGCCTAACTTCTACGAGTGGGGCAGCCTTGCCGAGCCGCAATGGCAGAGCCAGGGCGTGCGGGCCCAAGATCTTCAAACCCGTCAAAAAGGGCTGTTTGCCGCCACCCGGCTGTCGGTCACCGACAGCTTCAAGCTCATTGCCGGTGGCCGGGTGTCCAGTTGGAAGCGAAGCGGTATCAGCTACGGTACCGTTACCGATTTTGGCGATGATGGCGAGTTCATTCCTTATGCTGGCGCGCTGTACGATCTGACCAAGCAGCACCGCCTTTATGCCAGCTATACAGAGATCTTCAATCCCCAGAATTACAAGGACGCCAGCGGCCAATACCTAGACCCCGTTACCGGTAAAAGCTATGAGCTGGGCCTGAAAAGCACCTTCTTGAATGACCGCCTGCACACCTCGCTGGCGCTCTTTAAGACCGATCAGGACAACCTCGCCACCCTCGACCCCACCTTTGAAGGCAACGCCCAGCAAAGCAGTGCTTACTACGGCGCCAAGGGCACCGAAAGCAAGGGCTTTGAAGTGGAAGTGGTGGGCCAGCCGGTAGAGGGTTGGAACCTTTCGGCCGGTTACTCGCAGTTTCATGCCGAAGACGCCAGCGGCGCCAGGGTGGCCACCACCAGCCCCCGCAAGCAGCTCAAACTCTTTACCACCTACCGCTTTGTCGACGCGCTACCGGCGCTGACGGTTGGCGGCGGGGTGAACTGGCAAAGCGAGAGTTACTCCCAGGGCACCGACCTTCGCCTGGAGCAGGGCGCCTATGCGCTGGTCAACCTGATGGCCCGCTATGAGCTGGCCGATAACCTCAGTTTGCAGCTCAATGTCGATAACCTGTTTGACAAGACCTACTACAACTACATGACCGCCAGCACCCCGGCCTACAGCTTCTACCGCTACGGCAAGCCACGGGATGTTACCCTGGGGGTGAGTTATCACTTCTAAAGAAAACGCCAGCCCTCGGGCTGGCGTTTTGGTCACTGGGCCTGGCTAAAGCGCTCGGCCAGCCAATCGACAAACACCCTCACCCTGGGCGAGAGCTGGCGGTTTTGCGGGTACAGCGCCGACACCGGCATGGCCGGTGGGGCAAAGGCGGCCAGCACTTCTACCAACGCGCCTTGTTGAAGCTCACGCTCGATGCGATAGCGCGGCACTTGAATAAGCCCCAGGCCGCCCAAGGCGGCGCCGGTGTACATGTCGGCGCCGTTTACCGACACCACCGCGTCCAAATTGATGTTGTTAAGCTCGCCATCGACGGTGAAATCGAGGCTGGCGTCCACGCCGGTGGTGCTGGCGATATAGGCCACCGCCTGGTGCCCGGCCAAGTCTTCAAGGCCCCTCGGCGTGCCAAAACGGGCCAGGTAACCTGGGCTTGCTACCGTAACCTGGCGCATCTGGGCCAGGGGCTTGGCCACCAGGGAGGAATCTCGCAAGGGGCCGGCGCGCAGCACGCAGTCTATGCCTTCGCGCACCAGGTCCACCAGGCGGTCATCTTCGCCCAGCTGCAAGGTGATATCGGGATAACGGGCCACAAAGTCACCAAGGGCCGGCAGCACGAAAAACTTGGCCAGGGTGCCTTGCAGGTTGACCCGCAGCAGCCCCTTGGGCGGGGCGCCGCGAAAGGCGGTGTCGGCTTCTTCGAGGTCGGCTAGGATGCGCATGGCCCGCCGGTAATAGCCTTTGCCTTCTTGGGTGAGCCGCACCTGTCGGGTGGTGCGCTCCAAAAGCCGTACTCCCAGCCGCCCCTCAAGGCGCTTGATGAGGTTGGACACCGTCGCCCTTGGGATAAGCAAATCCTCGCTGGCCTTGGAGAAGCTGCCGCTTTGGGCGATGCGCACAAACACCTGCATTTCCTGGAATCGATCCATGGCGCCTAATCGTTAAAGTAAATGGAATTATGATGGCAAATATAGGGTAATTATCTTCGCAGGTGAAAGGCATAACCTCTTTCTCGTCAAACAACACGAGAGGAAAAGGTTATGTCTACTCAACAAAAAGTCGCGCTGGTTACCGGCAGCTCCCGTGGCATTGGTGCCAGTATCGCCACTCGCCTGGCCAAAGACGGCTTTGCCGTTGCCATCAACTACGCCAGCGGCGCTGACGCTGCCAAGGCGCTGGTGGCAAGCCTTGAAGCTCAGGGCCACAAGGCGTTTGCCGTGCAGGCCAACGTGGCCGACGCCGGTGAGGTCAGTGCCATGTTCAGCGCTGTTGAGCAGCACCTTGGCAAGGTGGATGTGCTGGTCAACAACGCCGGTATCTTGAAGGTCCAGCCCCTGGCCCAGGTGTCTGACGCCCTCTACCAGCAGTACTTCGCCATCAATACCCAGGGGGTGTTCAACACCCTGCGCGAGGCGCAAACGCGCCTTAACGACGGCGGGCGCATCATCAACCTCTCCAGCACCACCTTGGCGCTGAAAATGCCCGGTTACGCCATCTATAACGGCACCAAAGCTGCGGTGGAAGCCTTCACCCAGGTGTTTGCCAAAGAGCTGCGTGGCCGCGCCATCACCGTCAATGCAGTGGCGCCTGGCCCGGTGGCAACCGAGCTGTTCCTCGAAGGGAAAAGCGATGAGCTGATTGACCAGTTTGCCAAGATGCCGCCGCTCGAACGCCTGGGCCAGCCCGAGGATATCGCCGCCGTGGTGGCCTTTTTGGCCGGCCCCGATGGCGGCTGGGTGAATGGCCAGGTGCTGCGCGCCAACGGCGGCGTGGCCTGAGCATGACGCCCTTTAAGCCCCTGGCGCTGCTACTGGGCCTGGCCCTTGGCGCCTGCCAGGGGGCAACCGCCTTGGACGCCGACGGGAAAAAGACCATGACCCCTTCCACCACTTACCTGCACTTGCTGCGCCACACGCCGTTTTTCACGGCCCTTAGCACCCACCAGCTGCGCTGGGTGATTGAGCACAGCGCCGAGTGGCGGGCCGAGGCCGGGGCGGTTATTGCCCGCAGCACCAGCGCCCCTGACTACTGGGTGCTGCTGGACGGTGGTTGGGAGCTGGTTTGCGGTGAGCGCCATTACCCCAGCGGCCATGGCGCCCCCGGCAAGTGGTTTAACCCGGCGCTGGCCAAAGGCCAGGATTGCGCCCTTATCACCACCACCGGCAGCTACGTGATGCGCATTTTGGCAAGCGATATGAACGCGATGCTGGCAAGCGGCTTTGCCTTTGAGGGCCAGTTGCAGGCTGGGCGCGATTTTTACACCCTTCTTTTTGATACGGCCCTTGAGGGCCGCTAGGAGCCAACCATGTCACAGGTCATTTTGATCACCGGCGCCTCTTCAGGTTTTGGCCTGATGAGCGCCAAAGCCCTGGCCGAAGCCGGCCACACCGTTTATGCCTCCATGCGCCAGCTTCATGGCCGCAACGCCGCTCTGGCGTCTGAGCTGGCGGACTGGTCAGCCGAGCATGGCCAGGACCTTCGCACAGTCGAGCTGGACGTGCAGGATGAAGAGTCGGTAGCACAGGCGGTGCAGCAGGTATTGGCCGAGAGCGGGCGGCTGGACGTTATTGTCCATAACGCCGGCCATATGGTGTTCGGGCCGGCCGAGGCCTTCACTCCCGAGCAGTTGGCGGCCCAGTATGATGTCAACGTGCTTGGCACCCAGCGCCTAAACCGCGCTGCCCTGCCGTACCTTCGCCGCCAGGGTAAAGGGCTGGTGCTGTGGGTGGGCTCGTCTTCCACCCGGGGCGGCACCCCGCCGTTCTTGGCCCCTTATTTTGCCGCCAAGGCGGCCATGGACGCCCTGGCGGTCTCCTACGCCGCCGAGCTGAGCCGCTTTGGCATCGAGAGCACCATCATGGTGCCCGGCGCCTTTACCAAGGGCACCAACCACTTTGCCCATTCCGGGAAACCGGCCGATGCCGAGGTAGAAGCGGCCTATCTGCAAGGCCCATACCGTGGCGTAGCGGAGCAGGCACTTAGCGGCCTGGCGGCTTTGGAGCCAGCCGATGCCGACCCGGCCGAGGTGGCGCGCAAATTGGTGGAAGTAGTGGGGATGCCCCATGGCAGCCGGCCCTTTCGGGTGCATGTCGACCCAAGCGAAGACGGCGCCGAAGTGGTGAATATGGTGGCCGACCGCGTGCGCCGCGAGATTTACCAGGCCATGAAGTTAACCGATCTGCTGAGCCCCAAACGCTGAAACCAACGGCGGCCCCGCGCCGCCTTATTGGCTTTTTTTTTGGGGCGCTGGTGCAAATGCAATTTGCTATGTTATAACAACCTTGATTTTGTGATGTTATAACAAGGCTGATTGATGACCCTTCCCGATACACGCCTGCCGGTCACGGTGCTGTCCGGCTTTTTGGGCGCCGGTAAAACCACGGTGCTCAACCACATTCTCAACCACCGCCATGGCCTCAAAGTGGCGGTGATCGTCAACGACATGAGCGAAGTGAACATCGACGCGGCCCTGGTCAACCAGGAAGTGACCCTCAACCGCAGCGAAGAAAAGCTGGTGGAGATGAGTAACGGCTGCATCTGCTGCACCTTGCGTGAAGACTTGCTGCTGGAAGTGACGCGTCTGGCCAAAGAGGGCCGCTTTGATTACCTGGTAATTGAGTCCACCGGCATCTCCGAGCCGCTGCCAGTGGCCGAGACCTTCACCTTTGCCGACGAAGACGGGGTGAGCCTCTCTGATGTGGCCCGTCTCGACACCCTGGTCACGGTGGTGGATGCGGTCAACTTTTTGGATGAATTTGAAAAGGGCCGCAGCCTCAAAGAGGCAGGGGAGAGCCTGGGCGAAGAAGACCAGCGTAACGTGGCCGACTTGCTCACCGATCAGGTGGAGTTTTGCGATGTGCTGCTGATCAGCAAAACCGACCTGGTCAGCCAAGCGCGGCTTGAAGAACTCAAAGGGGTACTGCGAGGCCTCAACAGTGAAGCGAAAATGGTGCCGATAAGCCAAGGCAATGTGGCGCTCGACGAGGTACTGGGCACCGGGCTGTTTAGCTTTGATAAGGCGGCCCAGGCGCCGGGCTGGCTAAAGGAGCTGCGCGGCGAGCACATTCCGGAAACCGAAGAATACGGCATCAGCAGTTTTGTGTACCGGGCCCGGCGGCCCTTTGACCCCGAGCGGTTTTTCAATTTCCTGCACCACAGCGATTTTGCCGGCCGCCTGATCCGCTCCAAAGGTTATTTTTGGCTTGCCACCCGCCCGCAATTTGCCGGGCAATGGAGCCAGGCCGGCGGCGTGGCCCAATACGGCTTTGCCGGCCTTTTTTGGAAGGCGGTGCCAAAAGACAGCTGGCCCACCGATGAAGACTCCCTGGCCTTTATCAACGAGCACTGGCAAGAGCCCTTTGGCGACATGCGCCAGGAGCTGGTGTTTATCGGCCAAAACCTCGATGAGGCCGCCATTCGCTCGGCCCTCGATAACTGCCTGCTGGATGACGAAAGCCTGCTGGCCGGGCGCGAATACTGGCAGACCCTGAGCGACCCCTTCCCGGCCTGGGAATAAAAAATGCCGCCCGCGGGCGGCGTTTACTTGTCGATATGGCCCATATCCCGCTCTGGGGCTATCACATCGCGCACCTTTTGCTTGAGCACCTTGGCTTCGGGGAAGCCGCCGTCGCGTTTTCGCTCCCAAATCAATTGGCCGTTACAGTGAATTTCAAAGCGCCCGCCGGTGTCTGGGTGCAGAGCCAGGCTGGCGATGTCTTCGCTGAAGGTGCTCAGCAGTTCCTGGGCCATCCAGGCGGCGCGCAGCATCCAGTTGCATTGGCGGCAGTAGTAGATGTCGAGGGTGGCTTTGCTCATGGCGGCTCCCGGCTAAAAGCGGCTTTATAGCAGCTTGGCGGGCGGTAGGTAAGGCGCGGGCCGGGATGGGGGCAATAAAAAAGGAGGCATTTAGCCTCCTTTTTTGATGAGCGCCGTTACAGCAGCACCCTTGGCTCCATGTAGGCGCGCAGCCCCTCAACCCCGAACTCGCGGCCGATACCGGACTGGCCGAAGCCGCCAAAGGGCGCCTGGGGCTCGTGGCTCAGGCCGTTGATGCAGACCCGGCCGGCCAGCAGCCGGTTGGCCACTTCCCGTGCCTGGGGCTCGCCGCCGCTGACATAGGCGTGCAGGCCGTAGTCGGTGTCGTTGGCGATGGCGACCGCTTCTTCGACGCTGTCATAAGGCAGCACACTCAGCACCGGGCCGAATATTTCGTCGCGGGCGATCACCATGTCGTTGCTGACATTGCTGAAGATGGTGGGGCGCACGAAGTAGCCGGCTTCCAGCCCTTCGGGGTTGCCAAGGCCACCGGCCACCAGGCGGGCACCGCTGTCGATGCCGCGGGCAATGTAGCCTTGCACCCGCCGGTATTGAACGGCGCTGACCATGGGGCCGATATACACCGCCGGATCGCTGGGGTTACCGACCGGGTATTGGGCCAGGGCTTTGACAAGGCCGTGCTCGGCTTCGGCCAGCCGCTCTCTGGGTACCAGCAGGCGGGTACCGGCTAGACAGGCCTGGCCACTGTTATTAAAGGCAATGGCTAGGGCCAGGGGCAGGGCGGCCTCGAAATCGGCGTCCGGCAGCAGGATATTAGGGGACTTGCCGCCCAGCTCCAGAGTAACCCGCTTTAAGGTAGCGGCTCCTTCGCGCTGGATATAGCGGCCGGTGCCGGTAGAGCCGGTAAAGGAGATCTTGGCAATGTCGGGGTGGGCAACCAGTGCCTTGCCGACGGTTTCCCCTGTGCCTTGCACCATGTTGAACAGGCCGGCCGGCAGTTGCGCTTCGTCGATGACTTGCGCGATCAGCTGGTTTTGGCGGGCGCTCAGCTCACTGGGTTTGACCACCACCGGGCAGCCGGCAGCGAGGGCCGTGGCCAGTTTTGAGCAGATAAAACCGATGCTGGAGTTCCAGGGGGTGATAAGGCCTGCAACCCCCAGGCCTAGGTATTGCACCTCGGCCTGGCCGCGGCGTTCGGTAAAGGCAAAGCGGCGCAGGGTGTCGATGTTGCTGCGAATGGCGGCACTGGCATAGCCGATACGTTGACGCACACCGGTGATGGGGCCGCCGTATTCGGCGACGGTGACGTCAATCATCTCCTCCAGGTGCCGGTCGACGGCGGCGGCCAGGCGCTCGAGCCAGGTGGCCCGTTCTTCTAGCTGGCTGTAACGGGCCATGGGTAGGACTGCTTTGGCAGCGGCCACTGCCTGGTTAAGCTCGTCGCCAGTGCCTAGCCGCAGCCGGGTTGTGGGTTGCCCTGTTGCCGGATCGTCGAGAGTCAGCCATTCCTTGCCCGATGCTGCTACCTGACGGCCGTTGATATAGTGGGTGTCGATACTGAACATGGTGCGCCTCATAAACGGTGGGCTGGATTGCCCTGCCAGCTTATGAGGCAGCTTTGCCAAGAGGTAGCAGGATACTACCCGTTGATTGCCTGATCCTGCTCAATGTGATTTTGCCAATGCTGCATATCCTGCATTGGAGGCAGGCCGAACAGACGCCGGTACTCGCGGCTAAATTGCGACGGGCTTTCATAACCCACGGCAAAGGCAACACTGGCCGCCTCGGCTTTGCCGGTCATCAGCTGGCGGCGCGCTTCGATGAGCCGCAGCTGCTTTTGGTATTGCAGCGGCCCAAGACTCATCACCGCTTTGAAGCGCCGATGAAAATGCGACACGCTCATGCCGGCCTGACTGGCCAGCTCTTCCACCTTCAGCGGTTCGGCAAAATGTTGGTTAAGCCAGCTGAGGGCCCGGTTTAACCCTTGCTCGCGGCCTTTTAGTAAGGTGCGGGCCAAGGCCTGACCGTTAGTGCTTTGCAGCAAGTAGTAGAGGCACTCGTTTCGAAGCAGCGAGCAGAGATAGCGGTCGCCGCCGCTTTGGTGCTGCGCCAGTAACCGTGCTATCACGTCGGTCAACGGCGCTGGGCAATGGCCGATAAAGCTGACTGGGTTTAGCTCTTTGCCGTCAGGTACTGCCATCTCGCTCTGGGTGAGGAGGTTAAAAATATCCTCTGCTTCAAAGCGCAGGGTCAGCCCCAGATAAGGAGCGTCGGGGCTGGCGTTAACCACCTGGCCGCTAAGGGGCAGTTTTACTCCGCTTATCAAAAACTCCCCGGCGCCGTAGCGACAATTCTGCTCGCCAATCTTAAGGGCTTTCTGGCCTTGCAAGGCGATACATACCGAGGGGCGCAACATGCCACTTTGCATTGCGGTTGGTGCATCAAAGCGCACCAGCGACATGAAGGGGATGGCCGGGCTATCTATAACCCCAGGCTTTGAAATGGTCAGGGCCATTTCCTTGGCCAAGGCGGCAAAGCGCGATGCCATATTCTGGCGCTCCTTGGTAATAGACGGTGTCTGGCACTATGGCATAGCCTTTTGGGATTTTTAAGAAAGCGAGGCCTATTCGCGCTTTATGGCTCCCTGCTCAAGGTGGTTACTTGTAGCTGCGCTTTACCCTCTAACGCTTGGGCCAGGGCCTGGAAGGGGGCGGCGGCGATATGGGCATCGAGGGCGGCTTGGTCGCGCCAGCGCTCCAGCATCACCAGCCGGGTGCTGTCTGCGCTGTCGCGATAAAGGTGGTAGTAAAGACAACCGTCTTCGTCTTGGGTTTTAAGTTCCACCGCTTTAAGGGCCGCCAGTACCTCGGCTTCAAAGCCTTGCTCGGCCACAATGGTGGCAACCACCGCCAGTTCTTCATGCATCACTGCTTCTCCTGATTAAAAAACACCGGCTGCCTCGCTTGAGGGCCGGTGTCAGGGTGCGCCGGTTAGCCTTTGCCAAAAAGCCCCGTCGCTGGGAAAGACTTTCGCGCAAAAAGCGAAAGTGAAGGGCTGGCCTTAGCCGAGCCGCGCCCCTTGGCGCAGGATCTGTGGCGGAATGCCAAAGCCGCGGATAAAGACTTCGCGCATATGGCGGCGGTCGCGAAAGCCGGTTTCTTTGGCTATCACGTCCAGGGTCTGGCGGCTTTGTTCAATCAACAGGCGCGCCGCTTCCAGGCGCATACCTTCTACGGCCTTAGCCGGGGTATGACCGGTTTCCTGGCGAAACACCCGGCTGAATTGGCGGGGGCTCAGGTGTACGGCGGCGGCCAGGTCGTCAACGGTCAGGCTGCCTTTGAGGTTACGCCGGGCGTATTCCAGGGCGTTTTGGATGCGGCTGGACTTGGGGGAAAGGTCCACCCTCTCGGAATGCTGGCTTTGGCCGCCGGAGCGTTTTTGGCTCATCACCAGTTTGTGGGCCACAGAGCGGGCCACTTCGCTGCCAAGGTCCTGCTCGACCATGGCCAGCGCCAGGTCCAGGCCTGCGGTCATGCCGGCAGAAGTCCAGATATTGCCGTCTGCCACATAGATGCGGTTGGCGTCGATATGGACATCGCTAAAGCGCTGCTGCATGTCACCGGCCAGGGCCCAATGGGTGGTGGCGGTTTTGTTGGCAAGGAGGCCCGCTTCAGCCAGATAAAAGGCGCCGGAGCAAATGGCGGCCATGCGCTTGGCATGAAAAGCGGCATTTTGTAAAAAGCGCTTTTTGGCCTGGCTGGCCGGGGCGGCCATGGGGTCGTTGACGCCGCCCACTATCCAGGTGTCGGCCGTGCTGTGTTCGTCCACGGCGCGGGTTTGCACCACCATCCCCAGAGAAGAGCGAATATCGCCGCCTTGCATGGAGTAATTTTCCACCTGGTAGAACTTTTCTCCAAAGGTGAGGTTGGCGGACTCGAAGACCGCCTGGGTAGACAGTGCCATGACTTGAAAACCCTCTTCCAACAAAAAGCCGACCTTGTGCATAACGTCCTCGATTTTTCCGGGCCCGGCTTGCCGGGCTTCGCCTCACTTTCTGGCCGGTTGCGACCATGAAAGCCGTTTCTGGCCGGGAGCCCCCGGCGATGGCTAGCTGCGTGCCCTGGGGTGATGCACCAGGGTCAGCCAGATGTAAAAGGCAGCCAGCACCAGGCACATGCCTGAGCGCCGCGCCGCCAATGAACCGCGCCCGCTGGGGTATAGGGCCCCGGCCAGTGCATTGGTGAGAAACAGGCCGCCAACCAGCAGTGCGGCGGTCAAGGTGGCGGCTGCGGTGCGCAGCTGCCTTGCCATTGTTCTGCCCATCCGGCCCCGGCGTGGGCGGCTCAGCAGCCCCACTAGCGGCAGGGCAAATACCCCCAGCAGGCTGGTTACAAAGAGTGCCAGCAGGGCGATATCCACCAGTGCCAGGCCACAGACCAGTAACCCCAGCCGGCTAATGCCCACCAGCGGCATCGCCAGGCCATGGCCGATAAGGCTGGCCGCGCCTTTTAACCTGGGTTTGAGCACATTGGCGTTGGTCATCACAAGGCTCCTTGGGGCTGATGGGTTAGGCCGCGTTACGCTGGCTCAAGACGATGCCGGTAACGGCTGGACACGCCTTGGGCGGTGCAGGGTATAAAGATTCCTGGGCCTTGCCGGTGTGGCTTGAGGCTCCGGGCGGACATTTAGATGTTTCTCAACAAATTCAATAAATTGCTGCGGCTTTAACGGGCGGGAGAAATGAAAGCCCTGGAGAATGTCGCATTGGTATTGTTGCAACAGGCGCAGCTCTTCGACCGACTCAACCCCTTCGGCGATAACCTTGAGATTAAAGCTGTGGGCTAGGTTGATAATGGCGCGCACGATGGCGTCGTTGTCTTTGGTGACATGCAGCCCCTGGACAAAAGAGCGGTCGATTTTGAGTTTGCTGACGGCAAAGCGCTTGAGGTAGGCGAGGTTGGAATAGCCGGTGCCAAAATCGTCGATGGACAACTGCACCCCCAGCGCTTTGAGCTGGTCGATGATCTGGGTGACTCGCTGGGAGCTCTCAATCAGCATGGACTCGGTCAGCTCCAGTTCTAACAGCGCCGGGTCGAGCCCGGATTGGTCCAGGGCTGCTTTCACGTCAGCCACCAGGTCGCCTTGCTTGAAATGCACCCCGGAGCAGTTGACACCGATAACGATGCGGCCAAGGCCCTGGCGCTGCCAGATAACCGCCTGCTTGCAGGCTTCACTGAACACCCAGCGGCTGATGGGGATTATCATGCCACACTCTTCCGCGGCCGGGATGAACTCGGTAGGGGAGATGGCGCCGGCCACCGGGTGTTCCCAGCGCAGCAAGGCCTCGGCGCTGACAATATGGCCGCTCTGAACGTCAAACTGCGGTTGGTAGTAGAGGGTGAGTTCGTTGTTTTCAAAGGCCTGGCGCAGCTCGGTTTGAATTTGCAGGCGGCGCAGGCCGTCTTCTCCCATCTCGGCCGAGTAATAAGCGTAAGTGTTACGCCCGGCGGCCTTGGCGGCATAAAGGGCCATGTCGGCGGCTTTGAGCAAGGTGTCGTAATCCTTGCCGTGCTCGGGGTACATGGCCACGCCAATGGAAGGGGTCACGCCCAGGCGGACATCGCCGTCCATCACCGGGCTGACAAAATGTTCCAAGATGGCGTCCAGCAGGTCGCGCAGCATGAAGATGTCTGGCACCCGGGCCAGGGCCAGGTATTCATCGCCGCCGAGGCGGGCCACCACGCTCAGGCGCGGGCGCATGCTGCTCAGGCGACTGGCCACTTCCTGCAATACCCTGTCGCCCACTTCGTGGCCCAGGGTGTCGTTGATGGTTTTAAAACCGTCGAGGTCGAAATACAGCAGCACCGCCATTTCGCCACGCTGATTGGCGTCGTTCACCACCTTGTCGAACTGTTCACCTAGCTGCCAGCGGTTGGGCAGGCCGGTCAGCGGGTCGTGGTAAGCCATAAAGGCGATGCGCTCTTCGCTTTGGCGGCGCTCGGAGATGTCCTGCAGGGTAAGGATGGCGCCATCCGCCTGCTGGGTATTGGGGTAAGCCCGGACTTCCACCGGTACCACTTTGCCGTCGACATTGATAAAGGCGCAGTCTTCGCAGTGGAAATACTCGCCTTTCCCCACCGCAGCCAGCACTTGCTCGCTGAGTTGGTCGGGAAAACCGCGCTGGTCGATAAAGTGGCTGTCGATGCGGCTGTCGAGCAGGGCCTCGGGGTTTTCAAAGCCGAATAGGGCCGCGCCGGCCAGGTTGCAGTAGGTACAGTGGCCTTGGTCGTCTATCACAAAGATCGGGTGACCAACGGCATTGAGCAGGTAATTGACCCGTGCTTCGCTACTTTGAAAGCGTTCCACCGCTTGCCATTCCCGCTGTTTGGTTATCAGCAATTTGCGGCTCAGCCAGTGTTGTACCAGGAATAAAATGGCGCAAAGGGCGCAGGCGAGCAGGGCATAGGCCTGCCACTGGGCCAGGTAATCGCGGCTGGAAAGGCCAACCTCCAGCACCAACGGCAGATTAGGCAGGGTGCGGTAGCTGTACAGGCGGCTTTGGTCGTCCACAACCGACGGCATGGTGGTAAGGCCGTCACTGCCGTCATGGATCAGTTTTTGGTCGGCCTGCACTGTAGGGTACTGGCGGTAGATATCCGGCAGGGCAGGGCGGCGCAGCAGGATGTCGCCGCTGTTTTGCTGGCGCAGCAAGATCTCGCCATCTTTACCGATATCCAACTGGGCAAAGAGTGCGGTAATGGCTTTTAACGACAAGCTGGTGGCGACCCAGCCTTCGGGGAAGGTTTTGTCTTTGCCATAGACCGGCACCGCTAGGTGCAGCACCTGATTTACCCGGTCTGGCTCTATAACGATGGCTTGGGCGGTGCTGGTAGAGCTGAGCAGTTTGCGAAAGAAAAGGGCCGGGGAATAGAGCTTGTCGATGCTGGGGATGTCGTTAGCCGGTTGGGAGCGAAAGATCACCTGCCCCTGATCGTTCAGCACATCAAAGTAACGGCTGAAGGACATTTGTTCGGCCAGTTGGATCAGGTGTTTTTTGTCCGCCGCCAGTTGGTGGCCTTGAGCGAAGAAAGAGGGCGGTAACAGGTTGGCGATACGGTCTAAATCGACCCTGACTGGCTCGATAAGCCCTTGGTCGAGCTGCGATTCCAGTGCCAGGCTCAGGTTTTGCAGCTCAGCTTCGGTGTGGCGTTTGGTCTGCAGATAAGAGGCGACCAGAAAGCCTGCCAGCAGCACTACCAATATGGCGCTAAAGCCAAGCCAAAGTTTTTTGTAAGGGTTCGGCGGGGTGGTCAGCAGGGTGAAATCGCTGTCATCACTCATGGCTGTTACTCCGCGTTTTCACCATTTGCAGCCCGTGGCGTTGAAAGCTGTGCCGGGGCTGGACTTTGGGGGATGGCGCTTTGAGGATCAGCAGATGAGGGCCAAAACCAGGCTCCCAGAGCATGGCGTAGACAACAGGGATCTTTTTAAATCCCACTTTAGGCCGCTGCCTGGATTTGATGTTGTCCTGTTGCATTGCCATTGCCTCCGAGGAGCACCTTAAAGGACGAAATCGCGTTACGGATTTCCGTTATGGGTGATCCTAGAAAAGGCTGGCGAGTAAAACACTTCTACCTAGGCTGGATTGGCGTTGCGCCTTGGTTTGAACCTCTTATACCTAAGTATGGATAGCGGTCATCAATGACGGATTTCAGACGGCCAAAGGCCAGACAAACGTAAATACAAACCAAGGTATAGGTTGCCCATACTTTTATATGAATGTTAGCGCGCCAAGGTATGGATGGAATTTAAGCAGCTGCCCGGTAATCTAAATGCGCATCTGGCGGATATTTTTTATCTGCAAAGAAGCGGCTTGGTAATAACGATGTATGAGGTTGTTTTTTCTCTTTGGTATTGACTCGCAACCTCTGGGCGCTATTCCTTTATCCCCCGCACTGGTCGCTTCGGCGAAAATTTAAGCGACAACTGGCCTGAATGGCCAGTTTTTTTATCTGAAATTCGCCCCGTTTGGGGAGTGATACCTTCGCTGTGCAAAGACAATACGTGCTAAAACCAAGGGCCCAAATGCGGGCCCTTGGTTAGCTTAAAGAGACGACAACGGGGTTAGGCGCTTAAGGCCTCGTCGAGGCAGGCAATCATTTGTTCGGCAGAAAAAGGCTTGCTGAGCATGCAAAGGGCGCCGTCCGGCTTTTGCTTTGTTTTGCTCTCAAAATGCGCCGAGATAATGATGACGGGCAGCGGGTTTGCTTCGTTTTTTAACTTATCCAGCAGTTCCAGGCCACTCATGCCCGGCATTTGCACATCGACGATAAGGCATTGGCACTGACTGTGGCTATAAGCTGCAGAGGCAAGGAAAGCTTCGGCGCAATCAAATTCCACAGCCTGGTATCCCAGCACTCTTACCAAGCTATTTAACGCAGCCCTTATCGGGGCTTCGTCATCAACGATTGCAACTAACGATGGGGTCGACAAAACGGCATACCTGTCTAGTGAGAAAGGCCGGGATAAACCGACTGCTACACGATAGCGCAATCAACACCAGAGCAACATCATACTGAGGTATAAAAAAGATTTTGCTTATTCTGCTGATTTTTTGAGCGACTCGGCCATTCTGACCAGCTCAGCGAAGGTCTTTGCCTTCATTTTTTTCATCGCGTTGCCGCGATGCACTTTTACCGTAATCAGGCTCAGGGAAAGCTCACCGGCGATTTGTTTATTCATCAACCCGGATACTGCCAGCTGCATCACCTCCTGCTCACGAGGGGTGAGGGTGTCAAAGCGTTGCTGAACGTCAACGCTTTCCAGCTCACTGGAACGGCGATTTTGATCTTTGTCTAAGGCGGCCATCACCGCATCTAGCAAGTCCTGGTCACGAAAAGGTTTAGCCAGAAAATCCACGGCGCCGGCTTTCATGGCCCGCACCGACATGGCGATATCGCCAAAGCCGGTGATCATGATGATGGGCACCATAATGCCCTGGTCGGCCAATTGGCGCTGAAAATCCAGGCCGCTGGCACATTGCAGCCGCACGTCCAAAATAAGGCAGCAGGGGTTTTTGGGCATCTCAAAGCTCAGAAACTCGGCCGTAGACGAACAGGCTTTGACAACCAGCCCTACAGAGCGCAACAAGCTGCTTAACGAGTCGCGGACGCTTTGCTCATCGTCAACAATAAAAACCTGAGTGCCATCGGTGTTGGTGCTGGCTTTAATCACTGCTTACTTCCTCTAACCGGGGGAGCGTGAATTCCACGCTGGCCCCGCCTTCTTCGCGGTTTTGCGCTTTGATGGCGCCGCCATGCATATCGATGATGGAGCGGCAAATCGACAATCCCATACCCATGCCGGTGGCCTTGGTGGTGACAAAGGCCTTGAACATGTTGCCAGCCACCTCTTGCGATAAGCCGGGGCCGTTGTCATTGACGGTGCAAACCGCCGGGTTGGCGTCGCTCAGTACGATGGATATTTGCCGGTAACGCTGCTCGGTGCTGGCCAGTGCCTGAATAGCGTTAAGCAGCAGGTTAATCACAACCTGCTGTAACTGAATGTAGTCGCCCATCACCGGCGTGGCCTTGAGCTGGGTTTTGACGATGACCCTCTCGGCTTTGAGTTCGCGCTCAACCAAGGCAAGTGATTCCTTGACCACATCCTGCAGATCCAAGGGGGCGTGAACCTGCTCGGTCTTGCGGGCTAGGTTACGTATGCGTTTGATCACTTCACTGGCCCGGCGCGCCTCGTTAATGATGCGGTTCATGCAATCGCTGACTTCAACAAGATCGGGCGGATCGCGCTTTAGCCAGCGCAAAGAGGCTTCACCGGTGGTGGTGATGGAGGCCAGCGGCTGGTTTATCTCGTGGCTAAAAGAGGCGGCCAGTTCACCCAGGGTGCTGAGCCTGGCGGCGTGCGCCAACTCGGTTTGTGCTTGATGCAGGGCGGCGTCGGCCTGTTTGTGGTCGGTAACATCGTTGTTGGTGATAAGAATGCGAGTGGGGTGGCCCTGGTTATCTCGGATAAGAGACCAGCGGCTAGAGACGATAACCGGTTGCCCGTCTTTACCGATTTGGGTGAGCTCCCCCTCCCACTGGTCGTGGCTGGTCAGCCATTCTTTGGCTTCGGCGCGGCTAGAGGGATATTGGGTCGCCAGTATGTCGTCGCTGCTGCGCCCCTTTACCTCGTCAAAGTGCCAGCCGTAAAGGCTGGTGGCGCCAGGGTTCCACAGCTCAATCTTGTCTTGTAGGTCGGTCAGGACGATGGCGTCGTGAGTCTGGCCAAGTATTTGTACCTGGCGTTTGAGGGCGTCTTGGAAACTTTTGTTACCCATGGCCAAGGCCGAGGTGATGCAAATGGCGGCCAGGCTGACCAGGCAGCGAGCAAAGGCGGATGACTCGAAATCGATACCGTGGGATAGGAAAAAGGCAAAGACGGTCAGCACGATGGAGGCGATGGACATCAGCAACAGGCCTTTTTGGCTAAACAGTCTAATGCCCATCAGGATCACCACCACATAAAGTACGGCAACGGCAATATCCAAGTATGTCAGGGTATCAATAATGAAAATAGCCAGTGTAGCCAGCAATATCAGTGCCTTCAGCAATACGTGGCTAACCCCTGAAGACAACAATGTGGCAAAAGGATATTTATTTATCATGGCATGGGAGGACTAAATAAATTCCTAAAAGGGAACATGTCAAGTGTCATCTATGTTTGATGAAATATGACTGCTTTGCAATGCATATCCGCATACTCTGCTAGACCACAGGAGATTGTAACGTTAATAACGTTAATTATGCGTAGTATTTTAAGGCTATTGAAAACTACTAATGGCGCTAATTAAGTGCGATAGCTACGGTTTTTCCTTAAGGCTTTAACTTATACAAATTCAGACAATAGGTTAATCACCGTTATTTACACGCTCTTGATAACAGAGTATTTCCAACCTGCGCTCGATTCTCCGTTACCTTTGTACAGGGATTAGCCGGAAGGCAAGCGACAAAATACATAATGCAGCCCCGCTGGGGCATATTAACTTGGCTAGGAGTGGCCGAGGTTCCGGCAGGACAAATAAAACAAGGAATCGATTATGAAAGTCACGCGGGCTGAAGCTCAGGCCAACCACGAGCGGGTTTTGGAGAGTGCCTCGCAGCTGTTTCGCCAATGGGGGTTTGACGGGGTCAGTGTCAATGCCCTGATGCAGTCGGCCGGGCTGACGCGAGGCGGCTTTTACGGCCACTTTGAATCGAAGCAGCAACTGGTCATCCAGTCTTTGCAGTTGATGCTGGAAGAAAACGACCTTCAATGGCAACTGCTGGCCAAACAGGGGCTACCGTCGCTGGTCAATTACTACCTTTCCCCCGATCACCGCGACACGCCGCAGCAAGGATGCATGCTGGCGGCCTTAAACGCCGATATCTCTCGCCAACAACCGGCGGTAAAAGGGCTTTTTAACAGTGGCGTGAGTAACCTGATGACGCTGCTGGCCTCCTGCGCGCCAGGGGGAACTGAGCAAGAACAGAAAAACAATGCGACGGTTTGGCTTTGTATTTTGGTTGGGGCCTTGTCGCTATCGAGGGCGGTCGCTGATGAGCAGCTCGCCGAATATATTTGCCAACAGGCGATTGGCAGTATCTTGCAAAGTAAATAGTAAAAAAGGCCCCTGGTGGGGCCTTTTTAGCGGCGCTGTTATTTCAAGTGCTCTTTGAGCGCGGTGCCAGCTTGGTCGAGGGCGGCTTCTACTGCCGGTACGTCAGCCAGGGCATTGAGCAGGCCGAAGTCGTGGATGAGTCCGTTGTAGCGAACGGAAGTGACATCTACACCGGCAGCGTTGAGCTTACGGCCGTAGGCTTCGCCTTCATCACGCAGCACATCTTCTTCTGCGGTTTGAATAAGGGCCGGCGGCAAGCCTTTGAGTTCTTTGATGCTGGCGCGCAGCGGTGAAGCGTAGATCTGGGCGCGGTCTTTGGGGTTGGTGGTATAGGCATCCCAGAACCATTTCATCATCGGGCGGGTCAGGAAGTAACCCTCGGCATACTTCTTATAAGAACCGGTATCAAAGTTGGCATCGGTTACCGGCCACAGCAGCAGCTGGAAGCGGATATGAGGGGTGCCTTTGTCTTTGGCCATCAGGCTGACAACGGCTGCCATGTTGCCACCGACGCTGTTACCGGCAACGGCCAGCTTGCTGCCGTCAACACCGATCTCTTTACCGTGTTCTGCAACCCATTTAGTGGCGTCATAAGCCTGATTGATGGCAACAGGGTAATGAGCTTCCGGTGACGGGGTGTAGTCAACGTAGACAGCGACGTCGCCGGAGCGGACAACCAGGTCACGGATCAACCGTTCGTGAGTGGGGTAGTCGCCCAGGATCCAGCCACCGCCGTGGAAGAACATGAAGGCAGGCAAGTCACCGGTGCTGCCTTGGGGGCGCACAATCACCAGTTTGATGTCTTTACCGTTGGTGTGAATGACCTTGGTGGTGACATCGGCAGGAGGCAGCTCAGCGCCTTTTTGAGCACCGGTCAACACGGCGCGGGCCTCTTTAGGAGTCAGCTCCTGCATCGGTTTACCACCGCTACTGTTCAGTGCTTTAAGGAATGCGGCAACGTGGCGTTCAGTGTGCGTGTCGGTGGCGGCAGCAAAGGCACTGTTTACAGTGAGGGCCAGAGCAGAAGCAGCAAGAATTTTGGTAATGCCTTTCATGATATTTTCCTCTTAAGTGGTTTGGTTTCGAGAACGAGGATTAAGTTATCGCAATAATCATTATCGCGATAACTTAAAGCGCCGATAGGTGCTATCGCTTTTTCACAAGCGGCTGAGCCGCCTTTACCACCAGGTTGTCTCCATGATCGTTTCGTCATGGTGAGTCATTGTTTTTATTAAGCTTTAAAATTTAATACGAATCAGTATCGTGGAATGGCTCGGCCTTGGTAAGGGGGGAGAGGTAAAACGTCTGTTAATGGTGACGCGATAAGGATTTGAGTCGAAAAAACTTATCCTTTTGATAAATATGTGTTTTTAATCTTTTCGCCTGAGGGCGCCCGTTAGCCAAGCTTGCCGATACGACCGGCGAGCTGTTTTTTTGAGAAGCGCCATGCACCGTGGCTTGCGGCAGGCGGCGGACTGTTTCGTACCCAAGGCTATTGGGGGCAGCGTAAAAAGAGATTTTCTTGTGCAAGAACAACTTGCTCTTTTTGGTGAAAAAATGTGCTTGCCATTGACCTTGTCGATGAACTAAAGCTTTATGACCACCGAGCACAAGGAGGCGAAAGATGAACGAGAAAAACGTGAAGAAGAAACTGCCCAAGCCCTTGGTTTTAGCGGAGCAGCAGCCATTGAAGGACCAGCGAGTCGAAGATGAACTTCCTGATTTTTCAAATGAAATTCATGACTTTTGCCCTTCAAGGGACAGAGACTACGGCCCCCTGGAGCGCTAGGTGGTTGGGTGACAACGAAGCTGAAGCAGATTTTTATTTTTATGCCAAACTCTAGCCAGCGAATCTAAACTCAGCGATAAATGATTGTCACCTAAAGAAAAAGGAGTGGATATGAAGCGTACATTGACTTTGGCTGCCCTGGTTGTGGCATCTACCGCACTTTTTGGCTGCTCCAGCAACACCAGCAGCCAAAGTGAGATGTTGTCCAACAAGCTCGACCAGCTGAGTTCGAAGGTAGATAAGATTGCCTCCGATCAGGCGATGCTGAAGCAGGAAGTACAAGATGCCAAAGCTGCCGCCGAACAGGCCAGCATGGAGGCCAAACGGGCCAACCAGCGCATCGACAATATGTCTTCGACCTACTACAAAAAATAAAAAAAGGCGCCGCTGGCGCCTTTTTTAATACCTCTTTTTAGTTCAACCATCCCACCAATTGCGGTACCCCTGGTTGCAATCGCAGTGCTTCGCGTACCTTACTGTCGTCTATGGTTTTCTCACTCAACTGCCGTTGCTGGGTGCGTGACAGGGTCAATACTTGGGTGTCTTGCCCGGTGCGGGACAGCGGCTTGTGCACTTCCATGTAGAAGCGGCCATCGGGCTCTTTGGCCGTTTTTACCGGCTCGTTGATGATCCTGACCTGGGTGCCAGCTGGCACCATGGCAAAAAGGCTTTCGATGTCCTTGGGCTCAAGGCGGATACAACCGGCGCTGACCCTCATACCAATTCCGACATCTTGATTAGTGCCATGAATGAGATATTCGCCATGGCCAAAACCCAGGCGCATGGCAAACAGGCCCAACGGATTGTCTGGCCCTGCGGGTACCACATCGGGCAGGGTTTTACCTTCGGCGGCGAAGCGGTCGCGGGTGCCTTGGGTTGGGGTCCAGGTGGGGTTTTTCTCTTTTTGTACGATCTTGGTCACACCAAGGGGCGTATCCAGGCCGATACGACCAATACCTACCGGAAAAACATAAAGTTTTTTCGCACTGTTGTCGAAGTAGTAAAGACGGAGTTCGGCAAGGTTGATCACTATCCCTTTGCGCTCGACGTTGGGTACCAATAGCGCGGTAGGCAAGGTGATTCGGGTACCGGGAGGGGGCAGCAGAGGGTCCAACCCCGGATTGGCTTCGATGATGTTCAAAGGGCCTACGCCAAAGCGCCGGGCGATTTTCTCAAAGGAATCGCCGTGTTTGACGATATAGGTACTGGGCTTTCCAAGTATCGCCTGATTTGCAGCAGGCATGGGAAAGACCGCACAAAAAGCAGGAAGGGTAGTCACGAACAGCAGGGCTATCAAAAAACGCATGGCGTCCCCAATGGCGGATGGCACTGTTGTTCATCTTATCCTGTTTAGTAAGACGATTGCTGAATGCCGGCCTGTCTGGATGCGAGCTGGTTAGCATTTGTACAAAAATAGAGGCGCTAAATGCCCTGTGTGGGATAGAATACTTGACACTTTTGCTTGGTCTTTAACCCAGTGTCAAATTTGGCGGCAAAGTACCGCCCGGGAGGGAATCCTACTAACCAATGCGTATTTATCGGCGGGATGTCGATAAGCCATTATCAACATGTCGGAGCCAGTATGACGATCGCCCGTAAGTTCTCTCTCGCCATTTTGTCCCTCCTTGTCGTTTTTGTTGTTGTATTGAGTGTTGCCAGTGTCATGAGTACACGCCAGGAGACCCTTGATGCAGCCAATCAACAGGCCAGCCAGGCAGCTGAGCAGACTCATCGCATTCTCAGTGTGACCAACCAACTGATGCTGGCGCAGGTTCACAGCTCCATGTCGGTATTAAAAACCATGGGCTTGCAACTGGGAACGCCCGCGCTTGGCAGCGAAGTAACAGTGATGGGCCGTGCAGTGCCCGACCTGCTGCTGGGTAGCCAAAGCCAAGCCAACCAATACCAATTGGTGGACAGCCTGACCGAGAAAATGGGCGGCACTGCGACCTTGTTCGTCAAATCCGGTAACGATTTTGTCCGCGTCTCTACCAATGTCAAAAAAGAGGGCCAGCGAGCCACCGGCACTGTGCTGGCGCCTTCCGGCGCTGCCATGGCTGCTATTCGCCAGGGCCAGCCTTTTTACGGCCAGGTGGATATTCTGGGCTCGCCCTACCTCACCGGCTATGAGCCCATGCGTGATGGTGCCGGGCAAGTGATTGGTATCTGGTACGTCGGTTACAAGGCCGATATGGCGGTATTGCAGCGATTTGTTGAGCAAAGCCGGGTTATGACAAATGGCTTTGTTGCCCTTCAGGACAACCTTGGCCGGATACGTTTTCACTCCACCAGCCAAGATGACGCCACAATCGCCAAGGCCTTGTCCGGGGACGCATCCCATTGGACCCTGGCCAAGACCGACTTCACCCCTTGGGGCTACAAGATTGTTACCGGCCTGGATAACCGCGAAGTCAGCGACATTATCTGGCAAAAAAGCCTGTGGTTGCTGGGCTGTGTTGTGGTTGGTGGTGCCATCTTGATGGCGGTGCTGCTGATATTGCTACGCCAGATGGTGACGGCCCCTCTTAATGGCGTAAACAGCCGCCTGCAGGCCATTACCGACGGTGACGGCGATTTGACCCTGCGCCTCAATGCTACCGGCAATGACGAATTGGCAGTGATGTCCCGCGGTTTTGACAAGCTGCTCGACCAGGTTCACGAGACGGTCAGCCAAGTCAAGCAAATGGCGTGCACCTTGACCGAGTCTGCCAAGTCCATGTCTGCTTTGGCTGAAGAGTCCGACCGGGCCCAAGGTGAGCAGGTCAAGGATACCGACATGGTGGCCGCTGCTATTGAGCAGATGAGCCAATCCATTGCCGAGGTGGCTAACCGCATCGAAGATACAGCCGGTTTCACCCGCGAGACCGACCAGCAGGGTAGCGAAGGGCAAAAAATGCTGGCCCGCACTCAATCTGCCATCGGTAAACAGGCAGAGGAGCTGGGGGATGCCAAGGCGGTGATCACCGAGTTGAGTAAAGCCAGTGACGCCATCGGTAAAGTACTGGAGGTTATCCAGCATATTGCCGAGCAGACCAACCTGTTGGCCCTTAATGCGGCCATTGAGGCGGCCCGGGCAGGTGAGCAAGGCCGAGGTTTTGCGGTGGTCGCGGACGAGGTACGCTCACTGGCCAGCCGCACCCAAACCTCTACCGAAGAAATTCACCAAATGATTGCCACCCTGCAGGGCAATGCCGCCCAAGCCAGCGCCGTGATAGAGCTCAGCAGCGCCAGTGCTACCGACAACGCCGATGCGGTGGCCGAGCTTGCCGAGAACCTCAGCGCCATCCTGGCGGCGGTATCTAACATCAACAGGTTTAACACCGACATCGCCGCTTCTGCTCACGAGCAGCAAATCGTTGCCGAAGACATCAACAAAACCCTGGTGTCGCTGGCGGACGGTTCCAATAAAAATCGGGAACTGTCGGAAAAAACCCTTAGCCATGCCAACCAGTTGAATGGCTATGCCGAGCAGTTGGAGCGCTTGGTCGGCAATTACCGCACCCATTAACCTTGTCAGGGCCGGCTTTGCCGGCCCTATTCAGCTTTTTCCGAGCTAAATCCCCCTTTTACCGTACTGATTTTTACCTCTTCAGCCTTTAAGATCCCCAGTCTTACGATTTTTGGGGTGATCATCTTGACCGAAAAACTTCAGGCGTTCTGGCAAAGCCATGCCGAACTCATCATGGACGTGGGCTACAAGGCCTTGTTGGCCATCGTGGTGGTATTGGCGACCATGGTGTTGTCTGGCTGGGCCCGGCGCTCTGTCAGCAAGGCCCACCAGCGCCTGCACCGCCTGGATGCCACCTTGGTGCCTTTGCTGAGCAGCCTGGCTGCCTACGCCATTTACTTGGTGGGGGTGGTGATTGTTCTTGATATCCTTGGTTTTAATACCTCCAGCCTGATAGCCCTTTTGGGCGCCGCTGGCCTGGCTGTGGGCCTGGCGCTTAAAGACACGCTCAGTAACATTGCCGCCGGCATCATGCTGCTGATTTTGCGACCCTTTAAATTGGCCGATTTTATCGAGTGCGCCAGCTTCTCCGGCACGGTCCGGGAAGTGGGGCTCTTTACCACGGTACTGGAAACCCCGGACGGCCTTTACATCAGCGCTCCCAACAGCAGCTTGTGGGGCTCCCCCATCAAGAACTTCAGCCGCAATGGCAAGCGCCGCATGGATTTGATCGTGGGCATTTCCTACGGCGATTCCCTGGAGGCAGGCCTGACGGTACTGACTGAGCTGGCACAAAGCGAAGAGCGGGTCATGAAAGATCCAGCCTTTCAGGTGATGGTGCAAAGCATGGGAGACAGCAGCGTTAATCTGCAGCTGCGGCTGTGGTCCAGCGTGGACAACTACTGGCCGCTCTATTGGGACATGAACCGGCGCATCAAGGAGCAAATTGAAGCGGCCGGCCTGACCATTCCCTTCCCGCAGCGGGTGCTCACCATGGCCCCTGGCAGCGCGCTCACTAACAAGGATGTTGACTGATGTTACTTGCCATCTTGGCTATTTTAGGCGGCCTGGCGCTGCTGGTTTGGAGTGCTGACCGTTTTGTGGATGGCGCCGCCGCCACCGCTCGCCATGCCGGTATGCCGCCGTTGCTTATCGGCATGGTGGTGATAGGTTTTGGCACCTCGGCCCCGGAAATGGTGGTCTCGGCCCTGGCGGCGCTGGACGGCAACCCGGATTTGGCCCTTGGCAATGCCTATGGCTCCAACATCACCAACATTGCTCTTATTCTCGGCCTGGTGGCGATGCTAAGCCCCATTGCGGTGCAGTCTCAGGTCATAAAAAAAGAGCTGCCGTTACTGGGGGCCATTACGCTGCTGTCTGGGGCGCTGCTGATGGACGGTGAGCTTGACCGCCTGGACGCTGGCATCTTGCTGGGGGTCTTTGCCTTGCTGATGGGCTGGAGTATTGTCCAAGGCCTTCGCCAGCGTGGCGATGCCATTGGCCAGGAAGTGGACCTGGATTTAGACAGCCAGCCCATGGCCTTAAAGCCAGCTTTGATCTGGCTAGCTATTGGGCTGGTACTACTGGTTATCAGCTCGCGCATCCTGGTGTGGGGCGCGGTAACCATTGCCCACCACCTGGGGGTGAGCGACCTGGTGATTGGCCTGACCATCGTTGCCATCGGTACCTCGCTGCCGGAGCTTGCCTCTTCCATTGCCGCCGTGCGTAAAAATGAGCACGATCTCGCCCTTGGTAACGTGATTGGCTCCAACCTCTTCAACACCCTGGCGGTGGTGGGTATCGCAGCTGCCATCAAACCCATGAGCGTAGAAGCGCTAGTGCTGCACCGCGATTGGCTGGTGATGGCGGTGCTGACGGTATTGCTGTTTATCATGGGCTATGGTTTTAAACGCCAAGGGCGAATTAATCGCTATGAAGGCTTAATTCTTTTGCTGATTTATATTGGCTATAGCAGCTATTTATTTTACGGAATAATGAATGCCTGATTTTAAAAAGGAGCTGCGGCTCCTTTTTTGTTATTTCTCTTTTTAACGTTAAATTAACGCCGGTTGACGGTCGTGGTTCTCCCATAATTCTACAAATCTTTTGGGAGAACGCTTAGATGAAAAATAGCCAGATACCTAAATCTGTATCGCTGCGGTATTTCATTCCGTTAATGCTCGCCGCGGTTTCTTCTTGTGGCGCCAGCCAGACTCAGCAAACCAATGACCCCGCTCCTGAACCGGTTGCCATCCCGGAACCGGTCAGTACCAGCCATCAGCTAACCCTGCCGGTTGAGGTGCTGGGGGATGGCAACCCTGCCACCCCGCTGGTTAAAGACGTTGCCTTAAGCCTTGACAGCACGGGCCTTGCAACGGCGGATAAGCTCTGGTTTCAGTGCCACCGCTGCGGCAGCTATGGGGCGCCGGAGTATGAACATACCGATGGCCCGGTCAGTAACGTGATTGCCAGCGTCAGGGTGCTGGGGGGGATGGATGACAGCGCCGATATTCCCTGGGTTGATGTCACCGATGCCAATCTGGAAGTGGAAGATACCGTCAAGGTGCAAGGAGGTATTAACGGCGGCTTTTACACCGTTAATATGGCGCTGATTTTAGACAGTGCCATGCGCCAACGCCTGGTGGCGAGCCCGGCACTAAACCGGGTGCAATTTCGGTTTAATGGTACCGACGGCGAGTCAAACGGATTTCGTATTCTCAATATTGAAATGACCGATGCCAATAATGAAAAGGTATCAACTGATGAAATAACCAGGATAGATCCACAGCTTGAACGATCGGCTGACAATATCAATAAAGATGACGCGGATGCCGGTAAAGCCCTGTGGTATGGCAAAGATCTTTTGACCAAATCCAGTATCGTTAACCGGACTATTCATGCCAGCTGCTCGTCTTGCCACGCCGAGGACGGTTGGGATCTGCAATATTTCAATTACTCCAACAACGCCATTGTTCAGCGCAGCCGTTTTCATGGCTTGAGTGCCGAGCAGGGCCAGCAGATCGCCGACTTCCTGCGCTATTCCCTGACCCAGGTGCCTTATGTAGACAAGGCACGGCCCTGGAACCCTCCTTACCAGCCAGGCCCGGGGCTGGACTGCGACGACCCGCAGTGCGCTGTGGGTTGGTCGGCTGGTGCCGGCCTCGAGGCGGTTGCTGCTTCTCCGGCAGCGGCAGCGGCGGCGCTGTTTGGTAAAAATGCGCTGGCAGAGATCACCCAGGATGACGTAGACCAGGTGATGGACGCCAACGCTACCCTCAATGTGCGGGAAATGCCGGTACCGATGCAGTTTCCTGATTGGAATGCCTGGCTGCCCCAGGTGCATCCCTTGGATGTGTGGCCGGTTGCCACCAACACAGAAGGGGCTTTTGACGGCAGCGCCCAATTTGTTAACGGCCACTGGGACCCGAAAGGCCGCTATCAGGGGCTGATTGATTGGTTAACCGCCCACCAAAATGCCACCAACCCGGCGAACTGGAGCCAGCTGAGCGCCCTGGAGCGCGAGCAAATCATGGCCATGTTTACCCAGTTTGGCTGGGAATCCTACAGCTTCCTTGGCGGCGGCCGTGGCGACCATATCGCGCCTTACAGCCAGTACGGCGCGCAAGTAGGGGCGGCCAACCTCAGTAGCCGTATCGACGCCAATACCATTGCCGGTAAGCCCGCCAACGCCTTTGGTACCAATGCCTTTATCGAACGGGCCATGGGTAGCCTTTTGCATTGGAACAGTGTGCGCCAATGGGACTTGGCCCAGCACTATCACCTGGAAGGTAACCAGCAATGGTTTATTGGCGAGGTTGACCAGGCAACGGGCCAGTGGAAAGGCCGGGGCGAGGCCCATGGCTGGCCCTTCAATACCCCGAGCGTGTTTTACCTGGCCCCTCATATGCTTTATCAGGCCGACAAGGACAGTGCCGATAACTTAACCCGCGAGTGGTATCAAGCCTGGGAAGCGAACAACCTGATGGGCTCGTATTACCGCTCCAACCAGTGGTATCAGCTGCAAATGACCATCAACCCCGGCGCCCAGAGTGGCTGGGTGAACTTCCCCATGGACTGGCCCTATTTGACCTTCTTTGACGAACTGGCGGCCAATACCGTGGGCTCGGCAACGCCGGCGGCAAAGGCGGCCCAGCAAGAGCACAATATTCGTCTGCTGCAAGGGCGCATTAAATCAGCCCAGTATGTTAACAACGACATCGTGCTTTATGACCCTTCACAGAGCGACTTGATTGCCAACCAGGGGCGTTATGGCCGGGCTCAGGTCGTTAAACACCTGGCAGTAAATAACTTTATCGATAGCGACAGTGAGTTCGGCCACGGCGGATCGCCCTTTGCCTTCCTCGATGAGTTGACGCCGGGGTTGTATCTGAAGGTCGTGAACGGCGCCATCAACCAGTTCAACAGTCTCTATGCCGACACCAAGGCCGAAGACTGGCGCCGCTGTGACCCGAACAATACCCAACTGGGAGAGAGTGAACCTATTGCCGGGTTCCGCTACTGTCTCGACAGTGCCCGCACCCCGCTTGGGGTAAGGAGCGACGGCAGCCGCTACATGCACACCACGTCTTATGGCATCACCACCGAGCAGATTGAGCAGTATGGTCTGTGGCGGGCCACCGCCATGGGGGCCGAGCCGGTGCGTCTTGGTCTCTGGCAAGGCTGGATTGATGCAATGTGGCCAGCACCTGCTGCCCAATAATCCTCACTAACCGCGGCTGGCCAGAAACAGGCCGGCTGCGGCCATCAAGCTGGCAGCCCCCCGGTTAAGTCCCTTCATGGCTCGGTCCGAGCGAAACCAGAGCCTTGCTTTGGCAGCAAAAAGCGCCACTGTAAAGACCCCCAGCAGCAGGCCGCAAAAGGTCAGTGCCACCACCAGCGCGATACCTTGGTCGGTGAGGCTGGATAAATCCATAAAGGTGGGCAGAAAGGCCATATAAAAAAGGATGACTTTGGGGTTGGACAGCGAAATCGCCATCCCTTGCACGAAGCTCATCACCCCTTGGGTTTTGTTGTCGTCGGCATTGTCATCTAGGGCACTGACTGGCGCCGACCACATTTTATAAGCGAGATACAACAGATAAGCGGCGCCGGCAAAGCGGATAACCAGAAACAGGCTGGAAAAGTGTGTGGCAATGGCGGCCAGCCCAAAACAGGCAGCCAGCAGGTAAAGAATATCGGAGCTGATCATGCCAAGGCCCAGCCAGAAACAGGCGCCAGCGCCGCGGCTAAGGGCCCGAGACAAAATGGCAAAGACGCCGGGCCCTGGGGTCAGGCAGAATACATAAATAGCCAAAAAGAACGACAAAGCGCTGTGAAAGGTCATGAAGGGCTCCTTACTGAAGGCGCCAGTGTAAGGAAGGCCCGGGCGATAAAAAAGCGCCCTTAGGCGCTTTTTTGTGCTCAGTGCAGCGGCCCAGCTTTAGCTTCAACCTGACGTTTTAGCTCTTGGCGCAAGCCAGCGGCAAACAGCAGTTCGGCGACCACAAACAGCGGCCCGACAATCAGGCCGGCAATGTCGTCGACAAAGGCCGGCTTGCGGCCCTCAAAGTAATGGCCAATAAATTGAAAGGCCCAGCCAATAACAAAAAGCCCTATGCCCCAACCAAGCCAGGCGGCGGTATTAAGGGCGGCAAGGCGCTCACCACAAAAAAGGGCAAGGACCATCAGCACCGTCATTAAACTGCCCAGGCGCCATTCAAGGCGCAGATAGAAAAGGCAAGCCAGCAGGGTCAGCAAGCTGGCAGGGCTTATCGGCAATGGGCCTAGCCAAAGGGCAGGGCGGCTTAATAAGGCGTTGAGAGCTATCACAATCAAAGGAATTCCCACCAAATGGGTGAGGATGTTGCGTTTATCCCGGTGGTAACCTGCATATTGGGCTAGGTGCTGGGTTAAGGTTTTCATGGCGCTGCCTGCTGTCAATTGTTCTAAGGGATTAGTGACTTATCTTTATGAGTCAAAATAATGGAGAATAGATTTAAGTCCAGCCTGCATCGGGACGCTTTGCTAGATGCAGGGGAGCTCTTTTTCGTGAGTTTGGGAAGTAAATGCATGCAGGATAAAACCCTGGGCGGTCAGGGTAAGCGCTTTATAAAAGGCGCCGAGGCCGCACAATACCCACAGTTTGACCTGCTTGGTGAAAACCGGCGGGTGGCCGCGCTGTGCGCCACCCTCAACAGGTTAAATACCCACGTGGCCGATGCACTGAGTGTGCATTGCCGTCATCTCTTTAACGACACCGGTGTTCAAATCACCCTGTCGCCCTGGACAAACCAGGGCCAGGACGCCGAATGTTGGCTGGGCGCAGCCCCGGATCATAAAAGCGAACCACTGGTATCCATGGGCTTTGCTCATAGCGATTTATTCAGTCTTTCCGAGCTCTTTTTTGGCGGCCAGCTTGCACCGGTTAAAAAAATTGAAGGGCGTCAGGTATCGGAAACCGAAGAAAGGCTTGCCCAGAAAATACTGCACAGTATGCTTGGCGCCTTCTTTGGCAAGCTGGGTATCAAGCTCGAAGGCTGGCAAAGCCAATGGCACAACCGCTCGCCCCAGCAGCATCAAGTGCGCACTGAACTCACCATCAAGGTGGGGGAGGGGCAGCTTCGCTGGCAGTGCAGTTGGTCAACCGATTTTGACCCCAATCCCCAACCCCTGGCGGTAATGCCGTCTGCCCTCAAACCCCAGCTTGAGCAATGTGCCCATGCTATACCGGTGAAACTCAAGGTCACGGTGGCGCAGCTTTCCTTAAGTCTTGGCGAGCTTGGCAAGCTCAAGGCCGGCGATATTCTGCCTATCGAGATGGGTGAAACCGTTTCGGCTCGGATTGGCAAAGTCAGCTGCCTGCGTGGCCAGTTGGCAGAGCAGGGCGATCAACTGGTACTTCGTATTGGCGACGGCATTGGAGAAACAAAATGAGCGATAAGAAAAACGACATCCTGGACGACCTGAATTTCGACGACGACCACCTCGACGGTCTGCTGGAAGACAAAGCGCAGCCGGCCAAGGCCGCTGCCGAGCTTTCCTTGCTGCGCAACATCCCGGTCAAACTGACCCTGGAAGTGGACAGCGTGGAAATCAGCCTTGGCGAACTTTTAGGCCTTGGCAGCGGCGAAGTGCTGCCGTTGGATAAAAGCGCTGGTGCCCCTTTGGATGTGCGAGTCAACGGCACCTTGCTGGCCAAGGCCGAAGTGGTGGTGGTTGACGGTAAATACGGCCTTCGCCTCACCGAAGTTCTGGACGAACTCAGCCTCAAGCAACTGTCCAGCGGCTCATGAAAAAACTGTTCTGGCTTTTAGTCAGTTTGCTGCCGGTACCGGTACTGGCGGCAGACCTGCCTATTTTTAGCGTCAAGCACGGCTCGGACGCCGACGATTACAGCCTGAACGTACAGATTTTGCTGCTGATGACGGCGCTGTCGTTCCTGCCGGCCATGCTGCTGATGCTGACCAGCTTTACCCGCATCATCATTGTGCTGTCGGTGCTGCGCCAGGCCCTTGGCCTGCAGCAAAGCCCGCCGAATAGGGTGCTGGTGGGCATTGCTCTTACCCTCACCATCCTTATCATGCGCCCGGTCTGGACCGACATTTACGACAACGCCTTCGTGCCGTTTGATAATGACCAGATCACCCTCAAGGACGCCTTTGCCCGGGCCGAGGTGCCGCTTCGCACCTTTATGCTCAAGCAGACCAAGGAGCCCGAACTTGAGCAGATGCTGCGCATCGCCGATGAACCGCTGACCTTAAAACCGGGTGAAATCCCTTTCACGGTGCTGATGCCGGCCTATGTATTGTCCGAGCTTAAAACCGCTTTTCAAATCGGCTTTATGCTGTTTATTCCCTTTCTTATCATCGATTTGGTGGTGGCCTCGGTATTGATGGCCATGGGGATGATGATGCTGTCGCCGCTGGTTATTTCGCTGCCTTTTAAGCTGATGATCTTCGTGCTGGTGGACGGCTGGGCCATGACGGTCGGCAGCCTCACGGCCAGTTTCGGGTAGCGCCGCCATGACTCCTGAAATGGCGGTTTCGCTGATTTACGACGCTGTACTGAACATCATCCTCATCGTGTCGGTACTGGTGGTGCCGAGCCTTATCGTTGGCCTGTTGGTCAGCATTTTCCAGGCCGCCACCCAAATCAACGAACAGACCCTGTCGTTCCTGCCCCGTTTGCTGGTCACCCTTGGCATGCTGGTGTTTGCCGGCAACTGGATGCTCGAGCGCATTATGGATGTGTTTCATAACCTGTTTGTTGCTATTCCGGTGGCCCTGGGATGAGTTACATGACCTTGTCTGCCCCTGAACTGGTGGCTTGGCTTGGCAAGGTCTGGTGGCCTTTTTTGCGGATAAGCGCGCTGCTGTGGGCCATGCCTATCTTCGGCGATTACCTGCAAACGCCTCAGGTGCGTATCCTGCTGGCCTTTTTGCTGGCAGCGCTTTTGGCGCCTATGATGCCGGCCATGCCGGCGGTGGACCCCTTCTCCCTACAAGCCCTGGTGCTGGCCGGGCAGCAAATTCTGTTTGGCGGCCTGCTGGGGTTGATGGTGCAGATGCTGTTCACGGTAATGACCATGCTCGGGCAGATATTGTCCATGCAGATGAGCTTGTCGGCGGCGGTGATGAACGACCCCACCCACGGCGACTCGGTGCCATTGATGAGCCAGTTGATGTTTTTGCTGGCGGGCTTTTTGTTCTTCAGCCTCGATGGCCACCTGGTGGTGACTGACGTGCTGGTAGAGAGCTTTGTCACCTGGCCGCCGGGGGAGAGCGTTTTTTCCCTGGATCTCAACCGTATTCTCGGCCTCTTTGGCTGGATGTTCGGTAGCGCCCTTATCCTTGCCATGCCCGCGGTGATTGCCATGTTGATGGTCAACCTGTGCTTTGGCGTGATGAACCGCTCAGCGCCGTCCCTTAACATTTTTGCCCTGGGTTTCCCTCTCGGCCTGTTGCTGGGCTTGCTGTGTGTGTTGCTGACGGTGTCCGGCATTCCCGGCCGCTTTGCCGATTTTGCCAGCCAGGCCATGGACCAGATGCGGCTGATGGTGGCCGGAGGCGTGCGATGAGCGAAAGCAGCAGCCAGGACAAAACAGAAGCCCCCTCGGCGCGCCGCCTTGAAAAGGCCCGCGAAGAAGGGCAGGTCGCCCGTTCCCGTGAGCTGCAAAGCGCGGCTCTGGTGCTGCTGGGCGGAGTATTGTTGCTGTCGCTCTCCAAAGGTTTTGGCCACTTTGCCGATGCGATAATGCACCTGCAGTTTGAGCTCGAATACAGCGACAGTAACGACCCGGCGATGATGCTTAAACACCTCGGCGAAGCCGGGCGGCTTGCCATCAGCGCTTTTGCTCCGCTTTTTGTGATCATTTGGCTGGCATCGCTGGTCAGCGGCATGTTGCCCGGTGGCTGGTTGCTGTCCATCAAGGCCCTGGCTCCTAAATTCAGCAAGCTAAATCCGCTCACCGGTATCAAGCGGATGTTTTCGTCTCAGAGCCTGGTGGAGCTGCTCAAATCCATGCTCAAGGTGTCCCTGCTGCTGCTGGTGCTGGCCTGGATGCTGTGGGACAACTGGCTGGTGCTGATGGGGCTTAATCGCCAGCCGCTAGGCATGGGTTTGGAAAGCGGCCTTCGCCTGCTGGCGCTGGTTTTTATCTGGCTGGGGTTGGTGCTGCTGTTTGTCGCTATTTTGGACGTGCCCTTCCAGCGTTGGTCGATGCTCAAAAAACTGCGCATGAGCAAGCAGGAAATCAAAGACGAGCACAAGCAGAACGAAGGCAGCCCGGAAGTGAAAAACCGCATCCGCCAATTGCAGATGCAGATCTCGCGCCAGCGTATCGACCAGCGTGTGCCCAAGGCCGACGTTATCCTCACTAACCCCACCCATTACGCGGTGGCCATCAAATATGACCCGGATGCCGCCGAGGCGCCTTACCTGGTAGCCAAAGGCTCCGATCAGCTGGCCCTTCGCATCCGCGAAGTCGCCGGCCAGCACGATAAAACCATTCTTGAGCTGCCGGAGCTGACCCGGGCGCTCTATCATTCAACGCGGATAGACCAAGAAGTGCCGGCAGGGCTTTATAACGCCGTGGCCCACGTGCTGATGTACGTTATTCAGCTCAATGCCTTTAAGGCCAATGGCGGGCGCAAGCCGGCGCCGTTGCCGCAATTTAAAATTCCCGCTTCATTAAGACGAGATAGGTAAACCAAGGTGAAGTTGCCCTTTATCAGTTCTTACGCCGCTATTCCGCTGGTACTGCTGTCCGTACTGGCGATGATGATTTTGCCGCTGCCACCTTGGCTTATCGACACCCTTTTTACCTTCAACATTGTGCTGGCGGTGCTGGTGCTGCTGGTGGCGGTATCGGCCAAGCGGCCATTGGACTTCTCGGTGTTCCCGAGCATTCTGCTGATTGCTACCCTGATGCGCCTGACCCTGAACGTGGCCTCCACCCGGGTGGTGCTGCTAAACGGCCATAACGGCTCGGACGCGGCCGGTAAGGTGATCCAGTCCTTCGGGGAAGTGGTCATCGGCGGCAACTATGTGGTGGGGATGGTAGTGTTCGTCATCTTGATGATCATCAACTTCGTGGTGATCACCAAGGGCGGCGAGCGGATCTCCGAAGTGGCGGCCCGCTTTACTCTGGACGCCTTGCCTGGCAAGCAGATGGCCATCGATGCTGACCTCAACGCCGGGGTTATCGACCAAGGCCAGGCCAAGCAGCGCCGCCAGGACGTGGCCAGCGAGGCTGACTTCTACGGCGCTATGGACGGGGCCTCCAAGTTTGTGCGCGGCGATGCCATCGCCGGCTTGATGATCCTGGTGATTAACCTTCTTGGCGGCTTGGCCATCGGGGTGTTCCAGCATCATTTGTCAGGCAGCGATGCCTTCAAGCTTTATGCCTTGCTGACCATAGGTGACGGCCTGGTGGCCCAGATCCCCTCACTGCTGCTGGCAACCGCCGCCGCCATCATCGTGACCCGGGTCAACGACGAGTCGGAAATGTCCGACCAGGTGCACCAGCAACTGCTGGCCTCGCCACGGGTGATTTGGACCGCGGCGGCGGTAATGGTGATGCTGGGTATCATTCCCGGTATGCCCACCGCAGTTTTCCTCGGCTTTGGCGCGGTGCTGGCCTTTGCCGGCTGGCGCCAGGGTTTGGTCAAACCCGAGCAAACGCCGGCCCAAGACCTTGAAGAGCTGTCCGACAAGCTCACCCGTGAGCAGCCTCTGGCCTGGGGCGACTTGCCCTATGTCGATACCCTCTCTATCGACCTGGGGTATCGCCTGGTCACCTTGGTGGACAAAAGCCAGGGCGCCGAGCTCTTGGCCAGGGTCCGAGGCGTGCGCAAAATTCTCTCCGAGCAAATGGGCTTTTTGGTGCCGGAAGTGCGTATCCGCGACAACCTGCAACTGGGGGCCAGCGAGTATCGCATCAAGCTCGGCGGGGTGATGGTTAGCCAAGGCGAGGTGGACCCGGAGCGGCTGATGGCCATCCAGAACGGCGACGTTTACGGCAAACTCGATGGTGAACTGACCATAGAACCGGCCTACCAGATGGATGCAGTGCTGATCGCGGTGGACCAAAAAGCCAAGGCGTTGAACCTCGGCTACTCGGTGGTGGATAGTGCCACCGTGATTGCTACCCACCTTGGCAAGGTGATGCGCGAGCACTTAGAAGAAATCTTCAGCCATGACGATGTCATTGCCCTTGGCGACAGGCTCAAATCCCACTCCGAGAAGCTTTTTGACAGCCTCAATGCCCAGTTAACCCCTATCCAGCAGCTGCGGGTGTATCGCCAGTTGCTGGCCGACCAGGTCAGCCTGATGGACATTCGCACCATCGCCACCACGTTGGTAGACAGCTGCGAGCTCACCAAAGATCCCATCTTGCTGGCCGCCGATGTGCGTTATGCACTGCGCCGCAGCCTGATCAAGGCCGCCGTGGGCGACAAAGAGCAACTGGTGACCATGACCCTTGACGACAAGCTGGAACAGACCCTGCTCAAGGCCCTGAACCAAGCCCAAGCCGGTGGCAAGGTAGCGCTGGACAGCTTCCCCATCGAGCCGAGTCTGCTTGGCAAGCTGCAGCAGGTGATGCCGCAGCTCAAGGATGAAATGCAGCGCCAGGGCCATTCACCGGTACTGCTGGTGACGCCGCAATTAAGGCCCTTGCTGGCCCGTTACGCCCGCACTTTTGCCCGTGGGCTCAAGGTGCTTTCTTACAACGAAGTGCCAGAAAAGATGCATATTGATGTGGTCGGAACACTTGGGTAAGCCCCGGCTGGCGTGGGAGTTTCCGATTTAACCATTTGATTTTATGAGTCAATTTTGTTGCAAGAAGAAACATTAAATTTTTCATAATTTTGAAGGTAGGCACTTTACGCAGCCAGGATGTAAATATATGCTTACCCCGTGACGTTAATGTTCCGTTCAAGTTTTGGAAAATTGATGTCTCGACTTGGCTGCCGATAAGGGCAAACCATGGCGAAAGCCTGGGACGCAAAGCCTCCGGTCTAAGGAAGTTCACTTCTAAGATAGCGGGGTTGCCAGAGCTAAGGTGTTGTCGACAGTGGCAGACATGACGTTGCCGCTCTGTTCTAACGGGCAATCCTTTCTCGTAATAGTGCAAGAATTTGATTTTCAAGCGCTATTTCCTTATCCAGCTACTCATTTTAAAACTTTGAGTAGGCACGATCGATATGTACGCTGCAACTGGAACCAAGCTTTCCTCGACCCCCCCAGGTGGGTGATCAAGCTGCAGGTAGTGGGCTTTAGGCACTGCTTCACTTGTTTTTTGCTGGTTGAGGAAAGAAATGCACAGATCATTTCTGGCAATGCTAATGCTGGGTGGCTTGGCTTTTTCGTCCGCTGCTGCGGTTGAAACCTTCAGGCCACAAATGGACAACGTTGCGTGGCAATTTTCCGGGGATCATTTTGCTTGCACCCTGGCACTGCCCATCACCAATTTTGGTGAAGTGCGTTTTGTCCGTTATGCCGGTGAACCGCTTACCCTGGTGGTGGAGCCCAGTATTCATTTGTCATCAACCAAGGACATCGCGTTGTCATGGCATAACCCGCCTTGGCTTACGCCGCTGCAAAGTCCCCGTTATGACTCCACAGGCAAGCTGCCGCTGAACTTCGGTGAAGCGGAAAGCAAAGCACTGCTGGAAGCCATGGACAAGGGACTGTGGGGCAAGGTGTCCTTTCCTGCAGAAATCGTGGAGCTACCCAGTGTTAAATGGCAGCAGGCGGCCACCGCCTTTCGCCATTGCCTGGACGTGCTGGCCCCTATGTCTTACCGCCAGGCCAGGGACATGTCCCTGTTTTATGCTTCTGGCGCACGGGCTTTGACTTTGGAGCAGCGTCAGCAGCTTCGTAGCCTGAGCCGTTACGTGGCCCTTGATAAGGGCGTAGACAAAGTGTTGGTGGACGCTTTTACCGATGATACCGGTGACCACCTTGCCAACCTGCAACTGGCCAGAGAAAGAGCCGCGGATGTTAAAGCGGCCCTCCTTGAAGCCGGGATGTCCGCAAAGCTTATCCAGACCCGCGCCCATGGCGATCGTTATCCATCCACCAACAATCAGACTGCCCAGGCCCGTGAGCAAAATCGGCGGGTGACCATCCGGGTGATCAGGAACCGGTTAGGGAAACGATGATGGAAAAGACCATATTGCTTGTAGATCCGCGAGGGTCTGAAGATCCGGTATACCAAGAAATAAAACAAGCCGGCTATCGGCTGCTGGTGGCCGAGGATTGCGCCACGGCGCTGGTTTGCCTGCATCAGGGCAACCCGGCGCTGGTGTTGGTGGATGCGGATCTGGATACGCCCATCAGTGAGTTTGTGGCTCGTATCCGCCGCTCCCACCCCAAGAGCCCGGTAGTGGCGCTGGTGAGGGGCAACCAAAGCGCCAAGGCCAGCGATGCCATGCGCCAGGGCGCAATCGATTATCTGCTAAAGCCTTTCACCCGCCAGCAGCTGCTGGGCATGATTGACCATGTGGTGGATTTGCACGAGCCCATCCCCAACATGGTGGTAGCTTCCCAGGCCGGGCGTCAGGTGCTGCTGCTGGCCAAAAAAGCGGCCCAGACCAGCGCCTCTATCCTTATCAGCGGCGAGTCCGGCACCGGCAAGGAATGCCTGGCTCGTTACATTCACGAGCAATCGCCCCGCGCTGCCCAGCCCTATGTGGCGGTGAACTGCGCAGCCATTCCCGACACCATGCTCGAGTCCACCCTTTTTGGCCATGCCAAGGGCGCTTTTACCGGCGCGGTACAGTCGCAAACCGGTAAATTCGAACTGGCCAACGGCGGCACCTTGATGCTGGATGAAATTTCCGAGATGCCGCTGGACTTGCAAGCCAAGCTGCTGCGGGTATTGCAAGAGCGCGAGCTGGAAAAGCTCGGCTCCAACCAGAAGGTTAAGCTCAACGTTCGCATCATCGCCGCCTCCAACAAAGATCTGCGCGAAGAAGTGGCCAAGGGCCGTTTTCGTGAAGACCTTTTCTACCGCCTCGATGTGCTGCCCCTTTGCTGGCCGGCGCTTCGGGAACGGCCTGACGACATCCTGCCCCTGGCCCGGTACTTCTTGCAAAAGTACGGCGAAGGCACCGCCTTTGAACTGCACCCTGAAGCGGCCCGCAGCCTGGTTTCGCACCCTTGGCCCGGCAACGTGCGGGAGCTGGAGAACGTCATCCAGCGCGCCCTTATTTTGGCCCGGGGCCTGATGCTCCAACCTGAGGACTTGATGCTGCCACGGGCCCAGGAATCGGTGTTTGATATTCCGGTTACCTCCTTGCAGGCCTCCAAGAAATGCGCCGAGTTCCAGCATGTGCTGGATACCCTGCGCCGCTTCAACGGCCACCGCCAACGCACCGCCAACGCCTTAGGAGTAACCACCCGGGCCCTTCGTTACAAGCTTGCTGCCATGCGTGAGCAGGGCATCGACATCAACCAACTTGTCGTCACTGGCTAAGGACACAACATGAAGATCGATACCATCAGTACCCAGGCCAGTCTGCTGCAACAGCTCAGTAAAATGAGCGCAGAAGCCGACGGCATTGCCCCCAACAGCCTGAACATCGGCTCGGACTCCCAAGGCAGCTTTGTTGATGCCATGAAAGCCGCCGTCAATAAGGTGGACTTTGACCAGAAGACCGCCGGTAGCTTAATCACCGCCGTGGAAACCGGGCAAAGCGACGATTTGGTTGGCGCCATGGTGGCCAGCCAAAAGGCGGGCCTGAGCTTCTCGGCCCTGGTGCAGGTTCGCAACAAGCTGGCGTCGGCTTTTGACGACGTCATGCGCATGCCGCTGTAAGGAAGAGGGACATGGCTGAACTCATTAATGCCGCCCCTGGCGGCTTTACCCTGAACTCGGGGTTTAAATCCATTGCCGGGCGCTGGCGCCGGCTGTCCGGCGACTCGCGCTCGGTACTGGTGATTGCCCTGCTGGCTGCCATTGTTGCCGCCGCCATCGTGGTAATGCTGTGGACCAGCACCCGCCACTACGTGCCGCTCTACGGCAAACAGGAGCTGTACGACAAGGCCACCATCATCGACACCCTCGAGAAGGAAAACATCGATTTTCGCCTCGACGGCAGCAGCGGTAACGTGCTGGTGCCGGAAGACCGCCTGGCTGATGCGCGCATGCGCCTGGCCGCCAAAGGGGTCAAGGCGTCACTGCCAGCCGGTTTTGACGAGCTGAACAACATGTCCACCCTCGGCACCAGCCAGTTCATGGAGTCGGCCCGTTACCTGCACGCCCTGGAAGGCGAGCTGGCCCGCACTATTATTGCCCTCGACCAAGTGCGTAGCGCCCGGGTGCACCTGGCGGTGCCCAAGCGTACTCTCTTTGTGGGCCGTGAAGAGCAAAAGCCCAGCGCGGCGGTGATGGTGGACCTGGCGTCTCCCTTAACCCCCAGCCAGGTGGAAGCCATTATCAACCTGGTGTCCGGTTCGGTGCCGGGCATGAGCACCGGCGCGGTGTCGGTGGTAGACCAAAAAGGCGAGCTGCTGTCGGCCGGTATCGGTGACATGAACGACCCGGCCCGTCTTTCCGGCAAGCAGATGGATTACACCAGCAAACTGGAAGACCGCATGACCCAGCGCGCCAGCAGCATGCTGCAACCGCTCTTGGGCAGCGACAACTTCCGGGTTGAAGTGGCTGCCGACGTGGATTTCTCCTCGGTCAACGAAACCCGTGAAGACTTGAACGCCAACCCGGTGGTGACCCGCGAAACCTCCAAAAAGGATAACTCCACCGACTCGGTTGCCTTGGGTATTCCCGGTGCCCTCAGCAACAGGCCGCCGGTGCCGGCCAACCAGGCCAATGGCCAGAATAACCAAAACGATCCGCAAAAAGCGGTGAGCCAGCGCGAAGAAACCAGCCGTACCTTCGAGACCGGCCGCGCCGTGACCCACACCAAATATGCCGAAGGCCGCCTGAGCCACCTGTCGGTGTCGGTGCTGCTCAACAGCGCCAAGGCCCCCGAAGGCGGCTGGACCCAAAGCGACCTCGACAAGCTCACCCAGATGGTGAAAACCGCCGTCGGTTTTGATGATAAACGTGGCGACCAGTTCAGCCTCAACAGCTTCAGCTTTGCCCCGGCGCCGGCGCCCATCCAGATGCCCGAGCTTAAATGGTGGCAAGACCCCATGTGGCAGGATTACATCCGCTACGCAGTGGGCGGCTTGATGGTGCTGCTGCTGGTGCTGTTTGGGGTGCGACCTTTGGTGCGCCATTTGGTCAGGCCCCAGGCGAGCGTCGATAAATCTGCTGCCACCGCCGAAGCCCTGGCCCTTGCCGAGCAAGCAGCCCAGGCCGAGAGCCGCCAAGGCGAGCTTGAAGAGGATGACGAAAACGCGATGCTGGCAACCTTGCCGCCGCCCGGCTCCGAGTGGGATGTCCAGCTTAAACACCTGCAGCTTTTGGTAGACAAGGAAACCGTGCGGGTAGCCGAAGTGGTCAAACAATGGGTGAGCAACAATGAGCAGCATCATGAGCCAGCGTAACGATCTCGATAAGGCAGCCATCCTGCTGCTGTCCATGGGTGAAGCCAACGCCGCCAAGGTGATGGCCCGGATGAGCCGCGACGAAGTGACCGCCGTGTCCATGCGCATGGCCAAGCTGCGTGGGGTGTCCACCCAGGAAGCCAAGGATGTGATGCAGCACTTTTTCGACCACTACCGTGAGCACAGCGGTATCAGCAGTGCCTCGCGTCACTACCTTGAGCGCACCCTGGACCTGGCCCTGGGTAAACGCCTGGCCAGAGGCATGGTCGATAGCATCTATGGCGACGCTCTGCGCCAGGAAATGATGGCCCTGCAGTGGGTGCCGGCCGACACCCTGGCCCGGTTCTTCCGCAACGAGCACCCGCAGCTGCAAGCGGTGCTACTGGCCTTCTTGCCGCCGGAAAACGCTTCGGCGGTGCTGGCCGCATTGCCGGAAAACATGCACGACGACATCCTGTTCCGGGTCGCCAACCTCAAGGAAGTGTCCGACCAGGTGCTGGACGAGCTGCGGGTTACCCTGGGCCGCTGCCTGGCCTTTGTCTCCGAGCAGTCCACCGCCAAGGTGGACGGTATCCGCCAAGCGGCTGACATCCTCAACCGCTACCAGGGCGACCGCGCTGCCTTGATGGACATGCTCAAGCTTCATGACACCGACACCGCCGGTATGGTGGCTGACAACATGTACGACTTCATGACCTTGGCTCGCCAGTCCGACGAAGTATTGCAGGCGCTGGTGCAAGAGATCCCCACCGAAACTTTGGCATTGGCCCTCAAAGGCGCCGAGCCGGAAGTGCGCGACGCCCTGTTGGCGGCGCTGCCCAAACGGATGGCCCAAGGTCTCGAAGATGCCCAACTGGCCATGGGCCAGGTGCCGCTCAGCCGTGCCAACCAGGCGCGCAGCGAGATCATGCAGCTGGTGCGCACCCTGCACGAACAGCAGCAGCTTAACTACCAGCTGTTTGAAGAAAAAACGGTAGCCTGACCATGGAAAAGCTCAGAGGAAACTACCGGCGCCATCGCTTTATTTCCCTGTCGTCCCTTAACGCCAAGGAAAGCGGCCAGACCGACCCCTTCCAGCAGGGCTATGACGACGGCTTTGTGCAAGGCCAGGAAAAGGGCCTGCACCAAGGCCTGGACGATGGCCGCCGCCAGGGCCAGGAGCAGGGCTTTAGCGAAGGTTTTAAAGACGGCAACGCCAAAGGCGAAGCCAGCGGCCGCGCCACCTTTGAAGCGGCCTTGTCGCCGCTGATGGCGGTGCAGCAGCAACTGGAAGCAGCGCGTCAGCAGCAGCTGGCCGATAACACCGACAGCCTCTGCGCCCTGGTGGAGCAGGTGGCAAGACGGGTTATTCACGCCGAGCTCAGCCTCAACCCCCGGCAAATCCTGACCCTGGTGGAAGAAGCGGTGGGGCGCCTTGATAGCACCAAAGGGCCTATCAAGGTGTACTTGAGCAGTGATGACCACCAGCGCCTGGCCAAGGTTGGGGTCAACCGCTGCGGCGACTATCCGTTGCTGGCCGACAGCGCCCTGGCCATCGGCGATTGCCGCCTGGAGAGCGACCAGCAACAGCTGGTTATTCACAGCGAAGATCGCCTGCAAAATTGCATGGAGCAGGTGCGCGGCGAGTTGGAGAGCGAGCAGTGACAGCCCTTTCCGAGCGTCTCAGCCGGGCCGCCGGCAAGCTCGGTGAGGTAGAGCTTGGGGATGTGGCCGGCCGCCTGGTTCGGGTGACCGGCCTCACCTTAGAGGTGGTGGGCTGCCGGCTGGTGATAGGCCAGCGCTGCCTGGTAGACACCAAAGGCTCTGGCCCGGTGCTGGCCGAAGTGGTGGGGTTTGACAGAGAAACCGCCTTTTTAATGCCCTATCGTACCGTCTCCGGGCTCTATTCCGGTGCCAGCGTGCGCCCTTTGGAAGACGAGTGGCGCCTGCCGGTAGGCCCGGCGCTGCTGGGCCGAGTGCTGGACGGCATGATGCAGCCCTTAGACGGCGGCCCGCCGCCGGCCGGCGAGCTTATTAGCCTTCACAGCCAGCCCCTTAACCCCCTCGTTCGTGCCCCCATCAAAGCGCCATTGGATGTGGGGGTGCGCGCCCTTAACGCCTTGTTGACCCCTGGTAAAGGCCAGCGCCTTGGCATTTTTGCCGGCCCCGGGGTCGGTAAAAGCGTGCTGATGGGGATGATGACCCGCTACACCCAGGCCCAGGTGGTGATCGTTGGCCTTATCGGCGAGCGGGGCAGGGAAGTACGCGAATTCATTGAAGACGCGCTGGGCCCCGAAGGCCTTAGCCGGGCGGTAGTCATTGCTGCGCCGGCCGACCAATCGCCGCTCCTTCGCCTGCGCGCGGCAGAAGTGTGCCATCGCCTGGCCGAGTATTATCGCGACCAGGGCCAGGACGTGCTGCTGCTGATGGACTCGTTCACCCGCTACGCCCAGGCCCAGCGTGAGCTGGCCCTTGCCATTGGTGAGCCGCCGGCAACCCGTGGTTATCCGCCGTCGGTGTTTGCGGCGCTGACTCGGCTGGCCGAGCGGGCCGGTAACGGCAGCGGCAACGGCTCCTTGTCAGCCTTTTATACGGTGCTCTCGGAAGGGGACGACCAGCAAGATCCGGTCAGCGACGCCGCCCGGGCCATCCTCGATGGCCATATCGTGCTGAGCCGAAGCCTGGCCGAAGCCGGCCACTACCCGGCTATCGACATCAACGCCTCCATCTCCCGGGTAATGCAGCAGGTTACCGATGGCGAGCACCGCCAATGGGCGCTGCGCCTGAAAAGGCTGCTCTCTCGGTACCAGCAGGTGCGGGAGCTGTTGCCCCTTGGCGGCTATCAGCCGGGCCAGGACCCGGAGCTGGACGAGTCGGTGCGCCGCTACCCGGCCATAGCTGCGTTCTTGCAACAAGATACCCATCAAGCGGCCGATTTTGCCGGCGCCGTGGCGGCCCTTAAAGAGGTGTTTAACTGATGTTTGAACGCTTTTTAGAGCGCCAGCAGGCGCTTCTGGACGAATTGGGCCAGCAGAAAAACCACAGCCGCCAGCAGCTCGAGCAGCATCGCCAGCGCTTTGAGATCCTTTGCGAGTTCGACCAGAGCCTGGGCCAGGTACAAAGCCACAGCGCCCTTTTTCACCAAAACCGCCTGGCCCTTCGTGGCCAGTTGGGGGAACTGCTGGCCAGCCAACGCCAGGAGATGGAGCTGGCCCAACTGGATTTGAACTACCAGCAGCAAATGCTGCTGCGCCAGTTCGGCAAGGTAAAGGGGCTGGAAGGGGTACAGCAGAAAAAGGACAAGGAAGTGCTAAGGCAGAACGAGCGGCGCGAGCAGCAGCAACTGGATGAGTGGATCAGCGCCCGTGGCCGTAGTCAACGAGGCCCTGGCCGCTAAGCTCGCCCAATAGCTCACGCTGGCTGGCCAGAATTTGGCCGTTACGCTCGTTAAGGGTCTTGCAGTGGGCCAGTTGGCTGCCAAGTTGCTGCCAAAGGGGCGCGGCTTTGTCAGCCATGTGCGTTGGCAGCTTGGCAATCAACTTGGCCATGCCCTGCTCGTTGGGGTCGACCCCCAAGCCTTGTAGCAAGGCGCTGCGCTCACGGGCATGTTCGCCAAGGCGGGCAAGGCTTGCCATCACCTCGGTGTTGATTGCGGCCAGCGCTTTCGCATCGGCCTGGCTCAACAGTTTTTCCTGGCGCACCAGCAGAGCTTGAAGTGCCTGACATTCCAAGGTGTCAGCCTTGATGGCTTGCAGCAGGGTCAGGACAGCTTCTTTGGCGCTCATGGCTGATGGGTTGCCAGGATAGATTCGGCCAGGCCGTCGGCGTCAAAGCGAATTTGGCCGGCTTCCAGGGCCTGGCGCACGGCGTTGACTTTATTGACGTCCACATCGGAGCTGCCCTGCATCACGGCGGCCAGATCCTGGTTGTTTATCTCGGGGGCCTGGCTCTTGGCCGGCGCCGCCTTGGTGTTGGCCACAGGGGCCTCGCTTTTAGCGCGGGGCGCCAGGTTGTAGACGTTGGTACTGGAGTCGATTTTCATAAGCGCACCATGGCGTGAGTTACCGTAACAAGGGTAAACGACCGGGGCGGAAAAAAACTTTAAAAACGCGTTTCCACCACGCCTTTTTCTACCACCCAGGCGCTTAGCTCCTTGCCTGACGACAAGTTACGCACCCGAATGCTGTCGCCTTTGCCGCCGTCGCTAAGGGCCTGGCCCTTCATGCTGGCCGTCACCCCCTTGACCCGCACCCGGATCACCACATCCTCGCCCTTACGCACCAGCATGGGCGGCGCCACCATGTTGGCCGCCAACACCTGGCCTGAGCGCAGGTTACGCCGGGCCTCATAGCCCAGTAGCTGGTTGGCGTCGGTGATAAAACCGCCGTAGATATCATCCAGCACCACAGGCCGGCGCACCAGATCCCCCTGGCTGAGGTTGTCGCCGCGGCGTACGCTGCGCCGCGCTGTCCATACCGACAAGGTGACGGTGACCTCCACCCTGGCCCGCAATTGCCACTGGGGTGACTGGCAACTGACATCGTAGGGAATGCGGCCCCAGGGCTTGTCGTTGGCATTGCTGGGCGCAAAGGCAAAGCCCGTTTCGCAAGGGGGCAGCTCCTTGGCGCTGGCTGGCAGCCAGGCGCTGGTTCTGACCTTGTAATCGCGCGGCCAGGCGGCTTGGCGGGCATAACTGGCCAAGCGGGCCCGGGCGTCGCTGCGAAGCGCTTGGCTCAAATCCCCTGCCCAGCTCAAAACCGGCAGGGTGAGCAGAAAAAGAGGAAGGGTGGCCTTCCATGGCGGAAGTTTTTGCTTCCGCCTGGCCTTCCTTTTGACAGTGTGTTGTTTGTAATTCATTGTTTTTGCTTGTCTTTAAAGTTGGCACAAGCCTTGTTTGTCAGATCGTATCGACATTGAGGAAGAGTTGCCAATTATGGGCATTAGTGTGGACAAAGCCTTGGGGGTACATCAATACGCCCTGGCCATGCAGGTGGAAAGGTCCCGGGTTATCGCCGGTAACCTGGCCAACGTCGACACCCCCGGCTATCTGGCCCGGGACTACGACTTCAAAACCGCCCTCAAGGACGTGGCCAGCGGTGTAGCCAACATGAGCAGCCAAGACCGTCTGCCGGACGCGGATTTCTCCAGCGACCTGCGCTACCGGGTGCCCATGCAGCCTTCCGAAGACGGCAATACCTCTGAACTTGGGGTGGAGCAAACCCAGTTTGCCTCCAACGCCATGGACTTTCAGACCAGCCTGACCTTTTTGAATCTTACCCTTGGCGGTATCCGCAAAGCGATAGAGGGACAGTAACGTGGCCTTTAACAGCATCTACGAGATAGCCGGTAGCGCCATGCGCGCCCAGACGGTTCGCCTGAACACCGTGGCCTCCAACCTGGCCAACGCCGACAGCGTGGCCGGCTCCGAGCAGAAGGCCTACCACGCCCTAAAGCCGGTGTTTGCCACCCTCTATCAAAGCATGGACGTGAGCGGCGGCCAAACCGGCCCGATGCTCGGCAACGCCACGGTGCGGGTAGCCGACCTGGTGCAGTCTGACCGCAATGTTGACCGCCGCTATGAGCCCAACAACCCCATCGCCGACGGCAAGGGCTTTGTTTATTACAGCAACGTCAACGTGGTGGAAGAGATGGCCGACATGATGTCTGCCTCCCGTACCTTCCAAAGCGCCGCTGATGTGATCACCCGTACCAACAGCATGCAGCAATCCTTGCTGCGTCTGGGCCAGTCATAAGGACCCCCAATGAGCGTATCCCAGGTAGACGGCAGCGCCAGCAACAGCGGTAGCGCCAGTAACGCCATCGCCAGCAACAGTGCCGCTGGCCTGCAGGACGAATTCCTGCAGCTGATGGTGGCCCAGATCAATAACCAAGACCCGTTGAACCCCATGGACGGTACCCAGTACCTGTCACAGCTGGCGCAGCTGTCCACGGTGGAAGGTATCCAGAACCTCAATACCCTGCAAAGCCAGGGCAATACCCTGCTCGATACCCAGCAAGTGCTGCAAAGCGCCCAACTGGTGGGTAAGGAAGTGAGCGTACCGGTTGAGAACATCAGCCTGGATAAAGCCGAGAGCCTGCAAGGCAAGGTGCGCCTCAGTGAGAGTGCCCAGTCGGTGACGGTCAAGGTAACCGACATTAACGGCCAGGTGGTGCAGACCCAATCTCTGGGTACCCAGGCTGCCGGTGACGTAGCGTTCAATCTCGATGAGCTGCCGGCCGGTGTTTACAAGCTCGAAGTGGTGGCTGCCAACGGCGATACCACCCAAAACTACACCCCTTATCTCAACCGCCAGGTTGAGAAGGTCAGCATTCCTGCCGACGGCAGCGATATCCAACTGCAGGTCGCCGGAGTGGGCAGCCTGTCTCTGTTCAGTGTCAGTGAATTTCTTGGAGAACCCTCATGAGTTACAACATTGGCCTGAGCGGCCTGCGTTCCACTAACCAGGCGCTGGACGTTATTTCCCAGAACATTGCCAACGTGTCTACCGCCGGTTTCAAGGCGGCCCGTGCCGAATACGCCGCGCTTTACGCCGGTGGTGAAGCAGGCGGCGTGGAAATCGCCCAGGTATCCCAGGATTTCAGCAAGGATGGCTCCAAGGAGTTCACCGGCCGTAACCTGGACATGGCCATCTCCGGCCAGGGCTTTTTCGTCACCAAAAACGCCATGGGCCAAATGGCCTATACCCGCGCCGGTACCTTTAACAAGGACGCCAACAACTTCATTGTCAGTGCCGGCGGCGACAAACTGCAAGGCTACAGCGTGGATGCCAACGGCGCGCTGGCCACCGGTGTCGTAACCGATCTGAAAGTCTCCGCCTCCAACCTGCCGGCCAAAGCCAGCACCTCGGTGGCGTTCAAGGCCAATATGCGCGCTGACGCCGCTGTGCCTACCAACCCCACTTTCGACCCTACCGACGCCAACTCCTTTAACTACTCCTACACCAGCCGGGTGTACGACTCCCTGGGTACCGAGCACACCGTGACCCAGTATTTCGTTAAAGACAGCGCCAACAACTGGACCAGCCATTACTACATGGACGGCGCCGCCATGGGCACCCCCGCTACCCAGGCCCTGAGCTTTAACACCGACGGTACCTTGGCTGCCCCGGCTACCCCCGTGACCCTGACCATGGCCCCGGCCGGTGCCGACCCGATGACCGTGACCATGGATTACACCGGCACCACCCAGTACGCCGCCGATTTTAGCGCCAGCTATGACGCCGACGGTTACAGCTCCGGTGAGCTGGCTGGGGTGCGGGTAGATGACGACGGCTCGCTGTACGCGGTATTCACCAACGGTAAAGATTTGCTGCAAGGGCAGGTGGTACTGGCCAACTTTGCCAACCCCAATGGCCTGGATAAGGGTGACAGCACCTCCTGGACCTCCACTTTTGCCTCCGGCAACGCCACCCTGGGTAACCCTGGTACTGGCGGCATGGGCAGCCTGACTGCCGGCGCCTATGAAGGCTCCAACGTCGATTTGACCGGTGAACTGGTGAACCTGATGACCGCTCAGCGTAACTACCAAGCCAACGCCAAGAGCATCAGCACCGCCGACAAGATGACTCAGGTGCTGTTTAGCTCCTGGTAAGGATTGAGCCATGGAACGTTACCTCTACACGGCGATGGGCGGTGCCCTGCACACTCTGACGGCTCAGCGGATCCACGCCAACAACCTGGCCAACGCTGCCACCACCGGCTTTCGGGCCGACATGGAGTCGGTGTCGGCCTACCAGGTGCAGGGAGCCGGGTTTGCCTCGCAGGTACTGGCCCAGGAGCAGCGCCCCACCACCGACTTTACCCCCGGTGCCATGGAAGAAACCGGCCGCTCTTTGGACGTGGCTATCCGTGGTAGCGGCTTTTTGTCGGTACTGGATGCCAACGGCAATGAGGCCTACACCCGCGCTGGCAACTTGAACGTGGATGCCGACGGCCGGCTGCTTTCTGACGGCCATGAGGTAACCGGGGTCGACGGCCCCATCCAAGTGCCTGACTACCGCTCTATCACCGTGGGCCAAGACGGCACCATCACCGTGGTGCCGGTAGGGGGCAACGCCACCTTGCAGGTGGGCCAGCTCAAATTGGTCAACCCGCCCATCAGCGGTATGGATAAGGGTGAAGACGGCCTTTTTCGCCAGCAAGGCGGCGCCGCTGCCGCCGACCCCAACGTGGTGGTGGAGTCCGGGCACCTAGAGCGTTCCAACGTCAACGCCGTGGACGAGATGGTGAACACCCTGTCGCTGTCGCGCACCTTCGAGGTGCAGATCCGGATGATGAAAACCGCCGATGAATTGTCTTCCGCCGGCAGCCGCCTAATTCGCGGCTCTTAAGGGCAAAGGAGAATAAAAGATGCAAGCAGCTCTGTGGGTCGCCAAAACCGGTCTTGCCGCGCAAGATGCCAAAATGGCCACCATTTCCAACAACCTGGCCAACGTGAACACCGTCGGTTTTAAACGTGACCGGGTTGCCTTTGAAGACTTGTTCTACCAGCTTGAGCGCCAGCCCGGTGCCCAGCAGGACCAGCAAAACCAGCTGCCTACCGGTATCCAAGTGGGTAACGGGGTGCGCATTGTCGGCACCCAGAAGGTGTTTACCGAAGGTAACTTCGAAACCACCGGCCAGGATCTGGATATGGCCATCGTTGGCGAAGGGTTCTTCCAGATTGAAATGCCGTCCGGCGAGATTGCCTATACCCGCAACGGCCAGTTCAACCGCAACAGTGACGGGCTGATGGTCAACAGCGACGGCCTGCCGCTGGTGCCGCAAATCCAAATTCCCGAAAACGCCCTGGCTATCTCCGTGGGTACCGACGGCACCGTTACCGCCCAAGTGGCTGGTGACGCCCAGCCCCAGGAGCTTGGTCAAATCACCACCGTTAACTTCACCAACCCTGCAGGCCTTGAAGCCATGGGCGGCAACCTGTACCGGGAAACCGCCGCCTCCGGCCAGCCCCAGGAAGGGGTACCTGGTGATGAAGCCCTTGGCGCCATCAAGCAAAAGACCCTGGAAGGCTCCAACGTCTCGGTGGTGGAAGAGATGGTCAACATGATCGCTACCCAACGGGCCTACGAGATGAACGCCAAGGTGGTGTCGTCCACCGATCAGATGCTCAAGTTCATCAGTCAATCTGTGTAAGGGGAAGTCCAATGCGCGCTCTGGCGGTTTTATTCATGCTGACTCTGGCCGGTTGCCAGAGTGCCCATTACGACATTGCCGTGCCCGAGCCGGGGGAATCCGAGTGGGCACCGACCCTGGTGGAAAACCATGCCGAACCGGGGGAAGACGGCAGCCTCTATTCCCAGGCGCAGATGTTTACCCTGTTCCAGGACCGGCGCGCCTACCGGGTGGGGGACATCCTCACCATCGTGCTGGACGAGCAAACCCAGTCCTCCAAGAAGGCCGATACCAGCCTTGATAAGAAATCCGGTATCGGCATTGCCGCACCGGTGTTTGGCAACAAGACCCTTAACGACGCCAGCGCTTCTGTGGATGCCAACCGCAACTTTGCCGGTGGCGCCAGTGCCAGCCAGCAAAACTCTCTGACCGGCTATATCACCGTGACCGTGGCCAAAGTGATGGCCAACGGTGTGCTGGCGGTGCGGGGCGAGAAGTGGATCAAGCTCAACCAGGGCGACGAGTTCTTGCGCCTTCGCGGTTTAGTGCGGGTCGATGACATTGACGACAAAAACCGCATCTCTTCGCAGCGGGTGGCCAATGCCCAAATCGCCTACGCCGGGCGCGGCTCTCTGGCCGAGAGCAACCAGCCCGGCTGGTTGACCCGTTTCTTCCAGAGCCCGCTGTTTCCCTTTTAACTGGAGCTGACCCATGTCTCGTTTGCTGTGTGGGCTGCTGTGCCTGCTGACCCTGACCGCTCAGGCTCAAACTCAAACCCGGCCGCTGCTGGACATCGCCGATGTTCAGGGCCTTCGGGAAAACCAACTGGTGGGCTACGGCTTGGTGGTGGGCCTGTCTGGTACCGGCGATCGCAACCAGGTGAAATTTACCAGCCAGTCCATGACCAACATGCTCAAGCAGTTTGGGGTGCAGTTGCCGGCCAATATCGACCCGAAGCTGAAAAACGTGGCGGCGGTGGCGGTGCATGCCAACCTCTCCAGCGTGGCTGGCCGTGGCCAGACCGTGGATGTAACGGTGTCGTCTATCGGTGATGCCAAAAGCTTGCTGGGCGGCTCTTTGCTGATGACCCCGCTGCGCGGCGTGGACGGTGAGATTTATGCCGTCGCCCAGGGCAACCTGGTGGTGGGCGGCGTTAATGCCAGCGGCAATGACGGCTCCTCGGTAACCGTTAACATTCCTACCGTAGGGCTTATTCCCAACGGCGCCACCATCGAGCGGGAAGTGCCCGTGGCGGCGCACGCCAAACCGCAGGTGGTGCTGAACCTCAAAGTGCCCAATTTCAAGACCGCCCGTAACGTGGAGCTGGCCATCAACAAGGTGTTCGGCCCCAAGGTGGCGGCGGCCCAGAATGCTGGCCGGGTGTTGGTGCAAGCGCCGGTGGATAACGAACAGCGGGTGGTGTTTATGTCCATGCTCCAGGACATTCGCGTCGACATGGGCCGCCAGCGCCCGAGGGTGGTGTTTAACAGCCGCACCGGCACCGTGGTAATGGGCCAGGACGTGAAAGTACACAAGGCCGCCGTGACCCATGGCAGCCTGACCGTGACCATCACCGAAGACTACAACGTCTCCCAGCCCAATGGCGGCGGCTTCCGTTCCAATAACCCAGGCCGTACCGTGGTGACCCCCGATTCCAAGGTCAATGTGGATCAGGAGCACCCGGCCATGTTTGTCTGGCCTGACGGTACCTCCCTGGAAACCATAGTGCAGGCCGTCAACAGCCTGGGGGCCTCTCCTGGCGATATCATGTCCATCCTCCAGGCCCTGGATGAAGCCGGTGCCCTGGAAGGCGACCTGGTGGTGATCTGAGGAATATGACCATGAACAGCATCAACGCAACCGACAGCCATTTCTACCAGGACACCACCAGCCTTCGAAACCTCAAGGGGAAGGAAGGGCTGGAAGCGGCCTCCGGCGAATTTGAAGCCATGTTCCTGCAAATGGTGTTAAAGGAAATGCGCCAGGCCAACCAGGCCCTGGCCGACGAAGACAGCCTCTTTAACAGCCGCCAGCAGCAGTTTTACCAGTCCATGGCCGACAGCCAGATGGCGCTGGATATGTCCCACAAGGCCCATATCGGCATTGCTGATGCCATGACCCGCCAACTGGGGGGCAAGGTCACCGATAACGCCAGCGAGGTAACGGCGGCGTTAAAGAATTCCGAGGCCAGCGTCGCTTCTGGTTCTATAAGCACGGCGGCACTTCGCCAGCCACTGATCCGCACGGGTGACGGTAACTGATATGAGCATGTTGAATAACGGGCTGTCCGGCCTGCAGGCCTCTCAATACAGCCTCAATGTGGTGAGCCAGAATATCGCCAACATCAACACCCCCGGCTACAGCCGCCAGGAAGCGCTGCTGAGCGCCCGCAATGGTGGCGGTTTTGGCACCAGCAGTGCTGGCGACGGCGTGGAAGTGTCGTCCTTGCGCCGGGTGAGCGACGGTTACCTCAATGCCGCCCTGTGGCGCGCCACCAGCCAAAGCGGCTACGACAGCCAGTTCCAGACCATGATTGGCCAGATGGAATCGGTGTTTGGTAGCGACGAGCTCAGCATCAGCAACGGCCTGGACAGTTTCTTTTCCGCCTTGTCGGCGGCTTCTTCCTCGCCGCAGTCCATTGCGCCGCGCCAGCAAATTCTGGCCACCGCTCAGGCCCTGGCCAACCGTTTTAACCAGTTGTCGAGCAACCTCGATGTGCAGGAAAAGCAGCTCGACGAGCAGGCCGACGCTACCGTGACCGACATCAACACCCAGGCCCAGAGCATCGCCAAGATCAACCAGTCCATTATCGAGGTCAAAGCCAAAGGCGGTAATACCTCGGCGCTGGAAGACCAGCGCGATGAACTGGTGTTGGCCCTTTCCAAGGAAGTGTCGGTAAAGACCAGCAACCAGGCCGATGGCTCCATTACCCTGTCTCTGGCCGGTGGGCAGCCGCTGGTTATGGGTAGCCGCAGCGCCACCCTTAGCCGCAGCGGTGACGACATCAACCTTAAATTCGTCAACGACAGCTTTACCTTAAGCGACGTCGGCGGGTCACTGGGGGCTAACCGCGATTACAAAACCGGTGAGCTTAACGACCTTCGCACCAGCCTAAACGGCCAGGCCCAAAACCTGGCCGACAGCATCAACAGCCAGTTGGCTGCCGGTTTTGACCTAAACGGCAACCCCGGTACGGCGCTGTTTAGCTACGACCCTACAAGCCCTGCCGGCTCGCTGGCTGTCGACAGCAGCATGACCCCGGAAAACCTCGCCTTTATCGGCGACGACGGCACCGGTAACCCGGTTGGCGGCAGCGGCGACAACAGTAACCTTGGGGTTATTGTCGAGATGAAGGCCGGCTTTTACGACGATTACAGCAAACTGGTTGGCGACTTGGCGGTAAGTTCTGGCCAGGCCCAATCCTTGGCTACCGCCAGCGACAGCCTGCGCCTTGATGCCCAAAGCAAGCGCGACTCGGTCAGCGGCGTAAACCAGGACGAAGAAGCGGCCAAGTTGATGCAATACATGCAGGCCTATCAGGCCAATGCCAAGGTGATCAGCACCGCCGATAACGTGTTTTCCACTTTGATGGGGATGTTCTGATGCGGGTCAGCAGCGGTCAGCTTAATCAATATGTGCTGGCGGGCCTGAGCCGCCAGGGTGATGCCTACGCCACCCTCATTCAACAAATGAGTTCGGGCAACCGCATCACCAAGCCGTCAGACGACCCACTGGGCACCGTGACCCTGCTGGGCCTTAACCGCGAGCAAAGTAACCTCGACCAGTACGGCAAAAACATCGAAAGCACCTCCAGCTCTTTGGAGCAGGCGGAAAGTTACCTCGATTCCAGTTTCAACGTATTGATGCGGGTGCAGGACCTGGTGCTCTCTGGCAACAACGGCTCGGCCACCGATGCCGATCGCCTGGCCTATGCCTCTGAGCTTAAAAGCCTGCGCGACAACCTGGTGGACTTTGCCAATGCCCAGGATGGCGACGGCCATTATCTGATGGCGGGCAGCCAGGTCGACCAGCCGCCGGTGGTGGACGATGGTAGCGGCAACCTCATCTACCAAGGCGATGGCCTTATCCGCCAGGTGCAAGTGGCCAAAGGGGTGTCCATGGGCGCCAATATCTCGGTTGAAGGCATTTACTTTGACGCCGGTGGCAGCTTCTTCCAAGACTTGGACAGCTACATCACCGCTCTGGAAACCCCGGGCACTGACATGAGCACGGTGGGCGGCACCATGACCAACAGGGTCAGCCATACCGTCGACACCATCAACCGCAACCTGACCGATGTAGGCGGCCGTATCAGCAGCTTGCAAAGCCTTGATACCGCTCGCCAGGATGTTAGCCTTGCCAATGACAAAATCATTGGTGAGATCAAAGACCTCGATTATGCTGACGCTGCCGACAGGGCCAACCAAATTCAGCTGGCCCTGACTGCTACCCAGAAAACCTATAGTCAACTGAGTCAACTGAGCCTGTTCGATTATCTCTGATGGCCATGCAGATCTCCGCCCTTAACAGCAAGGACACCCGCCCCCAGACATTGGGGGTGGCAGCCGGCTCTGGCTATGACGAAGCCCAGGCCCCGGCCAAGGTGCAAAACCGTGACAGCGGCGGCGAGATAGGGGTTAAGGTGCAGCGCCACGGCCAGTGGGCATTGATGAGCCAGGCGCAAAGCCGATTATCGATGCTGCAATCGATGGAACAGAGCATCGTCAGCACCTACCGGCAACTGGTCAACCTCGCCCGGCAGCTAGACCAAAACGGCGGACAATCCCAGGCCCTGGCCAACCAAGCCAGGGCCTTGGCACATCAGGTCAAAAGCGACGGCTGGCTGGACGGGGAGCTAAGCCCTAACAGCAAGCAGGGCCAAAGCCACTACCTGATGAACCGGGTCGATTTATTGAGCCCCCGCAATCAGGGCGAGACAGTGCGTATTGGCCTACCTGGCGGCAATCATCTGTCACTGAAATTAGGGGCCCAGGCCAGCCAAAGCCGGGCCCTTGCAGAACTTGCCCCGCAATTTGCCAGACTGGGGATCACCGCCAGCTTAAGTGGCCAGGGTAAGCTGCAACTGACCGGCCCTGAGGCATTGTTCTCATCGCCCTGGACTTTCCAGGGCCAGGGTATCCGGGTGCCGGCCGGCAACCCCATTCCCATTGGCCTCGATGCCCAGCCCCAGGTGCTGGAGCAATTGGCTGACGGTCTTGAAGGCACCAATCTCGATTATGAGAAGGCCAGGCTCAGGGCTTTGCTGGTGGCACTTGAGCAGCACCGCAAGGCGCTGCAAGCCCAGCGCCAGCAACTGATGGCCCGTATGGAGGCGCTGCGCTCCGCCGCGCAATTGGCCAGCCAGGACCCAGACGCTTTGGGGAGTGAGATAAAAAGCTATATCAAGGGGGGCGATTTTGGCGCCCAGCTTCAGGCTTTGATGGCCCAGGCCAACCTTTCCCGCCAGTCAGTTGTCAGTTTGTTGTCGCTCTGATTGCCTGAATTTTCAGCAAATTGATTTTTGCGTTTCATTTTTCCTGCCAGCCCGTCGTTTTACTTTCCTGAAGCAATCACAAAGCCGCGCAGAGGCGGCCTTTAACCCTCAGGAGAATACTCATGGCCCTGTCAATCCAGACCAACTTTGCGTCCCTGGTTGCCCAGAACTCGCTGACCAAGAACAACAACATGCTGTCTACCGCCATGCAGCGTCTTGGCACCGGCCTTCGCGTTAACAGCGCTGCCGACGATGCCGCCGGCCTGCAAATTGCCAACCGTCTGACCGCGCAAACCCGCGGCATGGCCGTTGCCCAGCGTAACTCCCAAGACGCCATCAGCATGCTGCAAACTGCTGACAGCTCCTTGGACGAAGCCTCCAGCATCGTTTTTCGTATGAAAGACCTCGCCACTCAAGCGGCTAACGGTACCAACGGTACTTCTGATATCTCCGCCATGGATTCCGAATACGGCGAGCTGAAAAACGAGCTGACCCGTATTATGACCAAAACCACCTACGGTTCCGGTCAAACCCTGCTGTCCGGCGGTAAGTTGGACGGCGCTGTGAACTTCCAGATTGGTGCATCCTCCTCCGAAACCTTGGCCTTTGATGGCTCTGCCGAAATCGGTGCCATCACCACTGCTCAAGGTAGCTTGGTTGACCTGACTACCAGCGCCACTGCGGAAATGGGTAGCCTGGACACCCTGCAGGATGCCATCGGCGCTGCCCGTGCCAAGTTCGGTGCCAACATCAACCGTCTGGACCACACCATCAATAACCTGGCTTCCATCAGTCAGAACACCGACGCAGCTAAAGGCCGCATCATGGATGCCGACTTTGCTTCCGAGACCTCCAACATGACCAAACAGCAGCTGCTGATGCAGACCGGCGTGAGCGTACTGTCCAACGCCAACTCCGTTACCAGCCTGGTTGGCTCTCTGCTGCGCTAAGCGCTTGGCAGAAAAAGCCCCGCTTCGGCGGGGCTTTTTTATGTTCAGCACCTTTCAATCGTGGCCTTTGGCCCTGGCAAGCCGCCGGTACTTTTTGCGATCTCGCCCTTAAAAAATCCCCGCAGCTGTTTTAGTTTTTACTGTCTTGCGTCGTTTTAATTTCTTGAAGCAATCACAAATGGCCGCACCGGCGGCGTTTAACCTTCAGGAGAATACTCATGGCTCTGTCAATTCAGACCAACTTTGCGTCCCTGGTTGCCCAGAACTCGCTGACCAAGAACAACAACATGCTGTCTACCGCTATGCAGCGCCTGGGTACTGGCCTGCGCGTCAACAGCGCTGCCGACGATGCCGCCGGCCTGCAAATTGCCAACCGCCTGACCGCGCAAACCCGCGGTATGGCCGTTGCCCAGCGCAACTCCCAAGACGCCATCAGCATGCTGCAAACCGCTGACAGCTCCCTGGACGAAGCCTCCAGCATCGTTTTTCGTATGAAAGACCTCGCTACCCAAGCAGCTAACGGTACCAACGGTACTTCCGACGTAGCCGCCATGAGCTCCGAGTATGGCGAGCTGAGCTCTGAACTGACCCGTATCATGACCAAAACCACCTACGGTTCCGGTCAAACCCTGCTGGCTGGCGGCAAACTGGGTACCGGCGCTGTGACCTTCCAGATCGGTGCTTCCTCCACCGAGACCCTGAGCTTTAACGCCAGTACCGAGATCACTGCCATTACCGGTGGTATCACCACCGCTGGCACTGCCATCACCGGTGCGACCGCTTCCACCGCCATGGACAACCTGGACACTCTGCAGGATGCCATCGGTGCTGCCCGTGCTAAGTTCGGTGCCAACATCAACCGTCTTGACCACACCATCAACAACCTGTCTTCCATCAGCCAGAACACCGACGCTGCTAAAGGCCGCATCATGGATGCCGACTTTGCCGCCGAAACTTCCAACATGACCAAACAACAGCTGCTGATGCAGACCGGCGTGAGCGTACTGTCCAACGCCAACTCCGTCACCAGCCTGGTTGGTTCACTGCTGCGCTAAGCGCAGTCGCAAAGGCCCCTGCACGGCGGGGGCTTTTTCCCGTTTTTCTAATAGGATGCAACAATGGCAACAGTAAGCAGCAGCTCCTTTGACGTGCAAAGTCTCGCTTCTCAGTACGTGCAGGCCGACCGGGCCAAGATGGACTCGTATTTTTCCAGCCAGCAGACCTATTACAAAAACCGGCTCAGTGCCTATAACGCCATTTCCACCCAGTTGACGGCGTTTCAAGATGCGGTATCCAAGCTCTCAGGCAGCGATGCCTTCAAGGATTACGGCGTTACCCAATCTGACGACAGCTATGCCAGCATCACTGCCGATTCCAACGCGGTCGAAGGCCAGTACCAACTGCACGTGTCGCAGCTGGCCAGCGCCGATCAATACGCTTTGGATTTTGCCTCCGAAACCTCCACTGTGGGTAACAGCGGTACTCTGACCCTGGCTCTGGGCAGCGACAGCTTCAGCATTGATATGAGCAAGCTGCCTGCCGGCGCTACCGTGGCTGACCTGCGTAACGCCATCAACGGCGCCAGTGATAACACCGGTATCAAGGCCTCTTTGGTGCGTACCGGCACCAGCGTCAAACTGATGCTGACCAGTGAGAAAACCGGCGCGGACAATGCCATGAGCATCAGCACCGATGGCGATCCGGCCCTTAGCGGCCTGGACACGGCTATTGCCGGCAAGAGCCAGCTCAGCAAAGCGCAAGACGCCATAGTGCAGTTGGGCGCCGACCAGAGCCTGACCATCAACTCGGATTCCAACACTCTGGATAACGTTATTGACGGCCTGACCATCGATTTGAAAAAGGTGCAGACCGACCCGAGCGAGACCATTACCTTCTCGGTGGGCCGCGACATGGACGCCACAAAAAAAGACCTCAACAGTTTCATTGATGCCTACAACACCCTTATCGATACCATCAAGAAGTACACCACCGCCGCTGATGGCCAGTCGCCGACCCTGTCTGGCGACAGCACCTCGCGGATGCTGCAAGGACAGGTCCGTACGCTTCTTAATGGCGCCGACCTCTCATCCATGGGCATCAAGAGTGACCGTTACGGTAAACTGAGCCTCGACGAGGACAAGCTGGGTGATTATTTGGAAGCCAACCCCTCAGGGCTGAACCAGATACTGGGTAACAAAGACGGGCTGATGGACAAGCTCGACACCATGCTCGACAGCTATGTCAATGGCAGTGACTCGGTGTTCAAGACCACCATCTCCAGTACCCAGGCGAACCTGGATAGGCTTGGCGATCGCATGGATGCCTTCGATCTGCAAATGCAGCAGCAATACAACCGCTACGTTTCGCAGTTCACCCAGATGCAGACCATCGTCAGCCAAATGCAGCAGACCTCCGGTTTGTTCGGTTAATAGCGCGCAGGAGCAAGCATGTTTGATGATTCCGGCTTTGATGCCTACAAGCACACCCAACTGGATGCCAGGGCCGCCTCTGCCGACCCGCACCACCTGGTGCTGATGCTGATTGAGGGCTTTTTAGACGAGCTGGCCCGGGTAGAAGGCCATATCGAAGCCAAACAGTTTGACCGTAAGGCCAAATCCATTGCCAAGTGCCTGGATATCTTAAGTGGCTTGGACACGGCGCTGGACAGGGAAAAAGGCGGCCAATTGGCCGAAAACCTGCACCAGCTTTACGACTTTTGCGGCCGGCGCCTGTTTGAAGTCAGTGTCAGTAACGATTTGTCCGGTTTGGAGGTTATCTACAAGGTGATGGGAGACCTCAAAGACGGATGGGAAAACATTGCGGCCAGCTAGGCCGCTTTTTTTTGCCTTAAGTTTGTCTTTTTCCTCCGCTGCCGCCTTTTCCCCTTATTTTTCCCCATGCGGAAGTAACGCTTCCGCAATGACAACGGATTGGTTTTAACTGTTTGATTTTGTTTGGTTAAATTCTTGGCTTGGCATTTGCTTTGCTCTAGCTGGAGAAATGACAGGCAATAACCGGATGGCGTCAATTTCATCGCAGCAGGTGCTGGCTTTGGCCAAGGCCTTGTTAGACAGCGCGCAGCAGGGCAACTGGCAGCAACTGGCCCAATTGGACCGGCAAGTTGCCCGCCTGATGGGCCAGCTTGGCCACGAGCCCAAAGCGCTGGCGCCAGCGGTTGCGCAACTGGCCAGCGCCCATGGCCAGGCCAGAGCACTGGCCGAGCAGCAGATGCAGCGGTTGCAGCAAACGCTCAACAAACACCAGGACCGGCAGGAAGGCCTGAGGGCCTACCAGCAGCTAGAGGACTTTTGATGAAAACCCATAATTTTGCTGCACCGGTGAGTCAATTTGCCAAGGCCAGCGATATCAAGGCCAGTGGCGACAGCGCACCTAAGGGTTTTTTTGGTCGGCAGATGGCCGCTGTCAAAGCCGGAGCCGAGGCCAAGCCACAGACTTTTGCGCAGCCGCAGGTTAAGACAACCGACCTGCAGCGCGCCGGTGAGGATGCGCTGACGCCCAAAGAGATTGCCGCCGAGGACGCATCTAAAGCCACTGCCAAAGGCAAGGATACGAGCGAGCACGCAGATAGCTCACAGGACACTCCAACGGCGCTGGCGCTGGCGCTGCGCGGTTTTCGCGATATCAAGGTACCTGCCAAAGAGCAGAGCACCGCTGAACCTGAGGCCAAGGCGCCATTGGCTTTAGAGCCTGCTCAAGCTGCGCTGACCGAGGCTACAGCGAAACCCAAAGCGGATGATAAAGATCCACACAAAAAGACTGAGGCGCCGGATAAAGGCGACAGTGCTGCTGATGCGAAGGTACTGACCCTCAACCTGCCTTTTTCGCAAATCACCCTAAAAGTACCGGCCCATCCCAGCAAGGATGCCACCACTGCGAGTGCAACCGGCGCTGTTGACGGTATTGGCGGGGCCGGTGCCAAAGAGCCGAAGCTGGCTCAAGCAGGAGGCGACGCCCTCAAGCTCGACAAGCTGGAGCTGATGAGCAGTACCGATAAGAACCTCCATCTTGGCGCCCCCAGCCAAGACAGCTTGCTGGCAAGCCAGCAAGGCGGCACTGGCAAGTTAACGGCGCTGCCGGAATGGGCGCCTATCAAAATGGCTGCGGGTAATCCTGCTCAAAGCCAGCCGGGCCAATTGCAAAACGGCCAGGAACTGGCTGCGGCCCTTGGCGATCGCTTGCAACTGCAAGTGAGCCAGCAAATCAAAGAAGCCCGGGTCAGGCTGGACCCTCCGGACATGGGCCGGGTCGATTTGACGGTGCGCATGGAAGGCGATCGCCTGAGCGTGCACCTGCAGGCCAGCCAGCCCATGGTGCGGGACATGCTGCACCAGCAGCTCGACCGGCTGCGCCTGGATTTGGTGCAGCAACATGGTACCCAGGTGGAGGTGTCGGTGGGCCAGGACCGGGGCCAGTCCGGACGCCAGGGCGGCGGTGACCCCCGTTCCCAGGAACCTCAGATCATGGCCGCGCAGGTGACTGCCAGCGGCGATGAAGAACAACGTGCTCAGCCTGATCTCCCCCAAGGCTGGGTGAGCACCACAGCCTAAGGAGTCAACGCAGTGGCGAACGAAACGGAAAAAACGCCCCCATCGGGCAAGAAAAAGCGCCTGTTGCTGGCTCTTGCCGGGGTGTCGGTACTGGTGCTGGCAGGCGCCGGTTATGCCGTTTACAGCGGCATGCTGGATGTGAAAAAGTTGTTCGCTCCGGCGCCACCGCCGGCGGTGAAAATGAGCGAAAAGGCCATATTTCACCCCCTTGGCAAGTTCGTTATCTCCATTCCCGGCGACGACGTGCAGCACTACATGATGATGGAGCTGGCCCTGGTCAGCCATGACCCTCGGGTGCCCAAGGAAAGCGATGAACTGGAGCCGGTTATTCGTAACGCCCTGATGCAGTACTTTGCCAACCGCCAATACGATCAGGTACGCAAAGACATTCAGAACATCGAGCCGCTACAACAAGCGCTCAAAGGCAAGATCCTCGAGACCGTCAAGCGTTACGGCTATCAGCTGTCGCTGGATGAAGTACTGCTTACCAAAGTGGTTGTTCAGTAGGAGAACGGCAATGGAACCGTACCGCGCAGAAAGCCTCGACCCCGTTTCCCACAGCAGTGCCAGCAACGAAGCCCTGCTGATGCGGCGCTATGCCCACTTGGTCAAAAGGGCCTGTTCGCACCTTCGCAGCCAGGTCAGCGCCTCGTTTGGCATGGACGACTTTGAACAGGTGGGCCTGATGGGCTTGCTTGAGGCCATCCGCCGTTACGGAACACCTGACGAGGCCTTTGAAAGTTTTGCTTTCAAGCGGGTGCGCGGCGCCATCTTGGACGAGCTGCGCCGCCAGGACTGGCGGCCAAGACAGGTGCGCCAGGCTGCCCATGACTTCAACCACAATCATCGCAAGCTCTATAACCGCCTGGGCCGAGAGCCCTCCGAGCAGGAAGTTGCCGACGAGATGGGTATCACCATCGAGCAGGTGCGGGAGTTGGTGTACGCCAACCAGGCCTGCGAGATGCAGCACTTGGATGACTGGCTGGTAAAAGAGTTGGAGCCGGCCGGTGGTAACAGTGATGTGTTCGAGATCAAGCGGACCTTGGCCAAAGTGCTTTGCAAGCTCAATCCTCGTGAGCAGCTACTACTGACCCTTTACTACCAGCACGAACTGAACATGAAAGAAATCGCCCAGGTACTGGGACTCACTGAATCCCGGGTTTGCCAGTTGCACAAAGAGTGTCTGAGCAATCTCAATTCCTTTCTTGAGAGGCACTGAACATGCAAAAACTCATTGGTGTTGGCCTGGTCGCGCTCTGCGTCTTCGGCGGCTTTGTGATGGCCAACGGCAAACTCATTGCCCTGTGGCAACCTTCCGAGATGGTGATCATCCTCGGGGCGGCGCTGGGCTCGATGGTTATCGGCAACTCCACTACCGTGCTCAAAGAAGTACTGCACCAGCTCAAAGGGCTGCTGGCCAGCCGTAAGGGCGAGGCGCAGCTGGCTCGCGAACTGCTGATGATCATGCACACCCTGCTGGACGAAATTCGCCAAAAGGGCCTCAAAGTGCTGGATGCGCACATCGAAGCGCCCATGGCGAGCCCACTGTTTCAGCGTTTCCCCGAGATACTCAAAGAACCCATCTTGGTGAACTTCATCACCGACAACCTGCGGATGCTGGCCATGGGCAAAATCTCGGCCCACGAATTCGAGGCGGTGCTGGAGCAGGAGATTTTGGCCATCGAGGACGACCTGCTGCGCGCCTCCAAGGCCCTGCACCGCGCCGGTGAGGCCATGCCCGGCTTCGGTATCCTGGCGGCGGTAGGCGGTATCATCATCACCATGCAGCACCTTGATGGCCCCTTGGGGGAGATTGGCGTGCATGTGGCGGCGGCGCTAGTGGGTACCTTTATCGGTATCTTCGGCTGTTACTGTTTATTTGAGCCGGCTGGCGCCGCCATGGCCGAGCTGGTGCACCGCAAAATCTCCACGCTTGAATGTGTCAAGGCGGTGCTGACCTCCCACGTGGCGGGTAAATCGCCGCTGCTGGCCGTGGACGCCGGGCGCCGGGTACTGGAGATGGACGTCAAACCCAGCTTTGCCACTGTGGAACGCTGGCTCGATAGCGAGGCCATGTGATGCAGCGGACTCCGCACGAAACGGTCATCATCAAGCGTAAGCGCCGCTCTGGTCATGAAGAGCAGAGTGGTGGCGCTTGGAAGGTGGCCTTTGCCGACTTTACTTTGGCGTTGATGTCGCTGTTTCTGGTGCTGTGGCTGCTGTCGGTCACCAACCAAAAAGAGCGCAACGTGCTGGCGTCCAACCTGCGTGACTACTCGGTGTTTGACCAGTCCAAGAACCCCTTTGACTTGTCTAACAGTCCCTTTCCCATCGACCTTGAAGGCCAGCCGGCCATTGTTGAGCGAGTCGCGGCGCAGCTATTGACCAGCGGCGACCGTAAATCCGGCATCTCCATGTATAGCCAGGTGCCCAAAGGGGATGTGGAGCCGGGCAAAGGGCAGGGGCCCAAGCTCGACTCCATTATCGACGGGGATTTTCAGTCTCCTGAGTCCCTGGCGGTGCTAGCCGCTGTTATCAAGGAAATGGCCAAGCAGTTGACTGCCAGCAACAACCTGGACGTGGAAGTGGTGCCGCAAGGCCTTCGTATCAGTATTCAGGATGACAAAAACCGCCAGATGTTTGCCCGTGGTTCGGTGAACATGAGCCCGTTTTTTGAGGATCTGTTGATGGCCCTGGCGCCGGTGTTTCAACACGTCAAAAACGGCATGGTGATCTCCGGCCATACCGACTCCATCCCGTACCAGAGTAATCAATACAGCAACTGGGAACTGTCCGGTGACCGGGCCCTGATGGCCAGAAGGGTGCTGGAGGTTGGTGGTATGCCCAAGCAGCGGGTGTTGCAGGTAGCGGCCATGTCTGACCGTACCCCGGTAGATAAGTCTCACCCCGACGCCAGTGACAACCGGCGTATTGAGATCCTGCTATTGACCAAGAAGGCTCAGGCCAGCCTGTTGTCTATTTTTGACCGCCAACAACCGGGCAATGCCCTGACTCAGGCAGACAAGGCGGCCAAGGCCAATGAACCGGTAACCCGTTAGCCGTATGTAACAACAAAGCCCCCGGTGTGCTAAACATAGGTTCATTTTCGGTCGTTTAGTCTTAAAGACAGACTTGCTGAGCGAGATGGATTATGGCGATACCGGAGCGTAAGCGGCGTGTTGATGCTATCCAGAAGTTCCTGATGTACCTGATTTTATTAGATCTGGTCCTGGTGGCGAGTTACGGAATGAGCCAATCCCACCTGGTAGGCGCCTGGTCGCTATCAGTGCCGGTGATGCTGGTATTGTTTAACGTCATGTTGTGCAACATCACCATCAAAAGAGGCCGGCGTCGCCGCGACAGCTATTTGCTGTATCCGGTGGCGGTGTCGTCGATATGCCTGGGGTTTTTCGTACTCAAAGCCATTTTTGTCTGAATAAAAAAGCGCCCGAAAGGGCGCTTTTTTTAACCACGTTTCATGACCCGGGCTTTTTCCCGCTGCCAATCTCGGTCTTTTACATCATCCCGCTTATCGTGCTCTTTTTTACCGCGCGCGATACCAATGGCGATTTTCGCCCAGGCACGGCTCCAGTACATCTTCAGTGGCACAACAGTTTTTCCCTTCTGGTGCACTTGGCCATAAAGAACTTCCAGCTCGCGCTGGTTGAGCAGCAATTTACGGGTACGGGTCGGGTCCACCACCACATGGGTGGAGGCGGTATTAAGCGGCTGAATGGTGGCACCGAACAGGTAGGCTTCGCTGTCCCTGAGGACGATATAGGCCTCGCTGATGTTGGCCTTGCCGGCCCGCAGGCTCTTTACTTCCCAGCCTTGCAGGGCAAGACCGGCTTCGAAGGTTTCTTCGATAAAGTAGTCGTGTCGGGCTTTTTTATTCTGGGCGATGTCGGTGTCACCGCCTTTGAGGGCTTTTTTCTTGGTCATGCGCGCATTATACGCAAAGGCTGTTTGAATGCATGGCATTTTGCCCGGATGCCCAGCCAGATAACAAGTGATATCATTCGCTGCAAAGCCATAGTTAATGCAAAACGCCATGCCGCGCATTCAGCGACAAGCTCAAGTACCTTTTCCTCCCCAGGCCATGTTTGACCTGGTTAATGATGTGCCCAGTTATCCGGCCTTTCTGCCGGGCTGCGTGGCATCGAGGGTACTGGGCCAGACCGATAACGCCATGACCGCAACCCTGGACGTGGCCAAAGGACCGGTGCGTAAGTCTTTTACCACCCGCAACACCCTCTTTGCACCCGACCGTATCGCCATGGAACTGGTCAACGGGCCTTTTAAGTTCCTAAGAGGTAACTGGCATTTCCTGCCCCACGGCGAGAAGGGCTGCACCGTGAAGCTGGAAATGGAGTTCGAGTTTTCCTCTACCCTGGTGGGCATCGCCTTTGGCGGTATTTTCCAGCAGTTGACCCACGCCATGGTCAATGCCTTTTGCCAGCGCGCCATGGAGATCTACCGTGACTGAGCGCCTGCTAAATGTGGAAGTGGCCTATGCCGAGCCTGAGCGCCAGGCACTTATTGCGTTGAAGGTAGTGGAAGGAGCAACGGTGCAGGAGGTGATAGAACGCTCCGGCATCTTGGGCCGCTTTAGCGACCTTGATCTTGCCAAAAACGATGTCGGTATTTGGTCTCGCAGCTGCAAGCTGAGCGACAAGGTGCGGGAAGGGGACAGAGTCGAAATTTATCGGCCGTTGACCGCCGATCCTAAAGATATTCGCCGCCGCCGGGCCGAGAAGGCCAAAGAAGAGGGCCGCGCCGATAAAACCACAGGGGGCCGGCCCAACCCCCTGCGCGCCGAGACTTAACCGGCTTTAGCGTCGGTCTTGGTGGTGGCCTCCGGGCTGCCACCAAAAGCGGCGGGAATTTTAAAATCTTCCGCGCTGATGCTTTTGAGCTTATTGCTGGCATCAAACTGCACTATCACATCTTTGCTGACAGAGGTGCCGGTCCGGCCGGAGCGGTACAGGTACTTGTAATACCAGGTACCGCTTTTAAAGCTGTCTTTCAGCAGGGGAGTCCCCAGCACGTAAGTCACCTGCTCCTGGGTCATGCCCGGTTGCAGTTTGTCAATCTGGTCTTGTTCCAGGTAATTGCCCTGGGGCACATCGATGCGGTAAATCAGGCCGCAACCACTCAAACTCATCACACTCAGGCCCAGGGTCAGGGCCAGCAAGGCATTTTTCATTCTGTTATCCATCTCAAAACTTTCAGGCGCATGATAGCCTCGCCCGGCAACATGCAGCAACAGAGCCTTTATTGTGCCAAAAGTTCCCTGGCATTGGCACGGGTTGCCTCGGTTATCACATCTCCACCCAACAAACGGGCCAATTCGTCGATGCGTTGGTCACCGCTCAGAGCCTCCATCAGGGTCTCGGTGCTGTCTTTTTGGGTCTTCTTGGTCACCCGAAGCTGCTGATGCCCTTGACCCGCCACCTGCGGCAAATGGGTAACGCACATCACCTGGCTGTGCTCGCCAAGGCTTCTGAGCAATTTACCCACCACAGCGGCAGTGGGGCCGGAGATCCCCACATCCACTTCGTCAAAAATCAGGGTTGGGGTTTGCTCTTGTTTGGATGTCAGTACCTGCAGGGCCAGGCCGATACGCGACAGCTCGCCGCCCGAGGCCACTTTGGCCATGGCCGCCAGTGGCTGGCCGGGGTTAGTGGAAACCAGCATCTGCACCTTATCCAGGCCGTTACCGGCGCCGGGGGCTTGGGCATCAAAGGCGATGTCGATATCAAACTGGGCGTGGGGCAGGGCTAATTCCCGCACCACCTTTTGCACGGCTTTGGCCAAGGCTTTGCCGTGGCGCTCGCGGCTTTGGCTGAGCCGCTGGGCGCAGGCCAGGTAATCTTGCTGGGCTTTTGCCACTTCCGCTTCCAGTGCGGCCAGGCGGTCGTCACTGTCGGTGAGGGTTTTTAGCTCTTCAGCCAATTGCTGGTGCAGCGCTGGCAGTTCGTGGGTGGGAATTTTGTGTTTGCGCCCCAGGTTAATGGCGCTGCTGAGGCGCTCTTCGAGCTGGGCAAAACTTTCGGGGTCAATTTCCAGGCGCTGCTGGTAGCGGCTCAGCTCGTGGCTGGCATCGTCCAGCAAGGCGGCAGCATCAAACAAGGTAGCCACAATGGGCTCAAGGGCGGCGTCGTCGCCTTGCAGGCGGCCAAGGCGGTCAGTGACCTGGCGCAACATGTCGCTGACGTTGAGCTGGTCATCCTCGCACAGTACTGCCAAACACTGGCCCGATTCGCTGATGAGGTTGGCGGCATTGGCCTGGCGGTGGTGCTCTGCCTCGATTTTCTCAAATTCCCCTTCTTCCAGGGCGAATTGGTCCAGCTCCTGAACCTGGTATTCCAGTAGTTGGCGGCGGGCGTCGCGCTGGGCCTCGGTGCTTTGCAGCTCGCTAAGCTCCTGGCGCAGGGCCTTTTGAGCGCGCCAGGCGCTGCGCACCTCTTCTTGCAGGCTTTTGTGGCCGGCATATTGGTCCAGCAGCACCAACTGGTGGTCGGGCTTTAACAGGGCGTGGTGGGCATGCTGGCCGTGCACATTCACCAGCCTTTCCCCCAGTTGCTTGAGCTGGGATAGCGGCACAGGTTGGCCATTGATAAAGGCGCGAGAACGGCCTTCGCTGGTGACGGTGCGGCGCAAAATGCATTGCTGTTCGTCGTCCAGCTCGTTGTCTTTGAGCCAAGCCTGGGCCAGGGGCAAGGCACTGACATCAAAGCGGGCGGCCACTTCACACTTGTCGGCGCCAGGGCGCACCATGCTGGCTTCACTGCGTTCACCAAGGCAAAGACCCAGGGCGTCGATGGCGATGGATTTACCGGCGCCGGTTTCACCGGTGATGGCAGTCAGGCCCCGGCTGAACTCCAGTTCCAGAAAACGCACGATGGCAAAGTTACTGACGGTGAGTTGGACCAGCATTGAGAAAGCTCCTTACTGTGATTGCATCCAGTATAAGCTGGATTTTCATACAGTAAAGAGGGGGCTAGTAAAGTTTTGAACCCCAGCCCAATTTGCAGCGCAGCACTTGGTAGTAGTCGTAGCCCGGCGGATGCACCATGCGTAGCGGAAAGGCGCTCTTTTGGATGCGGATTTCGTCGCCAGGTTGCAGGCTCAGCACCACTTGGCTGTCACAGGTGATTTGCAAGTCGTCGGTGTTGGAAGTGACTTTCAGGGTAATAAGGCTGTTGCCTTCCACCACCAGCGGCCGGCTCGACAGGGTATGGGGGAACATCGGCAGCAACACGATGGCGTCCATCTTCGGGTGCACGATGGGGCCGCCGCCGGACAGCGAGTAAGCGGTGGAGCCTGTTGGGGTGGAGACAATCAGGCCGTCCGAGCGCTGGCTGTAGACATGCTGCTCGTCGATGCTCACCGAGAATTCGATCATGTGGGCAATCTTATCGGGGTGCAGCACCATCTCGTTGACGGCGGTATTGGAGGCCACCAGCCTTTTGTGGCGGTAGATCTGGGCGTCGAGCAAAAAGCGGTACTCGGTTTGAAAACGCCCGGCCAGCACCTCTTTTAGGGGCGCTTCGAAGTTGTCGGGAGCGAGATCGGTTAAAAAACCGAGGTTGCCGCGGTTAACGCCAATCACCGCCACGTCGAAACGGGCCAGCACCCGGGCTGCGCCCAGCATGTTGCCGTCGCCGCCCACGACTATGGCAAGCTCGGCCTCTTCGCCGAGGGAGGCAAGGTCGCGTAGGCACGCTTTGGGTACATCAAGACCCTCGGCGGTGCGCTCTTCCACCAGCAGGTGATATTGCTGGCCTGCCAGCCAACGATAAAGTGCCATCACGGTCTGATTGGCACCGTCATGGTTGGGTTTGCCAATTAGTGCAATGGTTTTAAAAGCTTGCGTCATTTATCTGCCCCTTTGGCCTTCTTCGGCAGTATAACCGAGCGCGTATCTCTTGAAACCCGCGTTATCACCCCCATAATAAGCCGCACGTTGTATTGAGGAGACAGGCAATGACCCACGAAACGGACAAGCCATTAGAGGAAGGGCAACAGCCCGAAGCCGCACAACAGCAGACCGAAGAACAGCTGCCTGAAGTCGATCTGGCCGCAGAGGTCGCCCGCCTGGAAGCGGAGCTTAACGAGCAGCGTGAAGCCGTGCTGCGGGCCAAGGCCGAAGTAGACAACATCCGCCGCCGTAGCGCCCAGGATGTGGAAAAGGCCCATAAATTCGCCCTGGAGAAATTTGCCGGCGACCTGCTGCCGGTGGCTGACTCTTTAGAGCGCGCCCTGGAGCTGGGCGATGTCAGCGACGAGGCCCTCAAGCCGATGCTTGAAGGCATTGAGCTGACCTTGAAATCCTTCCATTCGGCCACCAACAAATACGGCCTGGAAGTGGTAGACCCGGTGGGCCAGCCGTTCAACCCCGAACTGCACCAGGCCATGGCCATGCAGCCGAGCCCCGAGCACCCGGCCAACACCGTGTTGACCGTGGTGCAAAAGGGCTACAGCCTTAATGGCCGCCTGCTGCGCCCGGCCATGGTGGTGGTCAGCACCGCCGGTTAACGCGCTTTTGCTAAAAACCCGGCAAAAGCCGGGTTTTTTTCTTTTTTTGCCTTGAAAAGGGATTTGTCCCTCCCCACATAAGGGTCAAAGGCAATTCGTTGATAACGGACTTGAAAATTCAAGCAAGGCCCCCACGTTATCAACCATCAACTATCAAGCTGTTTAGTGGAGACTGATATGGGCAAAATTATCGGTATCGACCTGGGCACCACCAACTCCTGTGTGGCCATCATGGATGGTGACAAAGCGCGCGTTATTGAAAACGCCGAAGGTGCTCGTACTACCCCTTCTGTTATCGCCTACACCGACGATGGTGAGACCCTGGTTGGCCAGTCTGCCAAGCGTCAGGCGGTAACCAACCCGAAAAACACCCTGTTCGCTATCAAGCGTCTGATCGGTCGTCGTTTCACTGACGATGAAGTACAGCGTGACGTGAAAATCATGCCGTTCTCCATCATCGCTGCCGACAACGGCGACGCCTGGGTTGGCGTAAAAGACAAAAAACTGGCTCCGCCGCAGATCTCTGCCGAAGTGCTGAAGAAAATGAAAAAAGCCGCCGAAGATTTCCTCGGCGAGCCGGTAACCGAAGCGGTTATTACCGTGCCGGCTTACTTCAACGACTCTCAGCGTCAGGCCACCAAAGACGCCGGTAAAATTGCCGGTCTGGAAGTTAAGCGCATCATCAACGAGCCCACTGCGGCCGCGCTGGCTTACGGCCTTGACAAGAAAAAAGGCAACCAGAAGATCGCCGTATACGACCTTGGCGGCGGTACCTTCGATATCTCCATCATCGAGATTGACGAACTGGACGGCGAGCACACCTTCGAAGTACTGGCCACCAACGGTGACACTCACTTGGGCGGCGAAGATTTCGACAACCGCTTGATCAACTACCTGGTTGAAGAGTTCAAGAAAGAGCAAGGCGTTGATCTGACTAAAGATCAGCTGGCCCTGCAGCGTCTGAAAGAAGCGGCTGAGAAAGCCAAGATTGAGCTGTCTTCTGCGCAGCAGACCGACGTGAACCTGCCGTACATCACCGCAGATGCCACCGGTCCTAAGCACATGAACATCAAAGTGACCCGCACCAAGCTGGAATCTTTGGTAGAAGACTTCATCAACCGCACCATCGAGCCGCTGAAAGTGGCCCTGGCGGATGCCGACTTGTCTGTGTCCGATATCGACGAGGTTATCCTGGTCGGCGGTCAGACCCGTATGCCTAAAGTGCAGCAGGCGGTAACCGAATTCTTCGGCAAAGAGCCCCGTAAAGACGTCAACCCTGATGAAGCGGTGGCTGCCGGCGCGGCGGTACAAGGCGGCGTACTGGCCGGTGACGTAAAAGACGTGCTGTTGCTGGACGTATCCCCGCTGTCGCTGGGTATCGAGACCATGGGCGGTGTGATGACCAAGCTCATCGAGAAAAACACCACCATCCCCACCAAGCACAGCCAGGTGTTCTCCACTGCCGAAGACAACCAGTCTGCAGTGACCATCCATGTGTTGCAGGGGGAGCGTAAGCGCTCCAGCGACAACAAGTCCCTGGGCCAGTTCAACCTGGACGGTATCCAGGCTGCCCCGCGCGGTATGCCGCAAATCGAAGTCACCTTTGACATCGATGCCGACGGCATCCTGCACGTGTCTGCCAAGGACAAAACCACCGGTAAAGAACAGAAGATCACCATCAAGGCCTCTTCCGGTCTGTCCGACGACGAAGTGGCGAAAATGGTGCGCGACGCCGAAGCCCACGCCGAGGAAGACAAAAAGTTCGAAGAACTGGTGTCGGTGCGTAACCAAGCCGACGCGCTGGTACACGGTACCCGCAAGCAACTTGAAGAAGCCGGCGACCAGGTGAGCGGCGACGACAAGGCCAAAATCGAAGCGGCCCTTGGCGAGCTGGAAACCGCCATCAAAGGCACCGACAAAGCCGAGATCGAAGCCAAGCAACAGGCCTTGATTGAAGCGTCTGGCAAGCTGATGGAAATCCTGCAGCAAAAAATGCAGCAGGAACAAGCTGCCGGCGGTCAACAGGCCGGTGGCAACCAGGGCGGTGACGACGTGGTTGACGCCGAGTTCGAAGAAGTTAAAGACGACGATAAAAAGTAAGGCCCCGGCCTTATAAACACGGGCGCCCATGTGCGCCCGTCAATCGTTTCAAGCGGACCTGAGATTTATGTCGAAGCGTGATTACTACGAAGTGCTGGGCGTCGAGCGCGGCACCGACGAGAAAGACATCAAGCGGGCTTATAAAAAGCTCGCCATGAAATATCACCCGGACCGCAATCCTGGCGACGCTGAAGCCGAGGCCAAGTTCAAAGAGGTTAAAGAAGCCTACGAGATCTTGACCGACAGCGACAAACGCGCCGCCTACGACCGTTACGGCCATGCCGGTGTCGACCCGAACATGGGCGGCGGTGGCGGCTTTGGTGGAGGCGCCGGTGGCGCTGACTTTGCCGATATCTTCGGCGATGTGTTCGGTGACATTTTCGGTGGCGGCCGTCGTGGCGGTGGCCGGCAGCAAGCCAGGGGCGCCGATCTGCGTTACAACATGGAGCTGAGCCTGGAAGAGGCGGTCCGTGGGGTATCCAAAGAGATCAAAGTGCCCACCTTTGCGCCTTGTGATGTCTGTGACGGCAGCGGCGCCAAGCCCGGCACCAGCGCCAAGACCTGCTCTACCTGTAACGGTATCGGCCAGGTGCAGATGCGCCAGGGCTTTTTTGCGGTTCAGCAGACCTGCCCTACCTGTGGCGGCTCCGGTAAGGAAATTACCGACCCTTGCGATAAGTGCCATGGCCAAGGCCGGGTGCAAAAGACCAAGACCTTGTCTGTGAAGATCCCCGCCGGGGTCGACACTGGCGATCGTATTCGTCTGGCAGGAGAAGGGGAAGCGGGCCAGTTTGGCGCGCCGGCCGGGGATCTCTACGTGCAGGTGCATGTCAAAGACCACGGCATCTTTGTGCGTGACGGTAACAACCTCTACTGTGAAATGCCGATAAGCTTCACCACCGCCGCCCTTGGCGGCGAGATTGAAGTACCGACCTTAGATGGCCGGGTCAAGCTCAAGGTGGCTGAAGGTACCCAAACCGGGCGTATGTTCCGCCTGCGCGGTAAAGGTGTGAAATCGGTGCGTAGCGGCGCCATTGGCGATCTGATGGTCAAAACCGTGGTAGAAACCCCGGTCAGCCTGACCAGCGAACAGCGTGAGCTGCTTGAACAGCTGGAAAAGACCCTCGCCGGTGAGTCCGCCAAGCGTCACAAACCCAAGGCCGAAGGCTTCTTTGACAGCGTTAAACGCTTCTTTGATGACTTATCGAGCTAAGGCTTAAGCCATTGAAAAAGCGCCCATAGGGCGCTTTTTTTATGCCTGCGGCTCAGTGATGGCCGGCGTTGGTGAGAAAGCGGTGAGTGGTTAAATGATTCTATGAAATAGAATGATATTGCTGATTTTATGGTGTTTTAGTTCTAAATTAAAAGAGGATAATGCTCTCCATCAACTCAACACGATTTGGAAGCAACCATCATGAAAACCGAAATCATCAAATTTAACCCCAACTCTACCCTGGCCGGCGTCTTTACTCTGGGTGCCCGCGTACTGCTTATTCTGCTCTTTATCCAGGCCGGTATCGGCAAGATTGGCGCCTACCAAGGCACCGCTGGTTGGATGGAATCCATGGGCGTACCCGGTGCGCTGCTGCCGCTGGTTATCCTGCTGGAAGTGGGCGGCTCTCTGGCCCTGCTGGTAGGCTACCAAACCCGCCTTGTGGCTCTGGCCATGGCTGTGTTCAGCGTTGTCTCCGCCTTTATCTTCCACTCCAACCTGAGTGACCAGGCGCAGTTTTTGAACTTCTACAAAAACATCTCCATGGCCGGTGGTTTCCTGGCGCTGATGGTCCTGGGGGCTGGCCGCTTCAGCATCGACGCCAAACTCAAAGGCTAAGCCTTGGCAATAAAAAAGCGCCCTTGGGGCGCTTTTTTGCGTTGTGGGCGTTACAAGGTTTTGGCCATGCAAATCTCGCAGTCGCCATGGCCGGTTTCCCCCATGGGGTGGGTGAGCTGCTTGAACCCCAAAGCCTGGTAAAGCCCCAGCGCCTCGCCAAGGGCGGCAGTGGTTTCGAGGTAGCAGAGCTTAAAGCCACTTTGCCTTGCCTCTGCCATGGCGAGTTCGGCCAGCGCCTTGCCGGCACCCTGGCCGCGAAGCGAGGGTAGAAAGTACATCTTTTGCAGCTCACAAACGGTGTCGCTGGCGCCGCTGAGTGGCGCCATGCCGCCGCCGCCCTGAATGTGCCCGTCAAGCTCCACCACCCAATAGCGCCCGCCAAGCTCCCGGTAGTAGTCAAAAAGGTTATCCAGGTGCGGGTCAGACACCCCATAACCTTTGTCGGCGCTCAGGCCATATTCGGCAGAGACGTCGCGGATCACCTGGGCGATGGCGGCGTTGTCGGCCGGTTTCATGGGGCGAATGTGATAAGGCACCTTGGATACTCCTGCAACAAACCGGCCCATAACTTAACACAAGGCAGGCGCAGGCCAAGGGCTGTTGCGCTCAGCGGCGACTGAGGAAACAATAGGGAAAACTCCAGGAGGAGCAACAAGATGAAGAAGACCTTCAGCCTGGCCATGGTGGCATTGCTGATGAGCGCCTGTACCCAAAGCCCCACCGGCCGTGAGCAGTTGTTGTTTAACAACGAGTCGACCATGGCCCAGATGGGTACCCAGTCTTTTGACGAGCTGAAAAAGAAAGAGAAGATTGATACCGATCCTAAAACCAACCAGTACGTGCAGTGCGTGGCCGGTGCCATCACCCGGGTGCTGCCTGCCGAGCAGCAAGGGGATTGGGAGGTGGTGGTATTTGATTCCAAAGAAGTGAACGCCTTTGCCTTGCCGGGCAAGAAGATTGGCGTGTACTCGGGCCTGCTGAAAGTGGCGCAAACCCCAGACCAGCTGGCCGCCGTTATCGGCCATGAGGTTGGGCACGTATTGGCTCACCATTCCAACGAGCGGCTCACCCAAAACCAGATTTATTCGGGTGTCTCGGTGCTGGCTGCCGTGGCTCTTGGTCTCTCTAATGTCGACAACAAGGGGCTCTATATGGCGGCCCTTGGGGTGGGGGCGACGGTGGGGGTACTGCTGCCTTATTCGCGCAAGCATGAATCGGAAGCCGACCAAATCGGCCTGGAGCTGATGGCCAAGGCCGGCTTTGACCCCAACCAGGCGGTGGTGCTGTGGCACAACATGGAGCAGAACGCGGGCAAAACGCCGCCGGAGTTACTGTCCACTCACCCCAGCCCTGCCAGCCGTATTCAGGCGCTGTCAGACGAGGTGCCCAAGGTGATGCCTTATTACCAAAAGGCAGCCATACATCCGCAGTGTAAAAGAGCCACCAACTAACTAAAAAGGCGCCTCTGGGCGCCTTTTTAGTTAGTTACAAGGAATTTCCATACCAACTACGTAGTAGGGCGTTTTCACACCCCATGAGGTGTGAGCCGAAAATGTACAGCCTTGAAAGAAGTAGCCAACAACTTCTTTCATTTCTGGGGTTGCGTAGTAGGTACGCTCTACTGTTGCCACTGGCAGCGCAAATACCACGGAAGAGACCAGTGCCATCAATCCCAAAAGAATTTTCTTTTTCATCGCAATCTCCATTTCTTTTGATGTAACGTCATTGTTACCTTTTATTTTTATCCTTTGATGGCCATGATGTGTGGTGATGTAACTCACAAAATTTTCAAGAAATTAAAATTGAGTTTTAGCATTTAATTTGTTTTTTATTGGCAACTGTCTTTTCCTACAGGTTGTTGAAAATAAAAAGCCCCGGCGGGGCTTTTATTTTATTGGACATTATAGGTTTCAAACTCCGCCACCGTCGGGGTGCCGTTGCTGCTGGTGATATTGAAATTCACCTTATGGGTACTGACACTGTTAAAGGTGATGGTGCCGGCGCCGGTGCCGCTGGCCAGGGTGTTGCCGGTATCGTTGTCCACCACTGTCCAGTTTTGAATATGGCCTTCAAAACCGGCTGCTTCGCGGATAACAAGGGTGTTAATGCTGGTGGCACTGCTCCATTTGATGGAGATACGGCCGGTGGCGCTGCTGGGGGCCCAGTAACTTGCCATGTCGCCGTCGCGTACATCGCCATAGCTGCCGCTACCTTTGCTGGAGCCGTCGGAGCCGGCGCCAAGGGAGAGGTTGCTGCCCAGCTCGCCGCTGCCGCCACCGTTATCGCCGCCCGAACCATCGTCACCACCGCCGCCGTTATCGCCCCCTGAGCCGTTGTCGTCGCCACCGCCCTGGGTGCTGCAACTGCCGTCCGAGACATGCAGGCCGTTATTGACCCCGGCGCTGGCCAGCACTATGGCTTTGACGCAATTGGCGTCATCCAACTGGTAGCTGTAGGGGATGCTGATACTGGTGGTGGACACCGGGTTGGGGCCGGCCGGGTGGTTGGTGTCGTTATCCAGCCAGGTAACATTGGTGAAGATATTGCCGCTGACATCCCAAAAGCCCATGTCGTCGGTGTAGAAGGTGCCGATGGGGTTTTGGGCGTCTTCAAAGACGTTGTTCTCGGCTTTGATCTGCCCGCCGATGCGGGGGTTCATGCCGGACTTGCTGATGTGGTTGTAGTAGTTGTTGTAGGCGTGGGCGGTGCCGTGGCGCAGCAGCGGCATGCGCGAGTCGACGTTTTCGTACCAGTTGTGGTGGAAGGTCACATAGGTGTTGTCGGTATCGGAATCGCTTGAGCCCATCAGGCCGCCCCGGCCGGAATGATGCAGGTAGTTGTAGGACACCGTCACGTACTGGGTGGTGGCCTTCATGTCGATAAGGGCGTCGTAGCCGTCGCTTTCGCCCCCCGAGGCTTCCAGTTCGTTGTGGTCTACCCAGATATTGTGCACGTCGCTTTCCATGCCGATGGCATCGCCGCCGTTGGACAGGGGCGAACCGGACTTTTTCACGTTACGCACATGGATATTGCGGATGATGATATTGGACGCTTCGCGGATATGAATGCCTATCTGGTCAAACAGGGCGCCCTGGTCAGTACCGATAAGGGAAATGTTGCTGACCCGCTTGAATTGAATTTCGCTGTCGGTGGTATCGCAACTTCCCGATACTTTACTGGTGTTGCCGTGGTTGATGGTGCCGGTCACATAAATGATAAGCGGGGTGTCGTCGGCGGCCCGGCTGCACATGGCCTGGTTGATCTCTGTGCCGGTGCTGGCATAGACCACATTGCCGCCGGCGCCGCCGGTGGTGCCGCCGTTTAAGGTGGCATAACCTTCAATGGCAGCCAGGGCCGGATGGCTGGCCAAAAGGCTCCCCAGCAGCCCGAGGGTTAAACCCGGGCCGTTTTTTTTAACGGTGAACATATTTTATTCCTCGGTGTTTTTATCTTTATGATGAAACATCTTGTCGATGTACTCGCTGCATAGCGTTGCCGAGTATAGGTAGTGAGAAAATTCCGGTGTTTTACATTTGAAACTTTCCCTCAATGAAAAAGCACGAGGTAATAAAGTGAAAAAGTCATTTGCTGTTATTTTTTGTTTTTCTTTTACTTTTTAACCTCCTATAAAAAGACCCCGTATTTTCATACAGGGTCTTTTGGTCAGGGTGTTTTTATGCGGTGTTAGCTGTTTTCTGCGCTTTCAACAGTGCCGTTATCCACCCCGTAATAGGACTCGGCTTCCACAAAGACCCGTTTGACGGTGGTAAATTGGTTTTTAATGGCTTTATCCAGGCGGGCAATGCACTGCTCGATTTGCACGGCGCTGCTTTGGCTGTCGAAACGCACACTGATATTGACCAGCACGAAATCGGGGCCCATATGCATGGTCAGCAGCTCATGAACGGCCTCAACCAGCGGCTCTTTCTCGGCCAGGCGGCGAATGCCGTCCACCACCCTTTTGTTGGCACTTTCGCCGATCAATAGGCCCTTGGTCTCGATGGCCAGCCAAATGGCGGTGCCAGCCAAAATCAGGCCGATAACGATGGAGGCGGCGCCGTCAAAGACCGGGTTGCCGGTGACCTGGCTAAGGGCCACCCCGCCCAGGGCGACAAAAAGCCCCAGCAGCGCCGCCGAGTCTTCGAACACCACCATGAACATGGACGGGTCCTTGCCGCGCTGCACCGCTTCCATGTAAGTCCATTTCCCCTTGGTTTTGCGAAACTCGTTAAGGGCAAAGGCCCAGGAGGCGCCCTCAAAGACGATACCAAGCGCCAGCACGACGTAGTTCACCATCGGCGAGGTCATGGGCTCTGGGTGCAGCACATGGCGTACCCCCTCATAGAGGGAGACCCCGGCACCAATGCTGAAAATCAGCATCGCTACCACAAAGCTCCAAAAGTACACCTCCTTGCCGTAGCCGAAGGGGAAATTGGCATCGGCGGGGCGCTGGGCCCGTTTTAGGCCAAGCAGCAGCAGGCCCTGGTTGCCGGTGTCTACCACCGAGTGAATGCCTTCCGACAGCATGGCCGAGGAGCCGGTGATGCCCCCGGCGATGAATTTGGTGACGGCGATAAGCAGGTTGCCGGCCATGGCGGCGTAGATCACGGCCTTGGATTGAGATGCCACGGAATAACAGGTCCTTTACTGATGCAAAGCGTTAAGTGTGACACGCCAAACGGGGTGGGCAAAGCGTGGCGTCAGGTCGCTGCCATGGGGATTGCTTCGATAAATCCGCACTGTTTTTAGCGCTATTTTTGGCGGTAACGCCTGTAGGCGTCCTTTCCTCATCCTTTTGTTTTTATTGGGTTAAATGTGCGTTGGCAGTAAGCTGATAACAGATCCAACACTATTGTAGTATTAAATTACTTATTGAGGTTTTAGCGCCAAAGCTTTATCTATGTCGGGGTAGGTTTTCCGTAGACGTAAAGGTACTGCCATTACTGGCTCGTTCGCGTAATGGCGTCTGCGCCCTAGATTTTGACAATAGGTACTTGTGGTTATGTTCAGCAGAAAGCGCATCGTAACAATCGCTGCCGCCCTGGCCGGGTTACTCTTCGGCCTGGATATCGGCATCATCGCCGGGGTCTTGCCCTTTATCACCAGCGAGTGGCAAATAAGCTCGCAAGACCAAGAATGGATAGTCAGCACCATGATGTTGGGGGCCGCTTTGGGGTCGGTGTCCAACAGCTGGTTGTCGTCGCGTTTCGGCCGGCGCACCAGCCTTATCGGCAGTGGCGTGCTGTTTGCCGTTGGCACTCTGGGCTGCGCCTTTGCCACTAACCTGACCACCATGTTGGTGTTTCGGGTTATCCAGGGCTTTTCCATCGGTATTGCCTCTTATTCGGCGCCGCTGTACCTGTCGGAAATGTCCCCCAAGGAAGAGCGGGGCAAACGCATTGCCATGTATCAGGTGATGATCAACTCCGGCATCGTGCTGGCCTTTTTGTCCGACACTTATTTCGGTTTAACCGGCAACTGGCGGGCGATGTTTGCGGTGCTGGTTATCCCGGCCGTGCTGCTGATTTGGGCGGTGATGATGATGCCCAAAAGCCCCCGCTGGCTGGCCTCTCGTGGCCGCATGGACGAAGCCAAAACCGTGCTGCACGGCATTCGCGAGTCCGAGCACGAAGCCCATAGCGAGTACTCGGATATCGTCGACAGCCTCAAGATCAAGCAGTCTGGCTTTGAGCTATTTAAAACCAACCGCCATTTTCGCCGCAGTGTTGGCCTGGGGATGGTGCTGCAGTTTATGCAGCAATTTACCGGCATGAACATCCTGATGTACTACGCCCCCACCGTGTTCAAGCTGGCCGGCTTTACCAGCCACCTTGAGCAGATGATAAGCACCGTGCTGGTGGGATTGGCCTTTGTGATCACCACTGCCATCCTGGCGCCGTTCATTGACACCTGGGGCCGTAAACCGGCGCTGAAAATCGGTTTTGCCATTATGGGCGCCGGTATGTTCTGCCTGGGGCTGCTGCTGAAGATGATTGAGGGTGGCAACCACGCCCCGGTGCTGGCTTACTTGGCGGTGCTGATGGCGATTATCTGCATCATTGGTTATGCCATGAGCGCCGCGCCCATGGTGTGGATCTTGTGCGCCGAAATTCAGCCGCTTAAGGGCCGCGATTTCGGGATCTCCTGCTCCACCACCACCAACTGGGTGGCCAACATGATCCTGGGCGCCACCTTCCTGACCCTGATGGAGAGCATTGGCACCACCAACACCTTCTGGCTCTACGCCTGCCTCAATGCGGTCTTTATCGTGGTGACCATCCTCTTTGTGCCCGAAACCAAAGGGGTGGCCTTGGAGCGTATCGAAGCCAACCTGATGAGCGGGGCCAAGCTCAAGGCCATAGGCTTGCCAAGCTGATTTGAAAGGGGCCTTTGGCCCCTTTTCTTTTGGGGCGCGAAAAGGTGACCGGGGCCGCCTTTTGGGCAGGTGATAAATGGAAGTGGCTGTTTATCCAGTGGTAGTATTGCCGCCCAGTCAGAATTCGATGGCATGGAGGCCATGGATGAATACAAAAAGAAGCGCCTTTGATGTTGTCCTTGTTTAAGCGCCACAAGCATCTGCAATACCTCGAAAACCTGCCCAGGTTGTCGCAAGACGCTGCCGGCATCACCGTGCTGCACGGCGCTCGCCAGTTTCACCAAACCCTGCTTGAGTGCATCGCCAAGGCCGAACGCCGCATCTGCCTGTCGGCCCTCTATCTTGAAAACGACGATGGTGGCCGCAGCGTGCTGGCCGCGCTCTATGCCGCCAAGGCGGCGCGGCCGCAACTGGAGGTGTCGGTACTGGTGGACTGGCACCGGGCGCAGCGCGGGCGTATCGGCGATGCCAAATCGGCCACCAATGCCGATTGGTATTGCCAGGAGGCGATGGCCCACCCAGAGCTTGATATCGCCGTGTACGGGGTGCCGGTCAACACCCGCGAAGCGCTGGGGGTGCTCCATCTTAAGGGCTTTATTATCGACGACACCCTGCTCTATAGCGGCGCCAGCCTCAACGATGTTTACCTGCAGCAACACCAAAAATACCGCTATGACCGTTACCATCTGCTGCAAAACCCGGCCCTGGCCGATGCCTTTTACCACTGGATAGCCAGCCACCTGATTGGCGGCCAGGCCGTCAACCGCTTGAATCTGGCAGACCGTCCCTCCAGCCAGCAGTTGAAAAACGCCATGCGCCGCTTCAGAAAGGAGCTGCAGGGCAGGGGGTATGAATACTCTGACAACAGCCGCAGCGGCGAGCTGGCGGTCATCCCCCTGGTGGGGCTCGGCAAAGGCAACGCCCTTAACAGCACCATTAGCCACCTGCTCAGTGCCACCGAGCAGAGCCTGACGCTGTGCACTCCCTATTTCAATCTGCCGGGGGAGCTGGTTAAGCGCATTATCCGCTTGTTGCGCCAGGGCAAAACCGTGGAGATCATTGTCGGCGACAAGACCGCCAATGATTTTTTTATCCCCCCGGACCAGCCATTTCGGGTGATTGGCGCCTTGCCTTATCTCTACGAGATAAACCTGCGCCGCTTTCTGGCAAGGCTGCAAACCTTTGTCGATAACGGCCAACTGGTGGTGCGGCTTTGGCAGGACGGCGACAACAGCTATCACCTCAAGGGCATCTGGGTCGACGAGCGCTGGACCATGATCACCGGCAACAACCTCAATCCCCGTGCCTGGCGCCTGGATTTGGAAAACGCCGTGCTGATTGACGACCCCAAGGCCGAGCTTCGCGAGCGGCGCCAGCAAGAACTGGCCTGTATTCGCCATCATTGCCAGCAAGTGGTGCACTTTACCGACTTGCAGGCCATTGGCGATTACCCGGCCAAGGTCAAAAAACTGATCCGCCGCCTGCGCCGGGTACGCATCGACAGGCTGATTAACCGCATCCTCTGATAAGGCCTAAGCGTCTTGTCATCCGTTGGCGCTATGCTGGCCGCGCTTATCAAAAATAAGGAAAATCCACATGCCTTTTCTTCGCCCCTTGGGAATGCTGCTGGCAGTGCTGATACTGGGTGGCTGCGCCAATGCTGCGCCGCATAATGCCGATGCCCTGTGGCAACTGATTAGCCAAAAATGCGTGCCGGGTATGGCGCAAAAGGGCGAACCGGCGCCTTGCCAGTCGGTTGATGTTAAAGCCGGGTTTGTCACCCTCAAGGACCGGCGCGGCGTGCTGCAATACCTGGTGATGCCCACCACCAAAATCACCGGTATGGAAAGCCCGCTGCTGCTCAAGGCATCGACGCCGCACTTTTTTGCCCTGGCCTGGCAGCAGCGCCAGCTCGCCAGCCAGCATTATGGCCACAAGGTGCCAGACCGCGATTTGTCGCTGGCCATCAACTCGGCCTATGGCCGTAGCCAAAACCAGCTGCACGTGCATATCTCCTGTCTGCGCCCAGCCCTTCGCCAGCAGCTTGACGCCCTGGCCCCTGGCCTTGGCCGCCAATGGCAAAGCCAAAGCCTGATGGGGCATCCTTACCTGCTGCGCACCCTAAGCCCAAACGAGCTGGGCCAGCAGAGCGTCTTTATGCACCTGGCCGAGGAAGTGCCTGGCGCCAAGGGTGAGATGGGGCGCTATGGCATGGCCATGGCCACCTTGCCTGACGGCCAATTGCTGCTGATGGCCACCCGTGCCGGCAGTGGTGGCAGCCAGGGCTCGGCCGAAGAAATCCAGGACCACGACTGCGCCATAGTGAAGGGTTGATAAACCGTGTCTCGTGCTGCCCGGCTGTTGCAACTGATGCAAAACCTTCGCCGCCGCCGTTTTCCGGTAAGTGGCCAGGAGCTGGCGGCCGAGCTTGGGGTGAGCCTTCGCACTTTGTACCGGGACATTGCCGCCTTGCAGGCCCAAGGGGCAGATATCGAAGGGGAGGCGGGGCTGGGGTATAGCCTTAAACCCGGCTTTACTCTGCCGCCGATGATGCTAAGTGCCCAGGAGATTGAAGCCCTGGTGCTGGGGGCGCGCTGGGTCAGCCAGCGGGCCGACCCGGAGCTTGCCGGCGCCGCCCGTGACATGCTGGCCAAGGTCTCGGCGGTGCTGCCCCAGCGCCTTCGCCAAGAGCTCGCCGCCACCAACCTGCTGATTGGCCCCGGTCCGGCGCTGCCGGCCACCCAAACCGATCTTGGCCTGCTGCGCCAGACCATCCGCCGCCAGCACAAGCTGCTCATTGATTACCTGGACAAGGACGGCGCCCCCAGCCAGCGGGTGGTGTGGCCCTTTGCCATGGGCTTTTTCGACCATTGCCGAATGCTGCTAGCCTGGTGCGAGGCGCGGGGCGCCCATCGCCATTTTCGGGTAGACCGCATCCAGCAGCTCACCGCCCTTGACGAGCGCTACCCTGTATCGCGCCAGCGCTTGCTGCGCCAGTGGCAGCAATCTGAAGGCATCGACCCGACCGGCGGCTGCTGACACTTTCTGACACGCCCTTTTGCCACTATGGCCGAGTCTTCAACGCTGCCAAGGAAAATGCAGATGAAAACCCAAACCATGGTGCTGTTTTACGTTAATGATTGCGCCAAAAGCCAGGCGCTCTACCAGGCGCTGCTGGCCCGCCCGGCGGCGCAGCACTCCACCGACTTTGCGATGTTTGCCCTCGATGGCGGCAGCTTTGTGGCCCTGAAAAGCCGCCAGTCCGTCTTGCCTGAAACCCTGCCGGCTGCTGGCGCCGCCGAACTGGTGTTGTTGGTGGGCGACATCAGCGATGTCAACCGCAGCTTTGAGCATTGGCGGGAGCTTGGCCTGCGCATTACCCAGCAGCCCCAGGCCATGCCCTTTGGCTACACCTTTGTGGCCGAAGATTTCGACGGCCACCTGCTGCGGGTTTGTTGCCCGGCAAAATAAAGAAGGCGCCTAATGGCGCCTTCTTTATGAGGGTATTTCAGGGGCCGACCCGGTCTTTGGGGTGCCAGTACTGCGCGTTTTGGCGCAGCAGCAGGTCCAGCTCCTCTACCGGCATTGGCCTTGCAAAAAGATAGCCCTGGCCTTCGTCGCAGCCCAGTTCTGTCAGCAGCTGCATCTGCTCCTGGGTTTCGATGCCTTCGGCAATGATGGTTTTATCCAGAGAATGGCCCATGTCGATAATGGCTTTGACGATTTGCGCCTCTTTTTTATCGCGCATGGCGTTTTTGACGAAGGATTTGTCGATTTTCAGCACCTTGACCGGCAAGTCCCGCAATCTCGACAAGCTGGAATGGCCGGTACCGAAGTCGTCTATGGCCAGGGTGAAGCCGGCTTTGTCCAGGGCGCACAGCGCGGCGATGATGCGGCCCATGTCGTTCATGATGTGGGTTTCGGTTATCTCCAATTGCACTGCATCGGGGGCGATATCCTGCTGCTGGCTAAGGGCCAAAATACGGTCGCAAAGGTCGCGATGCAAAAGTTGCTTGACCGAGACATTGATGGCCATGCCGATAGCGACCCCTTCTCGCTGCCAGCGACTTAGCTGCTCCAGGGCTTGCACCAGTACCCAGTCGCCCAAGTCGAGAATAAGCCCCGAGTCTTCGGCGATAGGGATGAACTCCATGGGGGAGATCATCCCTTCCTCCGGGTGGTGCCAGCGCAGCAGCGCTTCGACGCCAATAATGCTGCCACTGCCTAAATCCACCTTGGGCTGGTAGAAGAGGCGCAGCTGGGAAGGGTCGGCCAGTGCCTGGCGCAGCTCCTGCTCTAGCTTGATGCGGCGGGTCATGTAGGTGGTCATAGCCGGCTGGAAGAAGCGGAAGCAATTACCCCCCTCGTCTTTGGCAATGCGCATGGCCTGGTTGGCGTGCATCAGCAGCTCTCTGGCACTCAGGCCATCGTCGGGGTAAAAGGCAAGACCCACCGAGGCGGTAACCTGGATACAGAAATGCTCGGTTTGCACCGGATTGGCGATGGACTGAGACAGCTGGCGTAAAAAGCGCATCAGCTCCATGTTGCTTTTACGCTGCTCAAGAGTAATGGCGAACTCCTCGCCGGTGATGCGGCCGATAAAGCCCCCGGAGCCATTGGCCAGTTTTTGCAGGCGATGGGCGATGGAGAACAACAGCTCATCACCTTTGTCGTGGCCCAGGCTGTTGTTCATGTCTTCAAAGCGGTCAATGCCCACCGAGATCACCACGAAGTTGCCTTTGTCCCGTTCGGCCAGTTCGATAGAGGTTTGAATGCGCTCGAGCAGCGACAAGCGGTTGAGCAGGCCGGTAAGGGAATCAGTAAAGGTTTGAAAGCGCACCCGCTCTGTTATCTCGCTATCCATTTCCTTTAACAGCTTGAGGTATTGCTGTTCGCGCCGGTACAGGCTGAGCAGCAGTGGCCTGAAGATAAAAAGAGCTTCGACTATCAAGGTGATGATCATGCCCAGTAAGGATATCTTGTTGTAATTCTGAAGCTTGCGTATCGCCGTTTCGCTGTCTTTTTGGTACTGGAACAGCAGGGTGTCAAGGGAGCCGACAATATCGTAATAGGCGGTGGCCTTTATTTGCTCAAAGGCGTTGGTGCGTTCATCAAGGCTCAGGGCCGGGTTGGCAATACGCCTAGCTTGGCTTAGAAACTGCTTGATGCGTTGGTCTAGGTTGATCGGCGTGGCGGTGAAAATCTGCACGACATCTCTAGATGTGGGTTTGGGAATGTGCAGCTCCTTGGAGCCGTTAAGGAGGGCCAGATGTACCTTTTCCAAGGTGTTGATGGCGTCGAGGTAGTCGTCACGCAAAATCTCGGCGGCGTAATTTTGGCGGCTGGTCAGCAGCTCGCTGGCAAAAAGGGTAATGCGCTGCGACAGCATCCGCTGGCGGCCAGCCAGGTTAACGACACGGGCGGTGGCTTCCTGTTTATTAACAATGCTTTGCACCAGGAAATGAGAGGTAAGGGATAACAGCGCAATAAAAGCCAGCGCCAACACGTAGACAAGTGTGCTGCGCCGCCAGTGCTGGCGCTGTTGTTGGGGGTTGGTATAGGCAGCCTTGTGCATGTGGGGTGAAACTCCTTGGTGCGGGATACCTAAAGCACCTGCTACAGGCCACTGCGAACATCGGCAGAGTGGGGTGGCAATTATTTTTGAATGTGCCGATATCCAGCTTAGTCGCTGTCTGGCGAGGCTGCGGCCTCGCCAGACAGCGAGTTGATCCCTATCAAGTTTAGGTGGGGCGCTACAGAGGTAAAGCAGTTGAAAAAGACAGGGTTGCAAAGATGCCAAGGCCGGGCGGCTTTGGCGCAAATAAAAAGCCCCTCGATTGAAGGGCCTCTGTTTAAACGCCTATCTCGTGCAAGCGTGTCATTGCTTCGGCTGGCAGCACCAAGTGGGCCGCGGCGAGGTTCTTTTCAGTGCTTGACCAGCAGCCGCCTGGCGCCGGGCGCCAGCACTGTGGCAAGGGTAATGGCGGCCAGCACCAGCACGTAACCGGAGTGGCTGACCACCGCCAGGGGCGAGAGGGTAAAGCTTGAGCCCAGCAGCAAGGCTTGGGCGCCCCAGGGCACCAGGCCCTGGTTTACGCAGGCAAAGATGTCTAAAAGACTTGCGCTTCGCACCGGGCTGATGGCGTTTTGCTGGGCGATGTCCTTGGCCAGTTGGCCGTTGACGATAATGGACACGGTGTTGTTGGCGGTGCAGAAGTTGGTGGTAAACACCAGGCCGGCAATGGCCAGCTCACCGTTTTTACCGGTGCTGCCGTGGCCCAGTTTGGCCGCTAGCCAGGCAAGGCCCCCTTGCTTTTCCATCAGGTAGGCAAGGCCTCCCATCAGCAGGGACAGCATGAAAATTTCCTGCATGCCGGTAAAGCCGGCGTAAATGTCTTTAACGTATTTGGCCAGACTATAGTCGCCGCTCAGGCCCACCAAACCGGCCAGTACGATACCCAAAATGAGCACCACAAAGACGTTAAGCCCGGCCACCGCCAGCACCAAAATGGTGACATAAGGCAGTATCGGCAGCAGTTGGAAGTCTTTGGCGTCAATCACATGGCTGCCGCTGCTGGCAAAACCCAACCACAGCAAGGTCAGGATGGCGGCGGGCAGGGCCAGGCGGAAGTTGGCGCGAAACTTGTCTTTCATGTCGCAGCCCTGGGTGCGGGTGGCGGCGATGGTGGTATCGGAGATGATGGAGAGGTTGTCGCCAAACATGGCGCCACTGAGCAGTGCCCCGGCGGTCAACGCCAGCGGCAAATCCCCTTGCTGGGCCAGGCCCAGGGCCACCGGCGCCAGGGCGGCGATGGTGCCCATGGAAGTGCCCATGGCGGTGGCAATAAAAGCGGCAATCACAAAAAGCCCCGGCAGCAGCAAGGAGGCCGGCACCAGGCTCAGGCCCAGGGCCACGGTGGCATCAACTCCGCCGGTGGCCTTGGCCACGGCGCCAAAAGCACCGGACAACAAATAGATGATGCACATGGCCATGATGTTGGAATGGCCACAGCCTGCCAGGAACTGCTCGACGGTTTTGTTGATGCTGTCGCGGGAGATAAGCACCGCCACAATCAGCGCCGGCAGTACCGCCACCGGCGCTGGCAGCTGGTAAAAGGCGTAGCTAACACCGGTCAGGCTCAGGTAAGTACCCACACCCAAGAACAGCGCCAGAAAGACCAGCAGCGGCAACAGGGGCAGGGGAGAGGCGTGGGGCTTGGACATCAAATTCCTCAAGGGTACCGATTAAAAAAGGAGCCCACCGGGCGTAAAGGCGCGCAAATTTACGTCAGCAGGCTATCAGTGTCAACGTCTGGACGTCCAGATGGAAATCCCTGTTGCCACCGGGTTACACCTCTTATCGCGGCCCGCCATCGGCATATCTGATCCCGTAACAAGGTATTCACTATTGGTGCGACTATTACCAATAGTGAAAAAAGAACGGAAGTACACCGACATGAAAAAAGCAGCGGTAATGGGGGCCGTGATCCTGGCAGGAGCCGCAGCGGGGCTCTGGTGGCATCAGGACCAGGCGCCAGCAAGCAGTGCCACTCCCAAAGCAACGGTGGTACGGGTGGTAACCAGCCCGGTCAAGCTGCAACTGCTGTCTGATGAAATCGAGGCCCTGGGCACCACCAAGGCCTTTGAGTCCATCACTGTGACCGCCACCGTCAGCGACAAGATTGAAAAGGTGCACTTTCGTGACAACCAGCAGGTCAAAGCCGGGCAACTGCTGGTGACCCTGACCCATCAGGAAGAACAGGCCGCCCTGGATGCGGCCAACGAAGATTTAAAAGAACAAAATCGCGAATACCGCCGCATTACCGATTTGGTGCGCACCAAAACCATTGCCGCCTCCGAGCTTGACCGTCTGCAAAGCGCCGTGGAAATAGCCAAGGCCAAGGTGGCCCAGGCCCAGGCCCAACTGGACGACCGCTTTGTGCGCGCCCCCTTTGACGGGGTGCTGGGTTTTCGGGAAGTCAGTACCGGCGCCCTGATCAGCCCCGGCACCGCCATCACCACCCTCGATGATGTCAGCCCCATCAAGCTCGACTTCACGGTGCCGGAGCGGTTTTTGCCCATCTTAAAACCCGGCAAGGACATTTACGCCACCGCCGAAGCGGTGCCCTCCGAGCGCTTCCAGGGCAAGGTGTCCAGCGTTGATACCCGTATCGACCCAGTGTCGCGCAGCGCCACAGTCCGGGCGGAGCTCGACAACAAAGACGGCCTGCTGCGCCCCGGCATGTTGCTGCGTATCCGCCTGGTCAAAGAGGCCCGTGAGGCGCTGGCGGTGCCGGCCGCCGCGATTTTTCAAATCAAATCCCAGCACTATGTGTTTGTGGTGGATGAAGACAACATCGTTGAGCAGCGCCCGGTGGTCATTGGCCTGCGCCAGCCCGGTATTGTCGAGGTCACCCAGGGCCTTAAGGAAAAAGAGCAGGTGATCATCCGCGGCCTTCTGAAGGTGCGAGAAGGAGCCAAGGTGGAAGTGCGTAAGGAAGACTTCCCGGAGGCCAAGGCATGATGCTCACCGATATGTCGGTGCGCCGCCCGGTGGTGGCGTCGGTGCTGTCGCTGCTATTGGTTATCTTCGGCATCGTCGCCTTTGGCAAATTGCCGCTACGGGAATACCCCAGCATCGACCCGCCGCTGGTGAACATTCAAACCAGCTACCGGGGCGCCTCGGCGGCGGTGGTGGAGTCGCGCATCACCCAAATTCTTGAAGACAGGGTCTCGGGTATCGAGGGCATTCGCAACATCACCTCTTCAAGCCAGGACGGCAGCTCCAACATCACCATCGAGTTCGACATCAGCCGCGACATCGATGCCGCCACCAACGACGTGCGCGACAAGATCTCCGGCGCCCTTAACAACCTGCCCGAAGAAGCCGATCCGCCGGAGGTGTCCAAGGCCGGCTCCGACGACGAAACCGTGATGTGGCTGAACCTCTCGTCAGACCGGATGACGGTGCGTGAGCTCTCCGACTACGCCGACCGCTACCTGGTGGACAAATTCTCGGTACTTAACGGCGTGGCGCGGGTGCGCATCGGCGGCGAGCAGCGCACCGCCATGCGTATTTGGCTCGACCGCCAAGCCCTGGCCGCCCGTAACCTCACCGTGACCGACGTGGAAAGCGCCCTTCGCAGCCAGAACGTGGAGTTACCGGCGGGGGATCTGGAAGCCCAGGACCGCCAGTTCACGGTGCGCCTGCAGCGCCAATACGAGAAACAGGAAGACTTTGCCAACCTGGTGATAGGGCGGGGCTCTGATGGCTACCTGGTCAAACTCTCAGACGTGGCCCGGGTTGAAGAAAGCACCGACGAAACCCGCAAGCTGTTTCGCGGCAACGGTGAGAACATGGTGGGCCTGGGGATAGGTAAAACCTCCACCGCCAACACCCTGGAAGTGGCCCGCGACGCCCACAAACTGGTGGCTAGCCTCAACAAAACCCTGCCGGTGGGGATGCAGCTTGCCATCAGCTACGACTCCTCGGTCTTTATCGAGCGCTCGGTGCAAGAGGTGTACGAGACCCTCTTTATCGCCATGGTGCTGGTGGTGGTGGTGATTTACATCTTCTTAGGGTCGGTGCGGGCCATGCTGATTCCGGCCCTGGCGCTGCCGGTGTCCCTGATGGGAGCGGTGATCATCCTCTACGCCCTTGGCTACACCATCAACCTGCTGACCTTACTGGCGCTGATTTTAGCCATCGGCATGGTGGTGGACGATGCCATCGTCATGCTGGAGAACATTCACCGGCGCATTGAAGAGGGCGAGTCGCCCCTGGTGGCGGCGTTTCTGGGTTCGCGCCAGGTGTCTTTTGCGGTCATTGCCACCACGGCGGTGCTGGTGTCGGTGTTCTTGCCCATCACCTTTTTGGAAGGGGACCTTGGCAAACTCTTTACCGAATTTGCCGTGGCCATGGCTTCGGCGGTGGTGTTCTCGGCCATTGTGGCGCTGACCCTGTCACCGATGATGTGCTCCAAGCTGCTGACCCGCCACGACGGCCACTCCGGGCTTTCGGGTTTTATGGAGCGGCGCCTTGATAGCCTTGGCCGTGGTTACCGGCGCGCCCTTGAGCACCTTATTCGCCGCCCTGTTTGGGTATTGTGCTTTGTTATTGCCAGCATGGGGGCGGTGGCCTGGTTTGTTGAGCATGTGCCCAGCGAATTTACCCCCAGCGAAGACCGTGGCTCGCTGTTTGTGCTGATCAACGGCCCCGAAGGCGCCTCCTACTCCTACATGGAAAAGTACATGGACGAGATAGAGCGCCGCCTGCTGCCCATGGCTGGCCCCGATGGCGACGTTAACCGCATGATAAGCCGTGCCCCTCGTGGCTGGGGCGGGGTGCGGGCCTACAACACCGGGCAGATCGTGGTGTCGCTGAAAGATTGGTCCGAGCGCCGGCCCATCAGTGAAGTGACCGCCGATATTCGTGCTCGCATCAGCGACATCTCCGGGGTGCGGGCCTTTACCATAGTGCGCAGCGCCTTTGGCCGCGGCACCGCCAAACCGGTGCAGTTTGTTATTGGCGGCCCCGATTACGACAGCCTGCGGGCCTGGCGCGACATCATCGAAGAAGAAGCGGCCAAGAACCCCGGGCTGGTGGGCATAGACGACGACTACAAAGAAACCAAGCCCCAGCTCAAGATAACGGTCGATACCAGCCGCGCCGCCGATCTTGGCATCACTATGAGCACCATTGGCGGCACCTTGGAAACCATGCTCGGCTCCAAGGTGGTTACCACCTTTGTGCGCGGCGGCGAGGAATACGACGTGATTTTGGAAGGGGAGCGCGACAAGCAGCGCTCGCCCCAGGCCATTGGCGGCATCTATGTGCGCTCGGATAAGAGCGGCGAGCTGGTGCCGCTCTCCTCGGTGGTAAAGATCGAGGAAATTGCCGACGCCTCGGCCCTTAACCGTTACAACCGGATGCGGGCCATCACCATCGAAGCCAACCTGGCCGACGGCTACAGCTTGGGGCAGGCCCTGGATTTTATGGATGACCTTGCCGCCCGCGTGCTGCCGGCCGAGGCCTCCATCAGCTACAAGGGGCCGTCGCTGGATTACAAAAACTCCGGCAGCTCGGTGTACTTCATCTTCGCCCTGGCCCTGGGGGTGGTGTTCTTGGTGCTGGCGGCTCAGTTTGAGAGCTACGTGCACCCGGTAGTGATCATGCTGGCGGTACCCCTTGCCATGCTGGGCGCTCTGGTGGGGCTTTATCTCACCGGGCAAACTATCAACATTTACAGCCAGATAGGCATCATCATGCTGATTGGCCTGGCGGCGAAAAACGGCATCTTGATTGTCGAGTTTGCCAACCAGCTGCGCGACGAGGGCCAGAGCTTTGACGAGGCGCTCTTAAACGCCTGTGCCCAGCGGCTGCGCCCCATCTTGATGACCGGCATCACCACCGCCGCCGGCGCAGTGCCCTTGGTGCTGGCCAGCGGCGCCGGCGCCGAGACCCGCTACGTGATTGGGGTAGTGGTGCTGTTTGGCATCATTATCTCCACCTTCTTTACCTTGCTGGTAACCCCGGTGATGTATGCCTGGATGGCGCGGCGCACTCGCTCCCCTGAGCATGTGGCCCGTCAGCTTAATGAAGCGCTGAAACAGGAAGGAAAAGCGGTTAGAGTGTTGCCCTCGTTGGAGGAAGACCTATGACCATGACACGCATTGCCATTCTGGGCGCCAACGGCCGTATGGGCCGCGCCCTTATTCGCGCCCTGGCCGCCGACCCCAAAGCCGAGCTGGCCAGCGCCCAGGTGCGCCCCGGCAACAGCCTTATCGGGGTAGACGCCGGTAGCCTCGCCGGTATCGACGCCCTGGGGGTAAACCTGGGCACCGACATCCGCGGTGACGTGGTTATCGATTTCACTTCCCCACAAAACACTGCCCTGATGGCCGCTGATTGTGCCAAACATGGCCGGGCGCTGATCGTCGGCACCACCGGCCTTGATGGGGCGCAAAAAGCGGCGCTGACCGATGCCGCTAACAAGGTGCCGGTGGTGTTTGCCCCCAACATGAGCGTGGGGGTGAACCTGCTGCTGGGGCTGGTGGAGCTTGCCAGCAAGGTGCTGGGGGACACGGTGGATATCGAGGTACTGGAAGCCCATCACCGCCACAAGAAAGACGCCCCCTCCGGTACCGCCCTGGCCCTTGGGGAAGCGGCGGCCAAGGCCCTGGGCCGTGACCTTAAAGATTGCGCCGTCTATGGCCGTGAAGGCATCACCGGCGAGCGCGACCGCCAGACCATCGGTTTTGCCACGGTGCGGGCCGGCGACATTATCGGCGAACACACCGTGCTTTTTGCCGGTGACGGCGAGCGTATCGAGCTGACCCACAAGGCCCACAACCGCGACACCTTTGCCACCGGCGCCCTGCGCGCCGCCCATTGGGTGGTCGGCAAAGGCCCCGGCCTTTACGACATGAAAGACGTGCTGGGCCTCAACGGCTAAGCCGCTTTTGTTAACAAAAACCGCAGCCTTGGCTGCGGTTTTTTTATGGGCGCGCCTTGACGCAAGCGGCAATCGCCGAGGGTGACCCAGGTCAGGTTTTTTCGAACAACAGGTTAAAAGAATATGACCAATTGCTTCTGAATACGTATGCATAGCGTTGTCGGGGGTTCTGGCTATTGCGTAGCATTCAGGTCGGGTAGCGGCTGCCTGTTGACGTAAAGGTAAATCCAATAAATCAGCCGCCTGATGAGTCGAACAATAGCCCGATTGGGTCTGGGGGAAACGATGGCAACATTCAAGCCAAATGTACTGGCACTGGCGCTGGCCGCAGCAGGTATGACCGTAACCGTGCTGCCTGCCAAAGTCTGGGCCGCTGATGCTGATCAACAGGCACCGGCTGATAGCAAAGAGAAAAAACAAGACGCCGATAAAGACGTCGAAGTGATTGAAGTCACAGGCTTTCGCGCCAGTCTGCAACGCTCTCAGGCGATCAAGCAGACCAACACCTCCATCGTTGAGGCCATTTCCGCCGAAGACATCGGCAAGCTGCCCGATTCCAGTATCGCCGAGTCCATCGCCCGCCTGCCTGGCGTGGCTGCCCAGCGCCTCGACGGCCGCGCCAGCGGTATCTCCATTCGCGGCCTGAGCGAAGACTTCAGTACCGTGACCTTCAACGGCCGCGAGCAGGTCTCCATCGGTGACGGCCGTGGCGTGGAAATGGATCTCTATCCTTCCGAGATCATGAACGCGGTGGTGGTCTACAAGACTCCCGACGCCAGCCTCACCAGCCAGGGCATTGCCGGCACCATCGACCTGCAGACCGTGCGGCCCCTAAAACAAGGCAAGCGCAGCTTCTCTGCCACCCTGACCGGTGAGAAAAACGATATCGGCAAACTCAACCCCGATGGCAAAGACAAAGGCTGGCGCTCCAGCCTGTCTTACATCGACCAGTTTGCCGACGACACCATCGGTGTGGCCATTGCCTACGCCCATATGGATTCTCCCAGCAACGAGCAGCGCTGGAACAGCTGGGGCTTTGGCAACGACGACGACGGCAACCTGGTGCTGGGCGGGGCCAAGCCTTATGTGCGCTCAAGCGAGCTCAAACGCGACACCGTGATGGGGGTGGTGGAGTTTGCGCCTAACGACAAATTCCACGCCACCTTAGATGCCATGCACATCAACTTCCGTGACGAGAAGCGGCTGCGCGGTATCGAGATCCCGGCTTTCTACGGCCAGGGCAGCATCGAGAACCTGCAGGTGGACGACGGCTTTGTCACCAGCGGCATCATTCACGACCAGCGGGTCGTGGTACGTAACGACTACGACCAGCGCAAGGCCGACCTCAACTCCTTTGGCCTGAACCTTGAATACAACCTGGGCGAAAACTGGGTGCTGGGTGGCGATTTGAGCTACTCCAAGGTCGAGCGGGAAATTTTCAGCCTTGAGTCTTACTCCGGTACTGGCCGCGGCGACACCGGCGGTGTGGCTGACGACATCGGCTTTAACCTCAACGGCGGCGCCGAGGGTGCTCACTTCACCCCAGGCCTGGATTACTCCGACCCTAACCTCATCATGCTCGGCGGCCCGCTGAGCTGGGGTAACGGTATTGCCGTACCCAGCGACGGCCAGGACGGTTTTATCAACCGCCCCGAAATCGACGACGAAATCAAAGCCGTTAAATTCACCGCCCAGCGCTACACCGACAACAGCGTGATCAGCAGCGTGAAATTTGGCGTGCACTACTCCGAGCGCACCAAGAGCCGCGAGGACCACGGCACCTACCTGACCCTCAAAGCCTACCCCGGTATGCTGGCGGTGCCTGGTGAGTACCTGCTGTCGCCCACCAGCCTTGATTTCATCGGCATGGGCAACATGCTGAGCTATGACTCCAAACGCCTGTACGATAACGGCTACTACGACGAGTTCGATCAGGGCGCCACCGAGCCGCAACGGGCGCAAAACTCCTGGGACGTCAAAGAGAAAGTCACCACCGGGTTCGTGATGGCCAATATCGACAGCATGGTCTTTGGCCTGCCGGTCAAAGGCAACATCGGTACCCAATACGTACACACCAACCAAAGCTCCCTGGGTAACCAGACCACCGTCGTCAACGGTGCTACCCAAATTCAGAAGGTGGACCGTGGCACCAGCTACAACGAGTTCCTGCCCAGCCTGAACCTGAGCTTTGAAGTGGCCGAACAGCAGTTCGTGCGCTTCGGTGCCGCCCGCACCCTGACCCGCTCACGCATGGACCGCATGAACTCCAGCTACGGCTACAGCTTCAACTCGGCCCTGAACGTGCCCAATGCCCCGGTGGGTAACTCCCCCTGGAGCGGCGGTGGCGGCAACCCCGAACTCAAGCCCTATATCGCCAACCAGTACGATCTGAGCTACGAGAACTACTTTGCCGGCCAGGGGTACTTCAGTGCCGCCCTGTTCTACAAAGACCTGAAAAACTGGCAGTTTGAAGTGCCCACCATCGAGGACTTCTCCGGTGTGCCGCCGCTTACTACCGGTACCGTATACCAGTACCAGGGCGTGGTTAACACCTGGCAGAACACAGACGGCGGTTACATCAAGGGCGCCGAGTTCACCCTGTCGTTGCCGGGCGAGCTGTTTAGCGACTACCTGGAAGGTTTTGGTGCCATCCTGAGCGCCACCTACAACACCAGTGCTGTGTCCTTTAACTACCCGTCTGCCATTAACGCCGACAACAGCGTGACTTACGCCAGCACCAACATCCAGGTGCCCGGCCTGTCTCGCCAGATCTACAACGCCACCCTGTTCTACGAGAAGAACGGCTTCCAATTCCGTACCAGCATGCGTAAGCGCAGCGACTTCAACGGTGAGGTGTCCGGCCTGTCCTTTGCCCGCACCCCGGTGAATGTCAAAGGCTCCGAGATCTGGGACGCGCAGATAAGCTACGACTTCTCTGAGTCCGGTATCGAATCCCTCAAGGGCCTGACCATCATGCTCCAGGGCCAGAACCTGACCGACGAACCCTTTACCACCACCGAGTCCGGCGATGCCCGCCAGGTGCGTGACTATCAGGTGTACGGTCGTAACTACCTGCTCGGCGTTAACTACAAGTTCTAATCTCTCTGTGTGACCATGACACTTGCCCCGACAGCCAACGGTTGTTGGGGCATTTTTTTAAGGGGCGGTGATGACAATCAAAAACGTGGTGATCCTCGGCGGCGGCAGCGCCGGCTGGATGAGCGCGGCGATGCTGGTAAAGAGCCTGGGTAAGCAACTGGCCATTACCCTGGTGGAGTCGGACCAGATTGCCACCGTCGGGGTGGGGGAGGCTACCATCCCGCCCATCGGCCTTTTTAATCGCTACCTTGGCATCGACGAAGCCGAGTTTCTGACTCAAACCCAGGGCACCATCAAGCTGGGTATCGAGTTTGAAAACTGGGGCAGGGAAGGGGAGTGCTACATGCACGCCTTTGGCGAGCTGGGCCGGGACCTGGGTATCACGCCTTTTATTCATTACTGGCTGAGGGCACGCCAGCAAGGCCACGGGCGGGGGCTGTGGGATTACTCCCTTAACTACCAGGCCGCCAAGGCCGGGCGCTTTATTCCCCTGCCCAAGGTGCCAGACAGCCCTCTCAAGGGCTTGGTACACGCCTACCATTTTGACGCCGGGCTCTACGCCGGCTTGCTGCGCCGCTACAGCGAGGGCCTTGGGGTCAAGCGCATCGAGGGCAAGGTGGTGGAGGTGGCCTTGGATGAAGGCGGCGCTATTAGCGAGTTGGTGCTGGCCTCTGGCCAGCGGGTGGCGGGGGAGCTCTTTATTGATTGCAGCGGCCAGCGCGCCCGGCTGATCGGTGAGGCCCTTGGCGGCCAGTTTGAGGACTGGGGCCATTACCTGCCGGCCGACAGCGCCCTGGCGGTACCGAGCGAAAACACCGGCGAGCCGCGCCCCTACACCCGCGCCATCGCTCATGATGTGGGCTGGCAGTGGCAAATCCCGCTGCAGCACCGCACCGGTAACGGTTTGGTGTATGCCAGCCGCTACCTGGGTGACGACGAAGCCCGGGCGAAGCTGTTGGCCGCTATCGAAGGTAAGGCCCTGGCCGAGCCGAGGCTAATTCGCTTTAAAACCGGGCGCCAGCGCCAACAATGGCTGAAAAACTGTGTCAGCCTCGGCCTTGCCAGCGGCTTTTTAGAGCCCTTGGAGTCCACCAGCCTGCACCTGGTGCAAAGCGGCATTACCCGCCTTATCAAACTTTTCCCGCGCACTGGCATCGCCGCCTCGGCGGTGGCGGAATTTAACCGCCAAAGCGCCGAGGAATGTGAGGCTATTCGCGACTTTATCATCCTGCACTACCACCTTAATCAACGGCCCGAGCCTTTTTGGCAAGCCATGCGCGAGATGGCGGTGCCTTCGAGCCTTGGCCGGCGCCTGGCGCTCTTTGGCGATTGCGGCCGGGTATTCAGGGAAGGCGCCGAGCTATTTAGCGAGGTGGCCTGGCAACAGGTACTCATTGGCCAGAACCTGCTGCCAACCGACTACGACCCGCTGGCCGACAGCCTCGATGGCAAGGAGCTGGAAGGTTACTTGGCCAACCTGGCCACCATCATCACTGCCACCCGCGACAAATTGCCCCGCCATGGCGATTTTCTGGCCAGAGCCAGGGAACTGGCCGCGACCAAAGGTAAGGGATTGACGACAAAGGGTTGAATACGTTTGCAATGCCTTGTTGCCAACGGCTGTGGCCGTTAGCGTAAGCGTCAAGTTGCCCCTTGGGCCAATAACCTGTCGCCGGCATGCCCCTGCGACTGAGGAGATCACCATGCGCGCCATGTTGCCTTTATTGCTGATGCTGGGGCCGGCTTCTGTGCTGGCTCAAAGCCTGGCGGTGAGTTCGCCCGACGGCAAGCTGACCTTTACTTTGAGTGACGACGATACCCCTCACTATCAAGTCAGCCGCGAGGGCCGGGCGCTATTGGGGGATTCTGCCCTTGGGCTGAGCATGCTGGAGATTGGCGACATGGGCCCTGGCTACCGGATAGTCAAGGTAGCGCGCCATCACAGCGACAGCCAATGGGAGCAGCCCTGGGGGGAGCGCCATTATGTGCAAGATAACCACAACGAGCTGGCCGCCACCTTTGCCAACGACGCCGGCCAACGCTTTGTGCTGCGGGTCCGGGTTTTTGATGACGGCCTTGGCTTTCGCTACGAAGTGCCGGCTCAGCCGCATCTGAGCACCGTTAATATCACCGACGAGCGCACCGAATTTCGTATCGCCGGCAGCGATAAGGTCACCGCTTGGTCTATCCCTGCCCGCCAGTGGGACCGTTACGAATATCCCTATCGCACCAGCGCCCTTGAGGCGGTGCAAAGTGCCCAGACGCCCCTGACCATGAAGCTGCCGGGCGGGGTGCACTTAAGTATCCACGAAGCGGCGTTGGTCAACTACGCCGCCATGACCCTCAACCAGCGCCGCCCCGGGGTATTGAAGGCCGACCTCACCCCCTGGGGCGACGGTATCAAGGTGAAAACCGCCGCCCCTTTCATGAGCCCCTGGCGCACCATCGAAGTGGGCAGCGCCACCGATTTGGTCAATTCCAGCCTCATCCTCAACCTCAATGAGCCCAACAAGCTGGGAGATGTGTCCTGGGTTAAACCGGGCAAGTACATCGGTATCTGGTGGGCCATGCATCTGGGGCGCATGACCTGGGGCAGCGGCCCGCATCACGGCGCCACCACCGTCAATGCCGAGCGTTATATGGACTTTGCCGCCCGTTATGGTTTTGACGGCGTGTTGGTCGAAGGCTGGAACCAGGGCTGGGACGGTGACTGGGTCAAAAACGGCGATAAGTTTAGCTTTACCCAGCCCTATCCTGACTTCGATATAAAGGCCATCACCGCTTATGGCGCCGGCAAAGGGGTCAAACTGATTGGCCACCATGAAACCGGCGGGCATGTCAGCAATTACGAGGCGCAACTGGATGACGCCATGGCGCTCTATCAACGGCTTGGGGTCAGCCAGGTTAAAACCGGTTACGTGGCGGACGGCGGCGAAATCGACCGTCGCGACGCAAAGGGCATTCGCCGCCATGAATGGCACGACGGCCAGTTTATGGTTAATCACTATCAGAAGGTGGTGACCGAGGCGGCCAAATACCATATTGCCATCAACAGCCACGAGCCCATCAAAGACACTGGCCTTCGCCGCACCTACCCCAACTGGATCAGCCGAGAAGGGGCCCGTGGCCAGGAATACAACGCCTGGGGCACGCCGCCCAACAGCCCCGAACACACCGTGATGCTGCCCTTTACCCGGTTATTGGCAGGGCCCATGGACTTTACCCCCGGCATTTTCGACCTGGCACCCACCGATCTCAAAGACGGTAACCGGGTGCAGACCACCCTTGCCAAACAATTGGCCCTCTATGTGACCATTTACAGCCCCATTCAGATGGCGGCGGATCTGCCTGAAAACTACCAAAAGCACCTGGACGCCTTTCAGTTTATCCGCGACGTGCCTACCGATTGGGAAGAGAGCAAGGCGCTGGCCGGCGCCGTGGGCGATTACCTGGTGATGGCCCGCAAGGCGCGAGGTGGCAAGGACTGGTATCTGGGCGCCATTACCGATGAGCAGGCGCGGGTGCTGCCAGTGAAGCTGGATTTTTTGGACAGCGGCACACGCTATGAAGCACAAATTTACCGCGATGGCGCCAAGGCCGACTGGCAGAGCAATCCTTACGATTATGTCATCGAGAAAAAGACGGTGAGCCGCAGCGACACCCTGGCCCTGAAGCTCGCCACCAGTGGCGGCGCCGCCATCCGTTTCAAGGCTCTGGAGCAATGATGCGCCTGTTTTTCTGTGTGTTGGCCCTGCTGACAGCTACGGCAGCCCAGGCCGCCAGCCTCGATAAAATCGAGCCCGCCAACTGGTGGGTGGGGATGAAAAGGCCCACCGTCGAGCTGATGGTCTACGGCAAGGACATTGCCAAGGCCAAGGTCACCCTGGCCCCCCATGCCGGGGTGTCGCTGGTCAAAGCAGAGGCCCTTGAAAGCCCCGACTACCTTTTTGTGACCCTCGCCATAGCGCCAAAGACTAAAGCCGGTGAGCTTGATCTGGCCTTTGAGGTGGCCGGGCAGCACTTTGACCGCCACTATCCGCTGCTGGCCCGGGCCCCGGGTTCGGCGATGCGCCAGGGCTTTTCCCAAAAAGACGTGATTTATCTCATCACCCCGGACCGCTTTGCCAATGGCGACCCCGGCAATGACGATGTGAAGGGTTACGGCGACAAGGCAAACCGCCGCCTGCCCGGTGGCCGTCACGGCGGCGACCTCAAAGGGGTGATGGACCACCTTGATTACCTTGAAAAGTTGGGGGTGACCCAGCTGTGGCTGAACCCGGTGGTGGAAAACGCCATGGCGAGTTACAGCTACCACGGCTACTCGGCCACCGATTTTTACCGGGTTGACCCGCGCTTTGGCGCCAATGCCGATTACCGGGCCCTGAGCCAAGCCGCCAAGGCTCGCGGCATGGGCCTTATCATCGACGTGGTGCTCAACCATATCGGCAGCAACCATCCTTGGGTGAAAGACTTGCCCAGCCAGGACTGGCTGAACGGCACCCGCTTTCACCCCACCAACCATCGCCGCGAAACCCTGCACGACCCCCATGTGGCGGCCAGCGACCGGGCCCAGTTTAACGACGGCTGGTTTGTGCCCAGCATGCCGGATCTCAACCAGCGCAACCCGCATCTGGCCACTTACCTGATTCAAAACAGCATCTGGTGGGTGGAATACGCCGGCCTTAGCGGTATCCGCATCGACACCTGGTCTTACTCCGACCAAGCCTTCCTGGCCCAATGGAGTGCGGCGCTGATGAACGAATACCCGCACCTGAACATGGTGGGGGAGGAGTGGAGCACCAATGCTGCCATCACCAGTTACTGGCAGCGGGGCAATCACCCCAAAGACGGTTATGTCAGCAACTTGCCGTCCTTGATGGATTTTCCGCTGCAAGAGGCCCTCATCAAGGGCCTGACCGAGCCGGAGACCTGGAACAGCGGCATCAGCATGCTCTACCAGGCCCTTGCCAACGACTTTCTCTACAGCGCCCCCAATAACCTGGTGGTCTTTGCCGACAACCACGACATGGCGCGGGTGATGACCCAGCTCCAGGGCGACCGGGCCCTGTGGCAGATGGCCATGACCTTTATCCTCACCACCCGTGGCATTCCCCAGATCTTTTACGGCACCGAGCTGGCCATGGACCCCAAAAGCAGTGACCACGGCGTGCTGCGGGCCGATTTCCCCGGCGGCTGGCCGGGGGACAAGGTCAACGCCTTTACCGGCACCGGCCTTGACGGCGGCCAGCGCCAGGCCTTGGGTTTTATGCAAAAGCTGCTGAACTGGCGCAAAACGGCGCCCGCCATCAGCGGCCGCCTGGTCCACTACGTGCCCCAAGACGGGGTGTACAGCTATTTTCGCCTGAGCCCTGCCCAGCAGGTGATGGTGGTAATGAACAAGAACGACAAGGCCCAGACCCTGGACCTTGGCCGCTTTGCCGAACTCAAGGGCCACCAACTGGGCCATGAGGTGCTGAGCGGCAACACCTATTCCCTGACTGGCACCTTGACGGTGCCTGCCAAAACAGCCTGGGTGCTGGAGCTCAAATGATGAAACTGCGTTATCTGCCTTTGTCCCTTGCCGTACTGCTGGCCAGTTGTGCCAGCAAGCCTGCCTATCACCTGGACGGCAATCGCCTGGTGATCCCCAAGGCTGGCGGTGAGCTGGTGCTCACCCCCCTGGATGCCGATGCCATTCAAACCGAATACCTCAAGGCTGGCAGCCAGCAACCGGCCTCCCGGGCCATCGTTCAGCAAACGGCGGTCAAGGCCGAGCTCAGCCAAAAGGGCGACACCCTGGTGTACCGCCTGCCGGGGCTCAGAGCTGAGATAGACACCCGAGACCTTAAAATCAGCTATTACAGAGGTGAGCACCTGCTACTGGCCGAGAGCAGCGGTTTTAAAGGCGAGCAGGGGGTAAACCTTGGCTTTTCGCTTCAACAGGGTGAAAAGCTCATGGGCGGCGGCGAGCGGGTGCTGGGCATGGACAGGCGCGGCCACAAACTGCCGCTCTACAACAAGGCGAGCTACGGCTACACCACCGAAGCGGCGCAGATGTATTACAGCCTGCCGCTTATTCTCTCCAGCGAGAAATACCTGCTGCTGTTTGACAACACCGCCTCTGGCGAGATGGATCTGGGGGCTACCCAGAGCGACCAAATGACCTTCAGCGCCGAGACCGGCCGGCGCGCCTACGTGGTGGTAGCAAGTGACCACTACGCCGGGCTCACCGAAGAATACACCCAGCTCACCGGCCATCAGCCGCTACCGCCGCGCTGGGCGCTGGGTAACTTTGCCTCCCGCTTTGGCTACCACAGCGAAGCCGAAGCCCGTGATGTGGTGAACCGCTTTAAAGAAGCCGGCATTCCCCTGGACGCCATCGTGCTGGATCTTTACTGGTTCGGCAAAGACGTCAAAGGCCACATGGGCAACCTGGCCTGGGATAAAACCGCCTTCCCAACCCCGGAGCAGATGATCCGCGACTTTAAAAAAGACGGGGTAAAAACGGTGCTCATTACCGAGCCCTTTATCCTCACCACCTCCAAGTGCTGGAACGAAGCGCTCAGCGCTGGCGCTATCACCCCGGACGCCAGCGGCAAACCGGCAACCTACGATTTCTTCTTCGGCCACACGGGCCTGGTGGATGTGTTCTCGCCCAAGGGCCGCGACTGGTTCTGGGGCAAATACCAGAGCTTGCTGGATGAAGGGGTCGCCGGATTCTGGGGCGACCTTGGCGAGCCGGAAGTGCACCCTGCAAACCTGGTGCATGCCGAAGGCTCAGCCGATGCCCTGCATAACGCCTACGGCCACCGCTGGGCCGAGATGGTGTACGACGGGGTGCGCCAGCATCGCCCTGACATGCGGCCCTTTATCCTGATGCGAAGCGGTTATGCCGGCTCCCAGCGCTTTGGCATGATGCCCTGGACCGGCGACGTGTCCCGCAGCTGGGGCGGCCTTAAGCCGCAAGTGGAGCTGGCGCTGCAAATGGGCGCCCAGGGCCTTGGGTACATTCACTCGGATCTGGGCGGCTTTGCCGGTGGCGATAAGTTCGACCCGGAGCTTTACCTGCGCTGGCTGCAATACGGCGTGTTCCAGCCGGTATTTCGCCCCCACGGCCAGGAAGAAATCGCCCCTGAACCGGTGTTCCACGACGCCCATATCCAAAAAGTGGTGGGGGATTACATCAAGCTGCGCTATAGCCTGCTGCCCTACAACTACAGCCTGGCCTTTGAGAACAGCACCACCGGCAAGCCGCTGATGCGCTCGATGCTGATGCAAAGCGATGATGTCAAAGACTTTGACAACCACCACAGCTACTTCTGGGGTGATGCCTTCCTGGTGACCCCGGTCACTGAGCAGGGCGCCAAAACCGTGACCACCCAATTGCCCAAGGGCGCCTGGTTTGATTTTTGGAGCGGTAAGCGCATCGAAGGGGGCCAAAGCTACACCCGCGCCACCAGTGTCGAGACCCTACCGGTGCTGGTAAAAGCCGGCAGCTTCGTGCCCATGGTGGCGCCAACCCAAAGCACCGACAGCTATTCCAGCAAGGCGCTGACCCTGCACTACTGGGCCGATCCCTCGGTAACCGAGGCCCAGGGCCAAATGTATGAAGACGACGGCCACACCCCGGACGCCTACGCCAAGGGCCAATACCAGCTGCTGCGCTTTAGCGCCCGCCAGCAAGGGGGCCTGACCGTGACGCTTGCCAGCCAAGGCCAATACCCCGGCATGCCCAAAAGCCGCCAGCTGACCTTGGTTATCCACCACCCGGGCGCCGTCAAGGCCGCCTTGCTGGACGGCAAGCCCCATAGCTTTAAACAAGACGGCGACCAGCTGACCCTAACCTTTGACTGGGACGGCGCCGCGCGTACCCTCGACTTGCAGTAAGGATGACATCATGAACAAGCTCTCTTCCCTGGCCCTTTGCGTGATGCTTGCTGCCTGCTCAGAGGCACCCGTTGCCAGCAACGCCGCCCAAGAGGCGCCGGCCAGCGTGCAGCCCCAAGGCTCCGGCAAGCCGGTTATCTACCAGATGTTTACCCGTCTTTTTGGCAACAAGGTCGACAGCCAGGTGCCCTGGGGCACCCTAGCGCAAAACGGGGTCGGTAAATTTGCCGACATCAACGACGCTGCCTTGGCCTCCATCAAGGCACTGGGGGTCAATTATCTGTGGTACACCGGCATTCCCGAGCATGCCCAGGTCACCGACTACAGCGCCTACGGTATAGCCGCAGACGACCCGGACGTGGTCAAGGGCCGGGCCGGCTCGCCCTACGCGGTCAAGGACTACTACAACGTTGACCCGGACTTGGCCACTCACCCTGCCAAGCGCTTAGAAGAGTTCGAGGCCCTGATTGCGCGCACCCATGCCCACGGCATGAAGGTCATCATCGACATCGTGCCCAACCACGTGGCCCGCCGCTATCACTCCAGCGTCTACCCGGAGCGGGACTTTGGCCGAAACGACGACACCAGGGTGGTCTACAAGCGCGACAACAACTTCTATTACGTGCCGGGCCAGGCGTTTAAAGTGCCCAAAGGCGACAAGCCTCTGGGCGGCTTGCCTCATCCCCTGGCCGACGGCCAGTTTGCTGAAAACCCCGCCAAGTGGACAGGTAACGGCAGCCGCAGCCCGCAGCCGGCTCTGGACGACTGGTATGAAACGGTCAAGATAAACTACGGGGTGCGCCCCGACGGCAGCTATGACTTCCCACAACTGCCCGCCGGTTTCGAGAATCAGGATTACCGCGCCCACGCGGCTTTTTGGCAGGGCAAATCGGTGCCGGACAGCTGGGTCAAGTACAAGGACATCGCCCTTTACTGGCTGGATAAAGGCGTCGACGGTTTTCGCTACGACGTAGCCGAAATGGTGCCGGTGGAATTTTGGAGCTACCTCAACAGCGCCATCAAGATGCACAAGGCTGACACCCTGCTGATGGCCGAGGTCTACAACCCGGCCCAGTACCGGGACTATATCCGCCTGGGCAAAATGGATTACCTCTACGACAAGGTAGAAACCTACGACAGCCTCAAGGCCATCATCCAAGGCAAAGAGGGCACCCAGGCGCTCGCCGATATCCTGGTGCGTAACCAGGACATTGCCGCTCACCAGCTGCACTTTTTGGAAAACCATGACGAGCAGCGCATCGCCAGCCCCGAGTTTGCCGGCGATCCGGTCAAGGCCATTCCGGCCATGGCGGTGTCGGCGCTGATGGACGACGGCGCCACCATGGTTTACTTCGGCCAGGCCCTTGGCGAGCCCGGCGCCCGTGACGCCGGCTTTGGCAAAGCCAGCCGCACCACCATCTTCGACTATTGGGATGTGCCGAGCGTGCAGCGCTGGATGAACGGCGGCGCCTTTGACGGCGGCCAATTGTCTGCCAAGGAAAAGGCCCTGCGCGGCTTTTACCAAAAGCTGCTGAACCTCAGCCGCAGCCAGGGCGCTTTCGGTGGCACCAGCCAGGCGCTGGCGCAAAGCGATGACAAGGTCTTTGCCTTTGCCCGCTGGCAGGGCAGCCAGCAGGTGTTGGTGGCCACCAACTTTGCCGCGAGCGCCAAAGAGGGCCAGATAGCTGTGCCCAAGGCCTTGATTGAAAAGTGGAAACTGGCCGACGGCCAATACGCCCTTAACGACCTTCTTGGCAGCAACAGCGGCACCCTGGTGGTCAGCAAGGGGGCAGGGCAGTGGCACTATCAGCTGGGCGCTTACGGCGCTGCCGCCTTCGAGCTAAAACTGCAATAACACCCAGAAAAAAAGGCTAAACTATTGAAACCGGCGTTGTGGCCGGTTTTTTATTGCGCCAGATTGAATTTTTATGTGAGAATTCGCGCGCTTTATGCAGTCAGTCAGCGGCGGTTTGCGTGCACGTAAAGCTGTAAAAATAACGATTTGGCGTCATTTTCGTCACGAAAACCTTTTCTAAAAATTAATGGACAAGGTCGGCCCACATCTTTATCATACCGCCAATTTGCCAAAAGCTCGGTAAAACGCATCGTTTTGATGCTCAGCTCCGATGGTAAGTTACTGATTTCTCTCAGTTACTAACTCTATGGAGGTTGTCTTGAGTCAGCCAGCGCTCTTGGTCCTTGAAGACGGGACCGTCTTCCAGGGCACGGCCATTGGGGCCACTGGAAAAGCGGTCGGCGAAGTAGTTTTTAATACTTCAATGACGGGTTACCAGGAAATTCTTACTGATCCCTCGTATTCCCAACAAATTGTTACCCTGACCTACCCCCATATCGGCAACACCGGTACCAATACCGAAGACGAAGAAGCCGATAAAATCTGGGCTACTGGCCTTGTGATCCGCGATCTTCCCCTTGTCGCTTCCAACTTCCGTAATCAGGCTTCTCTTTCTGATTACCTCAAAGCCCGCAATATCGTTGCCATCGCCGATATCGACACCCGTAAGCTGACCCGCATTCTGCGTGAAAAGGGCGCTCAGAACGGCTGCATTATCGCCGGTGAGGTGGACGAAGCGGCGGCACTGGCCGCCGCCAAAGCCTTCCCTGGCCTTAAGGGCATGGACTTGGCCAAGGTGGTGTGCACCAAGGAAAGCTACCAGTGGACGGAAGGCAGCTGGACCCTGGGTGAGGGTTTCAAGCAATTCGGCGACGAGCACTACAAATATCACGTAGTGGCGTATGACTACGGCGTTAAACGCAACATCCTGCGCATGCTGGCTGACAGGGGCTGCAAACTGACCGTAGTACCTGCCCAAACCTCTGCCCAAGAGGTGCTGGCCCTGAACCCCGATGGCATCTTCCTCTCCAACGGCCCTGGCGACCCGGAGCCTTGCACCTACGCCATCGACGCCATCAAAGCCTTCTTGGAAACCGAGATTCCGGTGTTTGGTATCTGCCTGGGCCACCAGTTGCTGGCGCTGGCCAGTGGCGCCAAGACCATCAAAATGGGCCACGGCCACCACGGCGGTAACCACCCGGTTAAAGACCTGGACCGTGACGTGGTGATGATCACCGCCCAGAACCACGGCTTTGCGGTAGACGAGGCGAGTTTGCCCGCGCACCTGCGCGCTACCCACAAATCCCTGTTCGACGGCACTCTGCAAGGTATTGCCCGCACCGACAAGCCGGCGTTTTCCTTCCAGGGCCACCCTGAAGCGAGCCCGGGTCCGCACGATGCGGCACCGCTCTTCGACCACTTTATCGAACTGATGGCGGCCAGGGGGTAATCATGCCAAAACGTACCGACCTTAAAAGCATTCTCATCCTCGGCGCTGGCCCCATCGTTATCGGCCAGGCCTGTGAGTTCGACTACTCCGGCACCCAGGCCTGTAAGGCCCTGCGTGAAGAGGGTTACCGGGTTATTCTGGTGAACTCCAACCCCGCCACCATCATGACCGACCCGGGCATGGCCGATGCTACTTACATCGAGCCGGTGCACTGGGAAGTGGTGGCCAAGATCATCGAAAAAGAACGCCCCGACGCCATTCTGCCCACCATGGGCGGCCAGACTGCGCTCAACTGCGCCCTGGACCTGGACAAGCACGGCGTGCTGGAAAAATTCGGCGTACAGATGATTGGCGCTACCGCCGATGCCATCGACAAGGCCGAAGACCGCGAGCGTTTTGTTGAGGCCATGGCCAACATCAACCTGGCCGTGCCCCGCGCCCGTATCGCCCACAGCTGGGAAGACTGCGAAGACATCATTGATGACATCGGTCTGCCTTGCATCATCCGCCCCAGCTTCACCATGGGCGGCACCGGTGGCGGTATTGCTTACAACAAAGAAGAATACGAAGAAATTTGCCGCCGCGGCCTCGATTTGAGCCCCACCAATGAGCTCTTGATTGACGAGAGCCTGATTGGCTGGAAAGAGTACGAGATGGAAGTGGTGCGTGACCGCAACGACAACGCCATCATCGTCTGCTCTATCGAAAACTTCGACCCCATGGGTATCCACACCGGCGACTCCATCACCGTGGCCCCGGCGCAAACCCTGACCGACAAGGAATACCAGATCATGCGTAACGCCTCCTTGGCGGTACTGCGTGAGATTGGTGTGGAAACCGGCGGCTCCAACGTGCAGTTCGGGGTGAACCCCAAAGACGGCCGCATGGTGGTTATCGAGATGAACCCGCGGGTGTCTCGCTCCTCCGCCCTGGCCTCCAAGGCCACCGGCTTCCCCATTGCCAAGGTGGCGGCCAAGCTGGCGGTAGGTTACACCCTGGACGAGCTGATGAACGACATCACCGGTGGCAAGACCCCGGCGTCGTTCGAGCCGTCCATCGACTACGTGGTTACCAAGATCCCGCGTTTTAACTTTGAGAAGTTTGCCGGTGCCAACGACCGCCTCACAACTCAGATGAAATCGGTGGGTGAGGTGATGGCCATTGGCCGTAACCAGCAAGAATCCCTGCAAAAGGCCCTGCGCGGCCTGGAAGTGGGCGCCAGCGGTTTTGACCCCATGGTGGACTTGGAAGACCCGGAAGCCACCTCTATTCTGCGCCGTGAGCTCAAAGAAGCGGGCGCCGAGCGGATTTGGTACATCGCCGATGCTTTCCGTAGCGGCATGACCATGGACGATGTGTTCAAGCTGACCAACATCGACCCCTGGTTTCTGGTGCAAATCGAAGACTTGCTCAAAGACGAAAAAGCCGTGGCCGAGAAGGGCCTGGCCGGTCTGGACCCGGTGTTCCTGCGCAAACTCAAGCGCAAGGGCTTTTCTGATGCTCGCCTGGCGGCCATCCTGGGTGTTGCCGAGTCTGAAGTGCGCAAAATCCGCCACGCCAACAACATCGTGCCCGTTTATAAGCGCGTCGATACCTGCGCGGCTGAATTTGCCAGCTCCACCGCTTATATGTATTCGAGCTACGACGACGAGTGCGAAGCCAACCCCTCTGACCGTGAGAAAATCATGGTTATCGGTGGCGGCCCGAACCGTATCGGCCAGGGTATCGAGTTTGACTACTGCTGCGTTCACGCCGCCCTTGCCATGCGCGAAGACGGTTATGAGACCATCATGGTCAACTGTAACCCCGAGACCGTGTCGACCGACTACGACACCTCTGACCGCCTCTACTTCGAATCCATTACCTTCGAAGACGTGCTGGAAATCGTGCGCCTGGAAAAACCCAAGGGCGTTATCGTCCAGTACGGCGGCCAGACTCCGCTGAAACTGGCTCGCGCCTTGGAAGCGGCCGGTGTGCCCATCATCGGTACCAGCCCGGATGCCATCGACCGCTCTGAAGACCGTGAGCGCTTCCAGCAAGCGGTTGAGCGCCTGGGCCTCAAGCAGCCCGAGAACGCCACCGTCACCAACCTGGAGCAGGCCATCTCCAAGGCGGCGACCATAGGTTATCCGCTGGTGGTGCGCCCCTCCTACGTGCTGGGCGGCCGCGCCATGGAAATCGTCTACGACGAAGTGGACCTGCGCCGCTACATGACCGACGCCGTGAAGGTGTCCAACGACAGCCCGGTGCTGCTGGACCGTTTCTTGGACGACGCCGTGGAAGTGGACATCGATGCCATCTGTGACGGCACCGATGTGCTGATTGGCGGCATCATGGAGCACATCGAGCAAGCGGGCGTGCACTCCGGCGATTCTGGCTGTTCACTGCCCCCTTACACCCTGTCCAAAGACATTCAGGACCGGATGCGTGAGCAGGTGCGTAAGCTCGCCTTTGAGCTGAACGTTATCGGCCTGATGAACACCCAGTTCGCGGTTAAGGACAACGAGATTTACCTCATTGAGGTCAACCCCCGCGCGTCCCGTACCGTGCCCTTTGTGTCCAAGGCTACCGGCTTGTCTCTGGCCAAGATTGCCGCCCGGGTCATGGCCGGCCAGTCTCTTGCCCAGCAGGGCATCAGCAGCGAGGTGATCCCGCCTTACTACTGCGTTAAAGAAGCGGTGCTGCCCTTTGCCAAGTTCCCGGGTGTTGACCCCATCCTGGGCCCAGAAATGCGCTCTACCGGTGAAGTCATGGGTGTGGGTAAAACCTTCCCCGAGGCCTATGCCAAGTCGCAGTTGGGCGCCAACAGCGTCACCCCCAAAGGTGGCCGGGCGCTCATCTCCGTACGCGACACCGACAAGGCGCGCGCCGTCGAGCTGGCTCGTCAGCTGCTGGCCCTGGGCTTTGAACTGGACGCCACCCACGGCACCGCCGTGGTACTGGGCGAAGCCGGTATCAACCCGCGCCTGGTGAACAAGGTGCATGAAGGCCGCCCACACATCGTGGACCGCATTAAGAACGGTGAGTACAGCTACATCATCAACACCACCGAAGGCCGCCAGGCCATCGAGGACTCCAAGGTGATGCGCCGCGGCGCACTGATGAACAAAGTGAGCTATACCACCACCCTCAATGCCGCCTTTGCCACCTGCCAGAGCTTGCTGGTCTCCGACCGCGACTCGGTGATTTCCGTCCAGGAAATGCACCAGCAGTGCTAAGCGCTCAAGTGTAAAAAAGCCCCGCTGATGCGGGGCTTTTTGTTGGTCCAAAATGGCATGTCGTTAAAATGCCAAGCTGCTTTCTTGGTCAACATCAAAAAGCTGAAGATACTGTCCTTATTGTTACCAGTATTTTCGCGATATGGCCTACAGCCCTTGTCTGCCATGGCGTGGCGGGGTGCCCTGATGACAATTTTATAGTGGCTGCGGTATAGCCCTCATAAACATCCGGTTTTGATTGAAAGCGCTGCTAACTCCATGTTTTCGATACTGACATCCTTGGCCACGCCTTGGTCGTGGGATGTGGGGCGCAAACTAACTGCATTGTTTCATCTCAGAAACCACTCTGTTTTCGGCATGTTACAGCGGTAACCCTTCTGGCTGCCGTATTTTGATCCTGATCATGGATTAATCTGTTGTACAAAAAATCTTCATGAAAATTTAGAGCTGAGACTCTAGCCCTGGACTAGCTTTAGAGAAAATCAACTGCTCTCTCAGGGGAACTCGATGGACGTACAAGGACAAGTCGCCTTAGTTACTGGGGCAAATGGCGGTATCGGCACGGCAATTTGCCGCGCTTTGGCAAAGGAAGGCTACAAGGTGGCGACGCTGTGTCGCTGCCCCGAAAAAGCCGCACGTTGGGTTGAGCAGGAAAAAGCCTTGGGCTTTGACCCTTATCTGGTACTGGCCGACATTTGCGACCAGGATGGAGTCTTCAGCGCTATCTCGGTTATCGAGAAGGAGCTGGGGCCACTGTCGGTGGTGGTTAACAATGCCGGTATTACCCGCGATAAGACCCTTAGAAAGATGATGGAAGATGACTGGCTGGAGGTTATCCAGACCAACCTCACCGGTGCCTACCATCTTTGCCGCGCCGCCGTGCCGCAGATGCTGGAGCACAAATACGGCCGTATCATCAATATCAGCTCCATCAACGGCGAAAAAGGCCAGTTGGGCCAGACCAACTACTCGGCCGCCAAGGCCGGTCTGCACGGCCTGACCATGGCCCTGGCCCAGGAAGTGGCCAATAAAGGTATTACCGTCAACACCATCTCCCCTGGTTATATCGCTACCGAAATGGTAATGGCGGTGCCTGAGGAGATCCGCAACTCCATCATTGCCCAGATCCCGGTTGGCCGCCTTGGCGACCCGGCCGAGATCGCCCGTATCGTCGCCTTTCTCGCTTCCCCCGAGTCAGGTTTTATCACCGGTTCCAATATTTCCGCCAATGGCGGACAACACATGCATTAAAAGGAGATCGTTATGTTTCAAGATTGGATCCGCCAAGCCAATGGCCAACAACAGGATGTGCTCAAGCCGCTGGCGCAAATCAACACCATGTTGCTGGACAACGTGGCCAAGCTCAGCAAGTACCAGATTGATGCCCTGGACACCTACACCCAGAGCCAAATCGAGTACGCCAAAAAGCTCAACGACGCCGCCGCCAAGGGCGATACCGCCATGGTCGGGCAGGTGCAGATGAGCCAGATGGCTGATTTGAACAAACGCTTCATGCAGGACTGCAAGTCCTTCCTGGAGCTCAATGAAGGCCTGCGAAAGGAGTTCAGCCAGGTCTTTGCCAATATCGCCAAGGAAGAGGTGAAAGGCTGATATGCCCCATGACAACCCCTGGGAGGCCTGCTGGCCTCCCATGCTGGCCATGGGTGACCAACTGGTAACTGCCGCGGCCAACCAGCCCCAGGCTTTCTGGGCTGCGGGGGCCAACTGGTGGCAGGCGCAGAGTCGCCTCTGGCAAGACAACGTCGAAAAGATGCTCAGCGACGGTAAGCCTGAGGAGTACTGGCAATACTTCCAGCAAAGCCACAAGCTGATGAATGGCTATTGGCAGGAGAGCATCGACAACCTCGAACATGTGCCTAACAAGGACAAAAAGCAGCTGGCCTTTTGGGCGCGCCAAACCATGCAGATGCAAGACCCGGCCCATTACCTGCTTACTAACCCCAAGGTGCTTGCTAAGACCCTGGAAGAGGGCGGCGACAACTTGGTGCGTGGCCTGGGATCCCTGGTGGAGGATATGGACAACAGCCCCATCGGGCTCAATATCCCCCTGGGCAACACCAAGCTCTATGAGCTGGGTAAAGACTTGGCTACCACCCCTGGCCAAGTAGTAAGACAATCTCCCCTGTTTGAGCTCATTCAATATGCCCCCAGCACCGAGCAGGTACACAAGACGCCGGTGCTGGTAGTCCCCCCCTGCATCAATAAGTACTACGTGCTGGATTTAAAACCCGAAAACTCCTTTGTTCGCCACTTGGTAGATCAGGGGCACACGGTGTTTTTGATGTCTTGGGTCAACCCCACCGCCCAGCATGCCGACTTTGGCATGGCTGAGTACATGCAAGGGGTGATTGAGGCTATCAACTGGGTTCGGGAACTGACCGAAGAGAACCAGGTGCATGCCATGGGTTACTGCGTCGGCGGTACCTTGCTGGCCTTGGCGTCGGCCTGGCTTGCTGCCCGCGGCGCCAAACGCATTGCCAGCCTGACCCTGGTGACCACACTCCTGGACTTTGCCGAGCCCGGCGAGCCGGGGTTGCTGCTGGTGCCGGCGCTGCTTAAGAGCGTGATGACGGTAACCGACCAGATTGGCTACATGGATGGCCGGCTGATGGCGACCGGTTTTTCACTGCTGCGCGAGCAGGAGCTTTACTGGCCGGCCTTTGTGAACCGCTACCTGCTGGGCCAGAAGCCACCGGCTTTCGATATTCTGGTGTGGAATTCCGATGTTACCCATCTGCCGGCCACCTTTTTCAGGGAGTACATCGAAAACACCTACCTGGAAAATCGCCTCGCCGAGCCGGGAAGCTGGAAGCTTGACGGCTACAAGATGGATCTTCGCCGGGTCAACGTGCCGGTTTATGTGCTGGCGGCAGACAAAGACCATATCGTTCCCCCCAAGAGTGCCTTTGCCTCGGCGCGGCTCTTTGGCGGTAACAAAAAGCGGCTAGTAACCTCTGGTGCCGGCCATGTGGCAGGGGTGGTCAACCCGCCGGCCAAAAATAAATATGGTTATAAGGTGGATGGTGAAGAGGATGCCAAGCCGGGCTCCTGGTGGCCGGATTGGTATCAATGGCTGGACAAGCAATCCGACGCCATGGTGCCGGCAAGAGCGGTACCTGAAGGCATTACCCCGGCCCCCGGGCAATATGTGAAAGTGAAGATATAAAAAAACGCCCCTCGGGGCGTTTTTTCTTAGTTATTGTCGACGATGGGGATGAGCTCAATCTCTACCCGGCGGTTCTTGGCGCGGCCCTCTGTCGTGGCATTGCTGGCAATGGGTTTGGTCTGGCCGTAACCAACGGTGCTCAGACGTTCGGGCATTACGCCGCGGCGCACCAAAAAGCTTTTGACCGAATCGGCGCGGTTAACGGACAAGGTCTGGTTGTAGGCCGCAGAACCGGTGCTGTCGGTGTGACCGGAGATCTCCACCATGGTCTTGGGATACTTGTTAAGGGTACTGGCCAGATCGGTCAGCACGCTTTGGAACTCGGGTTTGACGTCGGCGCGGTTAACATCAAAGGTGATGCCGTTGGGGATGGTCAGCAGCAGGTTGTCGCCATTGCGCTGTACATCAATGCCGGAGCCGGCGGTTTGCTGGCGAATTTCTTCTTCCTGTTTGTCCATGTAGTTACCAACAGCGGCGCCTGCCAAGGCGCCAACGGCTGCCCCAACCAGGGCGCGGTCACGGTGATGGCTGCCGGTCGCTTTACCAAGAATGGCACCGGCGATGGCACCAATGGCGGCACCGGTGCCGGTTTTATTGGTGCGCTGCTCACCGGTCTGGGAGTCAACTGTGGTACAGCCGGCCAACATGATGGCACCGGCCAGGGCGGTAACGGCGATACGTTTGGAGTTGAACATGGAAGTGTCTCCGAATTTTTTTTGGATATTAACAAAGCTCGTTGGAGTCAGAACAGGTCTCAACGGCTAGGTTCATAATTAATTCAGTGACTTCGAATACTGATAGCAGGGTGGAGATCGATTTTGCCCTCATCGTCGACGGTGATGTAATGGCTGCCGTGCTCCAGCACCGCCAGGGGAGCCAGGTGCGCCGCTCTGACAAAGAGTAACCGCGCGCCCACCTTCATCAAGGCATACACAGCATCCAGCTGAAGCTCTCCCAATATTTCGAAGTTTTGCCGGAGATCTTTGGGGTCGTTCCGGCGTTCAGCTGGTGGCAGCGTTGCGCTCATCTCAAGTGCTCCATTAGCCCAATCTAAAACAGTGTAGATGCTTCTGGACGCTAGATCTGGCGCTTGGGTGAGGGTTTTGGCTAGAATGCGGGAAAAGTATGACGGAACCGGCATAACCCAATGGGTTTTGTCGGTCTTCTATTGTTTGTTTCTAGCCACTTTATTAATTGGAGACGCCATGACGCCGATCCCCATGACCCAAGCGGGCGCCGACCAGCTGCGGGAAGAACTCAAGCACCTTAAAAGCGTGCGCCGCCCGCAGATCATTGAAGCCATTGCGACGGCCAGGGAACTGGGCGACCTCAAGGAAAACGCGGAGTATCACGCAGCCCGAGAGCAGCAGAGCTTCTGTGAAGGTCGCATTCAAGAAATCGAAGGCAAACTGAGCAATGCTCAGATCATTGACGTCACCAAGATGACCAACAACGGCCGGGTTATTTTCGGTGCCACTGTGACGGTGCTGAATCTTGATACCGACGATGAAGTGACTTACCGCATCGTCGGCGACGACGAAGCCAACATCAAATTGAACCTGATTTCGGTGAGCTCCCCCATTGCCAGAGCGCTGGTGGGCAAGCAACTGGACGACGTGGTTACGGTACAGACCCCGTCCGGTGCTAAAGAGTTTGAAATTACCCAGGTCGATTACGTCTGATAAAAAAGGCCGCGTTGGCGGCCTTTTTCTTTGCATTGAAACTTAGCGGGGCAGGCGGATCACCGGCTCTTTGGCCGGGCGGTACAGCACCAGCATGTGGCCGATCATCTGAACCTTGGCAGCAGACAGCTGCTGGCTGATGGTTTCAAAGATGGCAACTTTCAGTTCACGTTCTTTGGTTGGCACCTTCACTTTAATCAGTTCGTGATGCTCAAGCGCCTGGTCGATTTCGGCCAGCACGCCTTCGGTCAGACCATTGCTGCCAAGCAGTACAACTGGCTTTAGGGGATGCGCCAGCGCTTTGAGGTGTTGCCGTTGTTTCGGCGTGAGTTCCATGTAAATGACCCTTGTGGGTTGAAAACCGTAATTTTATCGCCATTTATAGTCCAAGATAAACGTCAAGAGACCTTCATGCCCAAGAAGAAGCGTTCCGCCAGCTCTAGTCGCTGGTTAAAAGAGCATTTTGATGACCCTTATGTCCTGGCAGCCCAAAAGCGCGGACTGAGGTCCAGGGCGGTGTTCAAGCTTGAAGAAATTCAGCAGCGCGACAAACTGATCCGCCCCGGCATGACGGTGGTGGACTTGGGCGCCGCTCCTGGTGGCTGGTCCCAATATGCCAGCGAACTGGTGGGCGAACAGGGTGAAGTGATTGCCTGCGACATTCTGCCCATGGACCCTTTGCCGGGAGTTGCCTTCTTGCAAGGCGACTTTCGCGACGAGGCGGTGCTTAACGCCCTTTTGGAGCGTATCGGTGGCCAGAAAGTCAGTGTGGTAATGTCCGACATGGCGCCGAACATGAGCGGCACCAAAGGCGTTGACCAGCCTCGGGCCATGTATTTGGTGGAACTGGCATTGGATATGTGCCGCCAAGTTATGGCACCTGGCGGGAGCTTTGTGGTCAAAGTCTTTATGGGTGAAGGCTTCGAAGATTACATGAAGTCGGTAAGAGCCGCTTTTACAACGGTCAAGACCCGAAAACCGGACTCATCCCGATCACGGTCATCGGAAGTATACATTGTGGCGACCGGGTACAAGTTATAGTACCCTGCCGTTTAGCGCGCCCCACAGCCTCAAGAGGTGCTTAAGTTGAGCGACATGGCTAAAAATCTGATTCTCTGGTTGGTTATCGCTGTTGTATTGATGGCGGTATTCCAAAGCTTCAACGGTTCGGACTCGAGCCGCAGCAGTAATGTAAGTTATACCCAGTTCGTTGACTGGACCGAAAAGGGCCAGATCAAGGACGTCCGGGTTGATAACAAGACCAGCGTGATCACCGGTACCAAAACCAGTGGTGAGCACTTTGAGACCGTTATCCCTGGCGGGTACGACAAGGATCTCATCAACGACCTGCGAGCCCACGGTGTCCAGGCTTATGCAACCAAGCCTGAATCCCCCAGCCTGCTGACCAGCATCCTCATCAACTGGTTCCCGATGCTGCTGCTTATCGGTGTATGGATCTTCTTCATGCGCCAGATGCAAGGCGGTGGTGGCAAAGGCGCCATGTCCTTCGGTAAATCCAAGGCAAGATTGCTGTCGGAAGATCAGGTGAAAACCACTTTCGCCGATGTAGCCGGTGTGGAAGAAGCCAAGGAAGAAGTGTCCGAGCTGGTGGATTACCTGCGCGACCCTTCGAAGTTCCAGAAACTGGGCGGCAAAATTCCCAAGGGCGTGCTGATGGTAGGCCCTCCAGGTACCGGTAAAACCCTGCTGGCCAAGGCCATTGCCGGTGAAGCCAAGGTACCTTTCTTTACCATCTCCGGCTCCGATTTCGTTGAAATGTTCGTGGGTGTGGGTGCGTCCCGTGTCCGTGACATGTTCGACCAAGCCAAAAAAGCCGCTCCCTGCATCATCTTTATCGACGAGATTGATGCTGTTGGTCGCCAACGTGGCGCCGGCCTTGGCGGTGGTCATGACGAGCGCGAGCAGACCCTTAACCAGATGCTGGTTGAGATGGACGGCTTTGAAGGTAACGAAGGCATTATTGTTATCGCCGCCACCAACAGGCCTGACGTGCTTGACCCGGCCCTGCTGCGCCCCGGCCGTTTCGACCGTCAGGTGGTGGTAGGCCTGCCGGACGTTCGTGGCCGCGAGCAAATCCTCAAGGTGCATATGCGTAAAGTGCCGGTGGCCGACGATGTCGAGCCAGCGCTGATCGCCCGTGGCACCCCCGGCTTTAGCGGTGCAGATCTCGCTAACCTGGTCAACGAAGCGGCGCTGTTCGCTGCCCGTACCAGCAAACGCCTGGTCAGCATGGAAGAGTTCGAAAAAGCCAAAGACAAAATCATGATGGGCGCCGAACGTCGCTCCATGGTGATGACCGAGAAAGAAAAGGAAATGACCGCTTATCACGAAGCGGGCCATGCCATCGTCGGTCGTCTGGTGCCCGAGCACGACCCGGTTTACAAGGTGTCCATCATTCCCCGTGGCCGCGCCCTGGGTGTGACCATGTACCTGCCGGAACGCGACCGGGTCAGCCACTCCAAGCAGCAGCTTGAGAGCATGATCTCCAGCCTCTTTGGTGGCCGTCTGGCCGAGGAAATCATCTACGGTTCTGAAATGGTGACGACCGGTGCCTCCAACGACATCGAACGCGCCACCGACATCGCCCGTAAAATGGTGACTCAGTGGGGCCTTTCCGAGAAGTTGGGGCCGCTGCTGTACGCCGACGACGACGGTGAAGTGTTCCTAGGCCGCAGCGCGGCCAAGAGCAAGCACATGTCTGACGACACCGCTCGCGCCATCGACGAAGAGATCAAGCACGTTATCGACCGTAACTATCAGCGTTCCAAGAAGATCTTGGAAGAGAACATGGACATCCTTCATACCATGAAGGACGCGCTGATGAAGTACGAAACCATCGACGCCAAACAGATCGACGATCTGATGAACCGTCGCGAGGTCCGGGCTCCTGCCGACTGGCAGCCGCCCAAGTCCGATAACACGCCGCCGCCGGAAGGAACGGCTGATAAGCCAATCCGACCAACCGGTGGTGAGGCCCCCGCCAACTGATGCCAAAACCCCGAGCTTGCTCGGGGTTTTCTTTTATCGTGCTAAGGAAAAAACATGGTTCAGCCTGAAGTAATGGGCATTCTCAACGTCACCCCCGATTCCTTCTCGGACGGCGGCCGCCACAACGATTTTGACGGCGCCCTGCGCCACGCCGAGCGGCTGATAAAAGAAGGCGCCGCCTGGCTGGATATCGGCGGCGAGTCTACCCGCCCCGGCGCCGCTGAGGTGCCCGAGCAAGAAGAAGTCGACCGGGTGGTGCCGGTGGTTGAAGCCATCAAGGCACGCTTTGACGTGAAGGTCTCCATCGATACCTCCAAAGCCTTGGTGATGCGCGAAAGCATCCGCTTTGGCGCCGACATGATTAACGACATTCGCGCCCTGCTCGAACCCGGTGCGCTGGCGGCGGTGGCAGCTTCCAACGTGCAAGTCTGCCTGATGCACATGCAGGGCCAGCCCCGTACCATGCAGCAGGCGCCTCAGTACCAGGATCTGATGGCTGAGGTCAGCACCTTTCTGGCCGAGCGCGTTGCCACTTGTGAGACGGCAGGGATTGCGCGTGAGCGCCTGTGGCTGGACCCTGGTTTTGGCTTTGGCAAATCCCTTGGTGATAACTATGTGATGCTCAAAAGACTGCGAGAGTTTGAAAGCCTGGGGCTGCCGCTGCTGGTGGGTATGTCGCGAAAGTCCATGATAGGCCATCTCTTGGGCCGGGACCTTGGCGAGCGGCTGGCAGGCTCCATCGCCTGCGCCTTGATTGCGGTTCAGCAGGGGGCTGGTATTATTCGCGTCCATGATGTCCAGGAAACCTGTGATGCAATACGGGTCTGGCAAGCGACTGAGCAGGGAGTCTAAGGCGTGAGCGAACGTAAGTATTTTGGCACCGACGGTATCCGTGGCCTGGTGGGTGAGCACCCCATTACCCCCGAATTTGCCCTGAAGCTGGGCTATGCGGCCGGTAAAGTGTTGTCCCGCCAGGGCACCCATAAGATTTTGATTGGTAAAGACACCCGTATCTCAGGCTACATGCTCGAGTCGGCTCTGGAAGCCGGCTTGTCGGCGGCCGGTATCAATATCGAGCTGATGGGTCCCATGCCCACCCCGGCAGTGGCTTACCTGACCCGTACCTTCAGGGCCGAAGCGGGTATCGTGATCTCCGCGTCCCACAACCCCTATCACGACAACGGCATCAAGTTCTTCTCCACCGACGGTGAAAAACTGCCTGACGAAATCGAGCTGGCCATCGAAGCCGAGTTGGATAAACCCATGGCCGGTATCAACTCCGAGCATTTGGGCAAGGCCCGCCGCCTGGACGACGCCGCTGGCCGTTACATCGAATTCTGTAAATCCAGTTTCCCGTCGCAGCTGTCGCTTAAAGGGCTGCGCATGGTGGTCGATTGCGCCAATGGTGCCACCTACCACATTGCCCCTGAGGTGTTTCGTGAGCTGGGCGCCGATGTGGTGACCATCGGTACCAACCCGGACGGCTTTAACATCAATGCCGGTTTTGGTGCCACCGACACCAAGGCCCTGGCGGCCAAGGTCAAGGAAGTACGGGCCGACTTCGGGATAGCCCTGGACGGTGACGGCGACCGCCTGATGATGGTGGACCATAACGGCAAACTGGTGGATGGCGACCAGCTTATCTTTATCCTGGCCAGCTTCTGGCAAAGCCAGGGGCTGCTGAGCGGCGGCGTTGTCGGTACCTTGATGTCCAACTTCGGTATGGAAGTGGCCTTCAAGGAAATGGGCATTGCCTTTGAGCGGGCCAAGGTGGGGGACCGCTACGTGCTTGAAAAACTCAAGGCCAATGGCTGGAACCTGGGCGGCGAGTCGTCAGGGCACATCATCAGCCTTAACCACACCACCACCGGTGACGGCATCATTGCCGCGCTTCAGGTGCTGCACGCCCTGGTGGTCACAGGCAAGCCCCTGGCCGAGCTGGCGGCGCAGATGCCCAAGTATCCGCAAAAGCTTATCAACGTGCGTTACCAGAAGGGCCAGGACCCGGTTACCCACGCCGATGTGGAGCAGGCGGTGGCTGATGCCGAAGCGGAACTGGCCAATACCGGCCGGGTTTTGCTGCGTAAATCCGGTACCGAGCCGGTGGTACGGGTGATGGTGGAAGGGGCCGAGTCTGGCCAAGTTGACCGTTTGGCCCGCGCGATCGCCGACGTTGTAACCAGGGTTGCCCAATAAAACAGCACTCGGTTGTCTTTTTTGAAAATCAGCTTGCGGGGGGGCGAGGGCTTCGTTAATATCTGCCCCGCTTTCGAGGTGAAGGGCGCTAAGCGCTGGCAAGTCATCTCGAAGCCGCTTGACAGTGGTTGTTAATTTGCGACAATCACGGCGCGGCGGGGACCACTCCCTGCCAGAGACAGGAAACTGCTGATATGTATGAAGTTCTGTTAGTGGTCTACCTGCTCGTGGCGCTGGCACTTATCGGTCTGGTAATGATCCAGCAAGGTAAAGGTGCCGATATGGGAGCGTCTTTCGGAGCAGGTGCCTCGAATACCGTATTTGGTGCCGGTGGTTCAGGAAATTTTCTGACCCGGGCTACCGCGATAGCTGCAACGCTGTTCTTCGTTCTGAGCCTGGTGCTCGGTAACATGACAGCCCACCAGGCCAAGCCAGACGATAAATGGCAGAACCTGGAAAAACCGGCCGCTGAGCAACAAAAGCAAGAGCAGCCGTCATCAGAAAAGCCGGACGTACCGACCAACTGATGTAAGTGAATTTGCCGAGATGGTGGAATTGGTAGACACGCTATCTTGAGGGGGTAGTGCCTTAATTGGCGTGCGGGTTCAAGTCCCGCTCTCGGCACCAAACAAGGCTCTTTGGCTTGATAAAATCCTTCAAGTCCAGTAAGATGCCGACCTGTTTGTCGCGGGATGGAGCAGCCTGGTAGCTCGTCGGGCTCATAACCCGAAGGTCGTCGGTTCAAATCCGGCTCCCGCAACCAAACAGTTAATCAGAGGCGCTGCCTTTGATTAGCCGGCCCCATGCGGGGTCTGTCAACTCAGGTTGAAGAAAGCCCCGCATCGTTCGGGGCTTTTTGCTATCTAAAGTCCACGGCAGGCCGCTTTATCGCCTCGCGGTGGGGGTATCGACTATGCTTTCGCGCGTGGTCGGCTGTGATACTGGGCGTTAGCCCTTTTTTTGTTTTTGGAGGGATTGCCCTTGGCAAGACTGGAACAGCAATTGACAGAGATGTTGACGCCCGCCGTCGAAGCCCTTGGCTTTGAACTGCTTGGCGTTGAAATGGCCCGCGCTGGCCGCAGTGCCACACTGCGGATCTATATCGATAGCCCCAATGGGGTGACGGTGGATAATTGTGCCGAGGTCAGCCACCAGGTCAGTTCTGTGCTGGATGTCGAGGATCCCATTCAGAGCGAATACTTCCTGGAAGTGTCCTCTCCCGGCCTGGACAGGCCGCTGTTTGTGCCTGAGCACTTTCAAAAAGTGGTAGGCTCGGACATCGAAATCAAACTGGTTGTGCCGGTGGCGGGTCGTCGCCGCTTTAAAGGCAAGCTGGTTGCCATTGAAGGTGACATGATCCAGTTGGCATACGAAGGCAAGGAAGACCGCTTCGCTTTCAGCAATATCGATAAAGCCAACCTGGTTCCACAGTTTTGAATAACGGCAAAGGTGTAACGAGGCATCCTGATGAATAAAGAGATCCTGCTGGTTGTCGACGCTGTCTCTAATGAGAAGGCCGTACCGCGCGAGAAGATTTTTCAAGCGCTGGAGGCAGCCCTGGCGACCGCCACCAAGAAAAAGCATGACAAGGAAATCGACGTCCGCGTCGCCATTGACCGCAAAACCGGTGACTTCGACACCTATCGCCGTTGGCTGATTGTTGAAGACAGTGACGACGTCCTGGAGCACCCGCTCAAAGAAGTGACGCTGTCCGCCGCCCGCGCCATGGAAGAAAACGACGAACTGCAAGCTGGCGAATTCGTCGAAGAGCAGATTGACTCCATCACCTTTGACCGCATCACCACCCAGACCGCCAAGCAGGTCATTCTGCAAAAGGTCCGTGAAGCCGAGCGCGCCCAGGTGGTTGAGCTGTTTGCCGACAACGTCGGTGAACTGGTGACGGGTACCGTTAAAAAGGCCAGCCGCGACATGGTTATCCTCGACCTTGGCAACAACGCCGAGGCCGTGCTGTACCGCGACGAAATGCTGCCCCGCGAATCTTTCCGTCCCGGCGACCGGGTTCGCGCCCTGCTGTTTGCGGTCAAGCCCGAGGCCCGTGGTGCCCAGCTGTTCCTGAGCCGCGCCAAGCCGGAGATGCTCATCGAACTGTTCCGCATTGAAGTGCCGGAAATTGGCGAAGAGCTGATTGAAGTCAAGGGTGCTGCCCGTGACCCCGGCAGCCGCGCCAAGATCGCCGTTAAAACCAACGATCGTCGTATCGACCCTATCGGCGCCTGCGTCGGTATGCGCGGTGCCCGCGTTCAGGCCGTTTCCGGTGAGCTGGAAGGCGAGCGCGTCGATATCGTGCTGTGGGACGACAACCCGGCTCAATTCGTTATCAACGCCATGGCGCCAGCCGATGTGGCCTCCATCATCGTTGATGAAGATACCAACGCCATGGACATCGCCGTGGAAGAGAGCAATCTCGCCCAGGCTATTGGCCGTGGCGGCCAGAACGTGCGTCTGGCCAGCCAACTGACCGGCTGGGAACTGAACGTCATGACCGTGGCGGACATGAAAGCTAAGCACCAGGCCGAGAACGACAAACTGCTGCAGCGGTTCATCGACAAGCTGGAGATCGACGAAGATTTCGCGGCGTTGTTGGTGGAAGAAGGTTTCTCGACCCTTGAAGAAATTGCTTATGTCCCCACTTCCGAGTTCCTCGAGATCGATGGTCTCGACGAGGACCTGGTAGAAGAACTGCGTAATCGCGCCAAGGCAGCCCTGACGACCGCTGCCCTGGCCAACGAAGAAAGCCTCGAAGGCGCTGAGCCGGCTGAGGACCTTTTGAATCTGGAAGGGATGGACCGCCACCTAGCCTTTAAACTGGCAGGTAAAGGCGTTCGTACCCTGGAAGACCTGGCTGAACAAGGCGTTGACGATTTGGCCGACATCGAAGAGCTGGATGAAACCAAAGCAGGCGAGCTGATCATGGCCGCCCGCAACATCTGCTGGTTCGGTGACAACGCCGAGGCCTAAAACGGGATCAACGGAGGAAAGATTTAGATGGCAGAAGTTACAGTTGAAAAACTTGCCAATGATGTAGGTACGCCGGTTGATCGCCTGATCCAACAGTTTGCTGAGGTCGGCATCAAAAAGGCCGCTTCAGACGAGGTCAGCGAAGACGAAAAGCAGACCCTGTTGTCTCATCTCAAAGAGCAGCATGGTGGCAATGCAGGTGCCCCTGACAAGTTGACCCTGACCCGTAAGACCAAAAGCACCCTGTCTGTCGGTGGTGCTGGTGGCCGTACCAAAGAGGTACAGGTGGAAGTGCGTAAGAAGCGCACTTTCGTAAAACGCGATCCGGCTGAAGAGCAGGCGCGCCAGGAAGCCGAAGCGGCTGCTGAGAAAGCCCGCCTGGAAGCTGAAGAGAAGGCTCGCCAGGAAGCGGCTGCTCGCGCTGCTGCTGAAGCTGAAGCCAAGGCTAAGCGCGAAGCGGAAGACAAAGCCCGCAAAGAAGCTCAAGCCAAAGCCGCTGCCGGTAGCCAGCCTAAAGCTGCCGGCGCTGCCAAAAAGGACGATGCTGAAGTGCAACGCCTGAAAGCCGAAGCCGACGCCCTCAAGCGTAAGCAGGAAGAAGAGGCCCTGAAAAAGGCCGAAGCCGAAGCTGTGCGCCTGGAAGAAGAAGCCCGCCGCCTGGCCGAAGAAAGCGAAAAACGCCTGGCCGAGGAAGCCAAGAACAAGCCTGCCGAAGACGAAGACGACAAGTCTACCTACGTCAAGGAAGCGGAAGTGGAAGCCGAGCGCGAGTCCGAAGGTCGCCGCCGTGGTGCTGCCAAGGCCAAAGGCCAAAGCAAACGCAACAGCGACAAGCGTGAGCGCGAGTCTGACCGCCGCAGCTCCCGCCTGCCCAAGAAGGGCAAGGGCCGTACCCCGGCTTCTATGCAGCATGGCTTTAACAAGCCTGCTCAGCCGGTAACCCGCGACGTACAGATCGGTGAAACCATCACTGTTGGCGAACTGGCCAGCAAGATGGCGGTAAAAGCGACCGAAGTCATCAAAGCGATGATGAAAATGGGCGCCATGGCCACCATCAACCAGGTGATCGATCAAGAAACCGCGCAATTGGTGGCCGAAGAAATGGGCCACAAGGTTGTGCTGCGCAAAGAAAACGAACTGGAAGAAGCGGTACTGCTGGACCGTGACACCGAAGCCCAGGCCCTGCCTCGCGCGCCGGTAGTGACCATCATGGGTCACGTCGACCACGGTAAAACGTCCTTGCTGGACTACATCCGTAAGGCCAAGATCGCCGCAGGCGAGGCCGGTGGTATTACCCAGCACATCGGTGCTTACCACGTCGAGCACGAGAAAGGCATGATCACCTTCCTCGACACCCCTGGTCACGCCGCCTTTACCGCCATGCGTGCCCGTGGTGCCAAAGCCACCGACATCGTGGTACTGGTTGTTGCCGCCGACGACGGCGTCATGCCGCAAACCAAGGAAGCCATCCAGCACGCCAAGGCGGCCGGTGTTCCCTTGATTGTTGCCGTCAACAAAATGGACAAGCCCGAAGCCGACCCGGACCGCGTCAAGAGCGAACTGGCTCAAAACGACGTGCTGACCGAAGACTGGGGCGGTGAAGTACAGTTCGTACCTGTCTCCGCCAAAACCGGTGACGGTGTGGATAACCTGCTGGACGCCATCCTGCTGCAGTCCGAAGTACTGGAGCTGACCGCCATCAAAGACGGTATGGCTACCGGTGTGGTAGTGGAATCGCGCCTGGATAAAGGCCGTGGTCCTGTGGCCACCGTGCTGGTGCAGTCCGGTACCCTCAAGCAGGGCGATATTGTGCTGTGCGGTCTGGAATACGGCCGTGTCCGCGCCATGCGTGACGAAGTGGGCGCCGAAATCAAAGAAGCCGGTCCTTCCATTCCGGTTGAGATCCTGGGTCTGTCCGGCGTGCCGGCTGCCGGTGACGAAGCCACCGTTGTGCGTGACGAGAAGAAAGCCCGTGAAGTGGCGCTCTATCGTCAAGGCAAGTTCCGTGACGTCAAGCTGGCTCGCCAGCAGAAGGCTAAGCTCGAGAACATGTTTGCCAACATGGCCGAAGGCGAAGTCTCCGAGCTGAACGTGGTACTCAAAGCCGACGTACAGGGCTCTGTGGAAGCCATCATCGACTCCTTGCTGAAACTCAGCACCGACGAAGTGAAGGTCAAAGTGGTGGGCTCCGGCGTTGGTGGTATCACCGAGACCGACGCCACCCTGGCTGCCGCTTCCAACGCTATCCTGCTTGGCTTTAACGTCCGTGCCGACGCTTCTGCCCGCAAGGTAGTTGAGACCGAGAACCTGGATCTGCGCTACTACAGCGTGATCTACGAACTGCTTGAAGAAGTGAAGCAAGCCATGACCGGCATGCTGGCACCGGAATTCAGGCAGCAGATCATCGGTCTGGCCGAAGTGCGCGACGTGTTCAAGTCGCCCAAGTTCGGCGCTGTGGCCGGCTGTATGGTCACCGAGGGTGTGGTCAAGCGCTCTGCGCCTATTCGTGTGCTGCGTGAAAACGTGGTTATCTACGAAGGCGAGCTGGAATCTCTGCGCCGCTTCAAAGACGACGTGGCCGAGGTTAAGAACGGCTACGAGTGTGGTATCGGCGTTAAGAACTACAATGATGTTCGCGTCGGTGACCAAATTGAGGTCTTTGAAACCGTTGAGGTTGCACGGACCCTCTAAGGAAACAACAACCATAAGGACGGGGGCCAAGCGCCCCCGTCCTTGTCTTTAAAAAGGCAAATCATATGGCAAGTCAAGTCAGTCGTACCCGCCGGGTAGGCCAGGAGCTGCAACGGGAAATCGCGATGATTCTGCAGCGCGAAGTCAAAGATCCCCGTATCGGCATGGTCACCGTGTCCGGGGTGGATGTTAGCCGCGACCTTTCTCACGCCAAGGTGTTTATCACCCTGTTTGAACAAGACGAAGAGAAGGTCAAGGAAACCCTTAAAGGTCTGCAAGAAGCCAAACCCTACATTCGCAGTTTGGTGGGGGGGCGTTTGCGCCTGCGTATCGTGCCGGAGCTCAAATTCGTGCACGACACCTCCCTGATTGAGGGGATGCGTATCTCCAACGCCGTTAGTCAGGCTGTTGCCCAAGACGAAGCCAAGAAAGTGCAAAGCGGCCGCGAGGACGAGGACAAGGAATGAGCAAGCGCCGGTCCAAGGGCCGTCCGCTGGACGGTATCCTGCTGTTGGACAAGCCCCAGGGTCTGAGCTCCAATGACGCCCTGCAGAAAGTCAAACGCATCTTCTTTGCCCAGAAGGCCGGCCACACCGGCGCTCTGGACCCCCTGGCCACCGGCATGTTGCCAATTTGCTTTGGGGAAGCCACCAAGTTCTCGCAGTTCTTGCTGGACTCGGACAAAGGCTACCGGGTCATCGCCAAGCTGGGGGTGCGCACCGATACCTCCGATGCCGACGGTGAAGTGGTGTCAGAGCGGCCCGTTGATGTGGTGATGGGCGACCTTTTGGAAGCCCTGGACAAGTTCCGCGGCCCCATCATGCAGGTGCCCAGCATGTACTCGGCGCTTAAATACCAGGGCAAACCCTTGTACAAATACGCCCGCGAAGGCATCGAAGTGCCCCGCGAAGCGCGGCCCATCACTGTCTACAAGCTAACCTTGGTGCGCTTTGAAGGCGACGAAGTGGAGCTGGATGTGGAGTGCTCCAAAGGCACCTATATCCGCACCATAGTGGACGACCTCGGCGAAGTGCTGGGCTGCGGTGCCCACGTGGTGATGCTGCGTCGTACCAAGGTCTCTGGCTACCCCATGGAGCGGGTAGTAACTCTGGAGCGCCTGGAAGCGCTGCTGGAAAAGGCCCGGGCCGACGAGGTAAGCCCCGGCGACTACCTCGACAGCTTCTTGTTGCCCATGGACAGCGCCGTGCAGGACATGCCAGCGGTTGAGGTGAAAGAGGCCAGCGCCTATTACCTCAAGCAAGGCCAAGCCGTGCAGGTACCCGGTGCGCCCAGCGAAGGGCTGGTGCGGCTGGTGGAAGAAGGCACCTTTATCGGCGTCGGTATTATCGACGACGACGGCAAGGTTGCCCCCAAACGTATGGTGGTTGCGCACTGACCCTTGGCAGCCATCCGGCCTTGGGGTAGAATGCGCAGCCTCGTGCATGGCTGAATTAGTGATCGGCCATGCTTTTATCAATCAGGAGTACATCATGTCACTAAGCGTTGAAGCAAAAGCTCAAATCGTTGCTGAACACAGCCGCGGCCAAAACGACACCGGTTCCCCGGAAGTTCAAGTTGCCCTGCTGACTGCCCAGATCAACCATCTGCAAGGTCACTTCTCCCAGCACAAGAAAGACCACCACAGCCGTCGTGGTCTGCTGCGCATGGTTTCCCAGCGCCGCAAACTGCTGGACTACCTGAAGAAGAAAGACGTTCAGCGTTATGCCGATCTGATCGGCAAGCTGGGTCTGCGTCGTTAATTCGACTTTGACCTTGCAAGGAAAAGGGGGCTTCGGCCCCCTTTTTTTTGTTCTAAAGCCGGGTGGCTACCTCTTGCCGAATAGCTGCTATATACTTGGCGCGCAAAGTAAGCGACCAAAAAATCAAGGATCGGCTGATCCTAAGGACAATCTGTGAAACCAATTATCAAGACCTTCCAGTACGGTCAGCACACCGTCACTCTGGAAACCGGCGCCGTGGCGCGCCAAGCCACCGCTGCCGTTATCGCCAGCATGGACGACACCGTAGTTCTGGTGAGCGTTGTCGGTAAAAAAGAAGCCGACCAATCCAAAGATTTCTTCCCGCTGACCGTGAACTACCAGGAGCGTACCTATGCTGCCGGTAAGATCCCCGGCGGTTTCTTCAAGCGTGAAGGCCGTCCCAGCGAAGGTGAAACCCTGACTGCTCGCCTCATCGACCGTCCTATCCGTCCCCTGTTTCCCAACGGTTTCAAGAATGAAGTCCAGGTTGTGGCGACTGTTGTCTCCGTCAACCCGCAAGTCAGCCCTGATCTGGTTGCCATGATCGGCACCTCCGCCGCCCTGGCCATCTCCGGTATTCCGTTCGCTGGCCCCATCGGCGCCGCCCGCGTCGGTTACATCAACGACAACCTGGTGCTGAACCCCACTACCGCCGAACTGGCTTCCTCCAAGCTGGACTTAGTGGTTGCCGGTACCGAAGGCGCGGTACTGATGGTGGAATCCGAAGCCGAACTGCTGGCTGAAGAAGTGATGCTGGACGCCGTGATGTTCGGTCACCAGCAGCTGCAGACCGTGATCACCGCCATCAACGAACTGGCTGCCGAAGTGAACACCCCCAAATGGGAGTGGACTGCTCCTGCCGAGAACACCGAGCTTAAAGAAAAAATCAAAGCCGCTGTCTGGGAAAAACTGGGCGACGCCTACCGCATCCAGGACAAAATGGAGCGTTACGCTGCCATCGGCGCCATCAAGTCTGCCCTGATGGAAAGCCTGCTGGCTGATGATGCCGAGCTGAACACCAAAGAAGCTGGCGATCTGTTCTCCAAAGTCGAGAAGACCCTGGTCCGTGGCCGCGTGCTGGCCGGCGAGCCCCGTATCGATGGCCGCGACCCGCAGATGATCCGCGCCCTGGATGTGGCCACCGGCGTACTGCCCCGCACCCACGGCTCCGCCATCTTTACCCGTGGTGAAACCCAGGCCTTGGTGGTTGCTACCCTCGGTACCACCCGTGACGCCCAGATCCTCGACGAGCTGACTGGCGAGCGCACCGACAACTTCCTGTTCCATTACAACTTCCCTCCCTACTGCGTAGGTGAGACCGGTATGATGGGCAGCCCCAAGCGCCGTGAAATCGGCCACGGCCGTCTGGCCAAGCGCGGCGTACTGGCCGTGATGCCTTCTGCCGAGCAGTTCCCCTACACCGTACGTGTGGTCTCCGAGATCACCGAATCCAACGGTTCTTCTTCCATGGCTTCTGTCTGCGGCTCCTCCCTGGCGCTGATGGACGCAGGCGTACCCATCAAGTCCTCTGTGGCCGGTATCGCCATGGGCCTGGTGAAAGAAGAAGAGAACTTCGTGGTGCTGTCCGACATCCTGGGTGACGAAGATCATCTGGGCGACATGGACTTCAAGGTGGCCGGTTCCCGCGAGGGCGTTACCGCCCTGCAGATGGACATCAAAATTGAAGGTATCACCAAGGAAATCATGCAAGTGGCCCTGAAACAGGCCCACGATGCCCGTATCCACATCCTGGGTGTGATGGACCAGGCCATCAACGGCCCGCGCGAAGACATCTCTGCCTACGCGCCCCGTATCCACACCATGAAGATCAACCCCGAGAAGATCCGTGATGTGATCGGTAAAGGCGGCAGCGTCATTCGTGCCCTGACCGAAGAAACCGGCACCACCATCGAGATCGAAGACGACGGCACCGTGAAAATCGCCGCCGTCAGCGGTGAGCAGGCTCAGGCCGCCATCCGCCGCATCGAAGATCTCACCGCCGAAGTGGAAGTGGGCCGCGTTTACGACGGTAAAGTCACCAAGATCGTTGATTTCGGTGCTTTCGTTGCCATTCTGCCCGGTAAAGAAGGCCTGGTGCACATCAGCCAGATCGCCGAAGAGCGTATCGAAAACGTGGCTGACCACTTGAAAGTGGGCCAGGAAGTGAAGGTCAAGTGTCTGGAAGTGGACCGCCAGGGCCGCGTACGCCTGTCCATCAAAGAAGCTCTGCCCAAGCCCGAGCAAGCCGAAGCCCCCGCTGAAGTTGCTCAGCCGGCCCCTGCTGCCGACGTAGCCGAGCCTGTTGCTGAAGTGGAAGCCGAAGCCCAGGCTGATGCCAACAAAACCGAATAAGACCTAGGTCTTATTTTGGAAAAAGGGGAGCTTTGGCTCCCCTTTTGTTTAGGCTTCTGGCAGGATGTAGCCATTGCAGAGAAGAGACACGGATTATGCGAAAGACACTGGCCGTCCTGATCCCACTGATGTTGGCAGGCTGTGCCTCCTTGCCTTCGACCTCCCAGCAAGACAGCAAACTTATCCTCGCCGAGCCCCTGGCCACTTCTTTTCAGTCCGAAGTGGAGCTGGCCCGTCTTGAAGAGATCCTGAGCCGTGCCGACCTGAACAACGAGCAGCGTGCCCAGGTGTTATACCGCCGTGGCGTGGTGTACGACTCGGTGGGGCTCAAGGCCCTGGCCCGGCGCGATTTTAACCGCGCCATCCAGCTCAAGCCGGACATGGCCGATGCCTACAACTTTATCGGTATCCAGGCCATTTCTGCCGAAGAGTACGAGCAAGCTTATGAAGCGCTGGATGCGGCCATCGACTTGGACCCAAAGCACGAGTACGCCTTTCTTAACCGCGGCATTGCCCTGTATTACGGCGACCGGCCAGAGCTGGCTACCCAGGATTTGGAAACTTTCCTGAACCTGCAGCCCAACGACCCGTACCGGGTGCTGTGGCTGTATCTGGCCGAAGAAGCGACCAACCCGGCAGAGGCCAAAACCCGGCTGGCCTATAACGCCACCAAGCTTCATGGCGATGTGTGGGCTAACCAACTGGTGGCGCTCTATGAGGGCAAGATCAGTGAAGCGGCCTTTATCGATGGCCTTAAAGACAACGTCGACTCCAACCGCACCCTGGCCGAGCGTCTCTGTGAAGCCTACTTTTACCTGGGCAAACTGCACCAGCAGAAGGGTGAGGTAGGAGCGGCCATCAACTTCTTCAAGCTGGCGCTCACCACCAATGTGCAGGATTTTATCGAGTTCCGTTATGCACGCCTTGAGCTGAAGCGGATGCGCCGTGACTTAACGCTGCAAAAGACCGGTTAAGCTCCAACTGCGCTACCGGCTGCGGTTTGGCCAGGAAGAACCCCTGTAGGTAATGAATACCGAGGGTCCTGGCCAGCAGCATCTGCTCTTCATACTCAATCCCTTCCGCCACCACCTTCAATGACAAGGCCTTGGCCAGTTCCACCAAAGCTTGGACCAGGGCCATGTCGCGAGGCGACTCGTGGATCCGCGCCATAAAGCTCTTGTCTATTTTCAGGCAATCAAGCGGCAGCTGCTGCAGATGCGACAGCGACGAATAACCGGTGCCAAAATCGTCAAGCGCGATGCGCACCCCCATGTCCCGCAGTTTCTGGATATTGGCGATGCTGACTTGCCAGTCTTCCATCAGCGCGGTTTCGGTGATCTCAAGCTGCAAGATGGACGGTTCCAGGCCGCACTTTTGCAGGCGCTCGCACACCTTGTCGGCAAAGCTTGGTTGATGCAGCTGGCTGTGGGAGACATTAACCGAGACCACCAGCGGCGTACCGGCGTCCTGCCAGCGCTTGGCCTGGGCCAGGGCCTCTTCCAGCACCCAAAGTCCCAGCGGCAGGATAAGCCCGGTTTCTTCGGCCAGCGGGATAAACACGTCGGGGCTACCGTAAGGCCAGCGCAGCAGGGCCTCGGCCGACACTATCTTACCGCTATGGGTGTTGTAGATAGGTTGGTAGACCAGGGTAAAGTCCTTTTGCTCTAGGCTTTTTCTGAGCTGCTCTTCCATGCTGAGCTTCAGGCGCATGTTGTCGTAGATGCACTGATCGAAAAACAGATAACGGGAGCGCCCCAGATTTTTGGCTTGGTACATGGCCACGTCTGCCCGCTGAATAAGCTCTTCACCGTTGTCAGCATCTTCAGGATGACGGGCAATGCCGATACTCACCGACAGGTACAAGACATTACCGGCCACGTGAAAAGGCCTGGAAAAGCCTTCGGTGAGGCGATCGGCAATGGCCTTGATGCTTTCTTCACAAGCCTGGTTGACCAGTATCACGAACTCGTCGCCGCCGTAGCGGGCCAAAAAGCTGCACTCGCCTCCCAGCTCTTTGAGGCGCTGAGCCGTTTTCTTTAACAGCTCATCACCGATGCTGTGGCCAAGGCCGTCATTCACCTTTTTAAAGCCATCTAAATCCAAAAACATCAGCGAAAACTGGGCGTCGGTTTCCAACTGCCGGTACAGGGCTTCTAAAAAGCTGAAGCGGTTGGGCAGGCCGGTCAGCTGGTCTTCACTGGCGCGCCGGGCCAGTTCGGTCTCAAAGCGTTTTAGTTCGTTGCGGTCGGCGGCCAGTTGGTTTCGCATGTCCAGCAGGTTTTTGGTGAGATGGTCCAACTCGTCCTGGCTGTGCTTGAAGTAAATAGTGGGAGTGGTTTCCAGGTTATCCAGACGTAGCCCCTGAGCAAACTGGGAAAGACGCAGCAGCCGGCGGGTGACCACCTTTTGCACCAGCCACAGTAGCAAGCCGGCGAGGAGCAGGGTGTAGATGCTCAAGGTCCAAAAGGCGCTGCGTACCTTGTTCCAGGCATATTGGCTGATGGCATCCTTGTCGAAACTCACCGACAGCTGACCCAGATTACTGCCGTTATCCGCCACTATGGGATATTGAAAATCGATGCTGTTGACCGGCTTTACCCCCACGGTCAAAGCGATGTCACCATTAACGGCAGCGTAGGCGGCAAAAGGTTGCTGGATGAGGTTTTGCAGATTAAGGCGGGTACGGTCAGGGTCGAAGTTCCAAATAGCAGCCGCCAATGTCGGCAGGTAGCCTTGGACAATCTGGGTGCTGGTTGCTGCAACACCGTTCTCGGCCTCTTTCTTGTCCATGAAATACTGAACCGGGATCAGCATCACCATCATCAGGAAGCTCAAGCTCAAGGTAGACAGCATCAAACGTCTGCTGAGCTTGGCTTTTTGGTGTTTGATCATGGCAAACCTGGTAGGCATGACTGCTCGTTTATTTACAGTGATGCCTTTTTACGTGAAGGTCAACAAAGCCTTAACATTATTTGCTGAAGTACAGAGACAGGTCACCCGCCGGGGATCACCCGCACTTTAGCTCGGTGGCGGTTTTATCTGAGTATCAGGGGGAGTAGCTTGAACTGAGCTGCCTTGACGCGGCACCCCATCCTAAAAATAAGAGAACGCGCTATGAAATTTCGTTACAGCTTTCTTTGCTGTCTGGCTGCTCTGGGTATGAGCGGCCAGGCACTGGCCAACAGCGGCCACAGCGGTTACTACCGCCAGCCCGATTTACGTGGCGACACCCTGGTTTTCACGTCTGAAGGGGATATCTGGGTGGATGAACTGGGCAAGGGTAGTGCCCACCGCCTGACCAGCAAACCGGCTGAGGAGTCCGGCGCGGTTTTGTCCCAAGACGGCAAGACCCTGGCCTTCGTGGCCAATTATGAAGGAGCGCCCGAGGCCTATGTTATGCCGGTTGCCGGCGGCCTGCCCAAACGGGTGACCTTCGAGCAAAGCCATGTGCGGCTGCAAGGCTGGACAGCAGACGGCAAGCTGCTCTACGCCACCGACAACGCCTTTGGCCCTTCCAGCACTTGGGTACTTAAGGAAGTGGACCCTGCCAGCCTTAAGGTTACGGCGCTGCCGCTGGCCAATGCCATCCAGGGCAGCCTGGACGAGCAAGGCCAGTACCTCTATTTTGCCCGCTTCGGCCTGCAGGTTACCGGTGACCACGCCAAGGTTTACCGGGGCGGCGCCAAGGGCGAGCTGTGGCGTTTCAAACTGGGCAGCAACGACGAGGCCCAGCTGCTGAGCGCCAAAGACGCCGGCTCTGAGCGCGATCCCATGTATTATCAGGGCCGCTTGTACTACGTATCTGACAAAGACGGCAACCCCAACCTGTGGTCCATGGCCACCGATGGCAGCGACACTCGCCAGTTGACCCACTACCACGACTGGCCGGTCAAGGGCGCGCGGCTGTCAGAGGGCCGCATCGTCTTCCAACTGGGCGCCGATGTGATGCTGCTGGATATCGCCAAGGGCGAGGCGCAAAAGCTCGATATCACCCTCAATACCGACGAGCCCTATCGCCAGCCCCGCTGGCTTAAAGAGCCGCTCAAATACGCCACCGACGCCGAGCTTAATGCCAAGGGCAACAAGGTGGTGCTGACCGCCCGCGGCCGGGTAGCCATTGCCGGCACCGATGGCTCTAGGCTGGTGGATATCGCCGTGCCGGCCCAAAGTCGGGTGCGCAGCGCGCTTTTGAGCAAAGACGGCAAATGGGTCTATGCCATTTGTGATGCCAGCGGCGAGCAGGAGATCTGGCGCTTTGCCGCCGACGGCAGCAACGATGCCAAGCAGCTTACCCAGGGCGGCCACAGCCTGCGCTGGAGCCTGAGCCTCTCGCCCGATGGCCGCTACTTGGCCAACGACGACAACGACGGCAACCTCTACTTGCTTGACCTTAAAAGTGGCAGTAACAACAAGATTTTGGGTAATGGCCCCGGCCTTGGCCCCTTTGGCGACCTTGCCTGGTCGGCCGATAGCCGCTACCTGGCCATTGGCGCCGCCCTGGTTGGCCATGAGCGCAGCCAGGTCTTGCTGTTTGACACCGCCACCGCCAAGCAGCAGTTTTTGACCAGCAGCAAATACGAGTCCTTCTCGCCGGCCTTCAGCCCCGACGGCAAGTGGCTGTATTTCCTCTCTAACCGCAGCTTTAACGCCACTCCCGGTTCGCCCTGGGGCGACCGCAACATGGGGCCGATGTTCGACAAACGCACCGACATCTTTGCCCTGGCCCTGGACCCTAAAGCGGTGTTCCCCTTCCAAAAGCCAAGCGAGCTGCTGGCCGACGCCGAGAAGGCCGATGACGGCAAAGCCAGCATCGAGTGGGGTTCTATCGCTGCTCGCCTGTGGCAGGTGCCGGTAGCAGCCGGTAACTACAGCGGTCTTAGCGTCAGCCAAGACCGCCTCTATGTAGAAGACAATCCGGCCGGGCAGGGCGCCGCCAGTCTCAAAACCCTGGCCTTTGACCGATTGTCGCCGAAGCTGGAAACCTTCGCCGGTGACGTAGCGCAGTACGGGCTGTCGGATGACGGCAAGCAGCTTTTTGTGCGCAAGCAAAGCCAGCCAGAACAGATGTTTATCGTGCTGGCCGGTGCCAAGATGCCAAGCGATCTTGCCAACCAGCGGGTGCAGGGCGAGCAGTGGCAGCTCGCCATCAACCCCGGCGACGAGTGGCTGCAGATGTTCCGTGACGCCTGGCTGATGCACCGTGATTCGTTCTTTGATCCGGCCCTTCGCGGCCAGGACTGGAACGCCATCAAGGCCCGCTTCGAGCCGCTGGTGGCCAGGGTCTCCGACCGTCAGGAACTGGCCGACCTTTTGGGCCAGATGACCGGCCAGCTCAGCGCCTTGCACTCCCAGGTCAGGGGCGGGGACTTCCCGCAAAACCCCGATGCCGCCAGCGCCGCCAGCCTCGGTGCCGAGCTGCTGCAAAGCGATGCCGGGGTGCGTATCAGCCACATTCTTGAGACCGACCCCGAGCTACCCGAGCAGGCCAGCCCTCTGGCGCGCCCCGGCGTAGATGCCCGCGATGGCGACATCATCAAGGCCATCAATGGCCGTAAGGTAAACACCTTGAGTGATGTCAGCCTGCTGCTGCGCAACCAGGCCGGCAAGCAGGTGTTGTTGACCCTCAACCGGGGTAGCGCCAGCCATGACACCATCGTCTACCCGGTGGACTTGCAGGCCAACAGCCAGCTTCGCTACCAAAACTGGGTTGAGCACAACCGCAGCGCCGTGGCCAAGGCCAGCGGCGGCAAGATTGGCTACCTGCATCTCTATGCCATGGGCACTGGCGATATCGAGAGCTTTGCCCGGGAGTTCTTTGCCAACTATGGCAAAGACGGGCTCATCATCGACGTGCGCCGCAACCGCGGCGGCAACATCGATTCCTGGGTGATCAACAAGCTGCTGCAACGGGCCTGGATGTTCTGGCAGCCCAAGCACGGCGATGCCAACACCAACATGCAGCAGGCCTTCAGGGGCCATCTGGTGGTGCTGACCGACCAAATCACCTATTCGGACGGCGAGACTTTCAGCGCCGGCATCAAGGCCTTGGGCCTGGCGCCGCTGATAGGCATGCGCACCGCCGGGGCAGGGGTATGGCTGACTGGCCGCAACAGCCTGGCTGATGGCGGCATGGCGAGGGTGGCCGAGTTCCCGCAGTTTGAGCTGGACGGCCACTGGATAGTGGAAGGCCAGGGGGTCTCTCCCGATATCGCGGTAGACAACCTGCCCCACGCCACCTTCGAGGGTAAGGATGCCCAGCTCGACAAGGCCATCAGCTACCTCGAAGCCGAGCTGAAAAAGGCCCCCATCAAGCCCCTTAAGGCCGAAGACATCAGCAAGCAGCCAAGGGCTGCGGATGTCACCCAAGAGTTTAACGAGCACCGCTAACCCAGCCAAAGGCGCCGCAAGGCGCCTTTTTTACGGCTTCTTTACGGCCCCGGCCCCAGCCTTTATAGCCCCTTAACGGCCCTTGTTCTTAGGCTTTCTTGGTCCATTGAACCGAGAGAACCCTCATGAACTGGTTGTATCTTTTCGTTGTTGTCGCCTTGCTCTGTTACCTGGGCTTTGCCCTGGTTCGCAGCGAGCACTAGGAGGCGACATGTGGCAACAATGGTTTTACCCCTTGCTGTTTATCTTGCTGGTATTGCTGCCGGCGCCCTGGCTTGGCCGCTACATTCACCGCGTGCTGGAAGGGCCGGGCCATGCCCTGGATAAAAGCCTGTTAAGGCTTTGCACCAACGATAGCCAAGGCCAGAATTGGCAGCGCTATCTTGGCAGCCTGCTGGCCTTTAACCTCGCCGGCATGGCGCTGTTGATGCTGGTGTTGATGGCCCAGGGCTTTTTGCCCCTAAACCCCCAGCATCTGCCGGGTTTGCCCTGGCAACTGGCTCTCAATACCGCCGTCAGCTTTGTCTCCAACACCAACTGGCAAGCCTACAGCGGTGAGCTGCAGCTTTCTTATTTCAGCCAGATGCTGGGGCTAACGGTACAAAACTTTGCCTCTGCCGCCACCGGTATTGCCGTGGCGGCGGCGCTGTTTCGGGGCATCAGCCAGCGCCAGGGCCGCCAACTGGGCAACTTCTGGCAGGATTTGCTGCGCATCGCGCTCTACCTGCTGCTGCCCATGGCGCTGGTGATGGCGCTGCTGCTTATCTGGCAAGGGGTGCCCCAGACCTTCAACCCCTACCCGGTGGCCCATACCCTTGAAGGCGCCCAGCAGACCCTGGCTCTGGGGCCGGTGGCCTCTCAAGAAGCCATCAAGCAGCTGGGCACCAATGGCGGCGGCTTTTTCGGGGCCAACTCCGCCTATCCCTTTGAAAACCCAACGGCACTTTCCAACTGGTTGGAGATGGTGGCTTTGCTGCTGCTGCCAGCGGCCATGGTGTTTGCCTTTGGCCGCTACATCAAAGACAGCGGTCATGGCCGCGCCATACTGGCGGCCATGCTGGTACTGCTGCTAATTGGCCTGGCGGTGGCACTGTGGCAAGAGAGCCTGCCCGACCCAACCCTTGCTGGGTTAACCACCGAGCCTGGCAACTGGGAAGGCAAGGAAAGCCGCTTTGGCCTGACCCTCTCCACCCTCTGGGAGGTGGCCACCAGCGCCGCATCCAATGGCTCGGTCAACGCCATGCACGACAGCTTTGCCCCCCTTTCCGGCCTGGTCGCCCTGGTGAACATGCTGCTGGGGGAAGTTATCTTCGGCGGCGTTGGCGCTGGCATTTACGGCATGTTGCTGTTTGTGCTGCTGACCGTGTTCCTGTGCGGCCTGATGGTAGGCAAAACCCCGGTGTACCTCGGTAAACGGCTGGGCGCCGGGCAGATGAAATGGGTGGTGGCCAGCATGCTGGTGATGCCCCTTGGGGTGCTGGTGCTGGGCGGCCTGACCCTGCTGCTGCCGGGCCATGAGGCCGTTATCGGCAGCGAGGGGCCTCATGGCCTTAGCCGCCTGCTTTATGCCTATGCCTCGGCTACCGGCAACAACGGCTCGGCCTTTGCCGGCTTTGGCGCCAGCGACAACACCCAGTGCCTGCTGCTGGCATTGGCCATGGTGTTGGGGCGCTTTGGCATCATCTTGCCGGTTATGGCGGTAGCCGGCTCCCTGGCCGGCGCGGCCAAGGTAGAAACCGGCCAGGGCGATTTTCCCATCAAGGGCGCCCTGTTCATCACCTTGCTGGTGATCACCATCCTGATGATTGGCGGCCTGGCCTTCTTGCCGGCCCTGGCTTTGGGCCCTGTTGCCGATGCCCTGACTGTGGGAGCCTTCTGATGTTCGATTCCGTTATGGCGGCTCGCGCCGCAAGCGAAGCGCTGCGCCGTTTTCACCCCAAGGCGCTGGTCAACAAACCTATCCTCTTTTGCCTGTGGGTGGCGGCGGTGCTTGCCAGCCTCGAAGCGCTGCTGGGGGCGGCCATCTCCGGTGTTGCCCCACTTCTTGCCTGGCAGCTCACCGGCTGGCTGTGGTTGACCTTGTGGTTTGCCAACGTCGCCGAAACCCTGGCCGAAGGCCGGGGCAAGGCCAGGGCCGACAGCCTCAAAGCCAATCTTAGCCAGTTGCAGGCCCGTAAGGTGACCGGCCTTGACGACACTGAGGGCCAGTGGGTTGCGGCTCCCAGCCTGCGCCGGGGCGATATTGTGCTGGTAAAAGCGGGAGAAACCATCCCGGCGGACGGCGAAGTGGTGGCCGGTATTGCCTCGGTGAACGAGGCGGCCATTACCGGCGAGTCGGCGCCGGTGATCCGCGAGTCCGGCACCGACCGCAGCGGCGTAACCGGTAATACCCTGGTGGTGTCTGACCGCATTTATGTCGAGGTGAGCGCCGAGCCGGGGCAGGGCACCCTGGACAGAATGATTGCCCTAGTGGAAGGGGCCAAGCGCCAGAAAACCCCTAACGAGCAGGCCCTTGATACCTTGCTGGTGGGGCTGACCCTTATCTTCCTGCTGGTGGTGGCCACCTTGCCCTGGTTCCTGGGTTACAACGGCAGCCAGGTGCCAAGGCTTTACCTTATCGCCCTTTTTATCACCCTGATCCCCACCACCATCGGCGGCTTGTTGTCGGCCATCGGCATTGCCGGCATGGACCGGCTGGTCAAGTTGAACGTGATTGCCAAATCCGGCCGCGCCGTGGAGGCGGCTGGCGATGTGCGCACCCTGCTGCTGGATAAAACCGGCACCATCACCTTTGGCAACCGCATGGCCGATGCCTTTATCCCGGCGCCGGGTGTCGACAAAGCCCGGCTGGCCGAGGCAGCGGCCCTGGCCTCTTTGGGGGACAACACTCCCGAGGGCAAATCCATCCTGGTGCTGGCGGCCTTGCCCGGGTGTGAGGAAGCGCCTGGGGACGAGGTGGTGGCCTTTTCGGCGCAAAGCCGCCTCAGTGGCCTTGACCGGGGCGGGCAGCGCTATCGCAAGGGCGCGGTGGACGCGGTGCTGCGCCATTTGGGTCTTGCCGCAGGCGAGGCCCCTGAGCCCTTGATGCAGGCGGTGGACGCCATCGCCCGCCAGGGCGGCACGCCGCTGCTGGTGTGCCAGGGCCAAAGCCTGCTGGGGGCGGTGCACCTTAAAGACATCATCAAGCCCGGCATCAAGGCGCGCTTTCAGGCGCTGCGCGCCCTTGGGATCCGCACCGTGATGATCACCGGTGACAACCCCCTTACCGCCGCCGCCATCGCCGCCGAAGCGGGGGTGGACGATTTTGTCGCCGAGGCCACTCCCGAGAAAAAACTGGCCTATATCCGCCAGGAGCAACAAGACGGCCGGCTGGTGGCCATGTGCGGCGACGGTGCCAACGACGCCCCGGCCCTGGCCCAGGCCGATGTGGGGCTGGCCATGAACGAGGGCACCCAGGCGGCAAAAGAAGCCGGCAACCTGGTGGACCTGGACTCTAACCCCACCAAGCTGCTGGACGTGGTACAGGTGGGCAAGCAGCTCTTGGTAACCCGTGGCGCCTTGACCACCTTCTCTATTGCCAACGACTTGGCCAAGTATTTTGCCATCTTGCCAGCGCTCTTTGTGGCGGCCTATCCCCAACTGGGGGTGCTGAACCTGATGCACCTGGCGAGCCCGCAAAGTGCCATCCTCTCGGCCATCATCTTTAACGCGCTCATTATCATCGCCCTGGTGCCGCTGGCCCTTAAAGGGGTCAGCCTCAAGGGCAGCGCCAGTGCCTTGCTGCGCCGCAATCTGCTGCTGTACGGGGTAGGGGGGCTGGTGGTGCCTTTTGTTGGTATCAAATTGATTGATTTGGCTATTTCGGCCCTGGGCCTAGTGTAAGGAGCCCCTGATGAATGCTATCCGTACCCTGCTGGTGCTCACCCTGCTGCTGGGCCTTGGCTACCCCATGCTGGTCACTGGCCTTGGCCAGTGGCTGTTCCCGGCCCAGGCCAACGGCAGCCTTATTCACGACGGCGCCGGGCGCCTTATCGGCTCGGCCCTTATCGGCCAGGGTTTTACCGGCGCTGGCTATTTTCACAGCCGGCCCTCTGCCACCGGTTATGACGGCGCCGGCTCTGGCGCCACTAACCTTCCCCAAGGTAGCGCCGCGCGCCGCGCCTTTGCCGAGGCTCAGCCCTACAGCCACCCGGCCATGCTCACCAAAAGCGCTTCAGGGGTAGACCCAGATCTGCCCCTGGCGGCGGCCCTGGAGCAGGTGCCGAGGGTAGCGGCGGCCAGGGGGCTACCGGCTGCCAAGGTGCAAAGCCTGGTTCTTAGCCGGCGCCAAGCTGGTATTCTTGGCCCGCAAGTGGTTAATGTGCTGCTGTTGAACTTGGCCCTGGATAAGGAACCCTATGCGCGATGATGTCCGCGCCGACGCCCTGCTGGCCGAGCTGGAACAAGACTCGCCGCGGGGCAAGCTGAAGATATTTTTAGGCGCGGCCCCTGGCGTGGGTAAGACCTACGCCATGCTCCAGGCTCTGCCGGCGCTCATCGCCCAGGGGCTGGATGTGGTGGTAGGAGTAGTGGAAACCCATGGCCGCCAAGACACCCAAGAGCTGCTGGCGGGCCTGGCGGTAGCGCCGCGCCGGCCCTTGGCCCACCGTGGCCAAACCCTTGACGAAATGGATCTCGACGGCCTGTTGGCCCGCCGCCCGCAACTGGCGGTAGTGGACGAGCTGGCCCACAGCAACGCCCCCGGCAGCCGCCATCAAAAGCGCTACCAAGACGTAGAAGAGCTGCTGGCGGCCGGCATCGATGTCTACAGCACCCTCAACGTGCAGCACCTGGAAAGCCTCAACGATGTGGTCTGGCAGCTGACCGGGGTCAGGGTCAAGGAAACCCTCCCCGACAAGGTGCTGCTGGGGGCCGACAGCCTGGTGCTGATTGACCTGCCCCCCAGGGAGCTGCTGGCGCGCCTTAAAGAGGGCAAGGTCTACATGGAAGCCCAGGCGCGGGCTGCCTTGCAGGCCTTTTTCTCCCTGCCCAACCTCACCGCCCTCAGGGAGCTGGCCATGCAGGCGGCGGCCAGTCATGTGGAAGGCCACATGCAGCTGCAATGGCAGGCCCAGGGCCGCGAACAGGCCTCTTTGCGTGGCAAGCTGATGGTGTGCCTGGCCGACAACGGCGCTGCCAGTGCCCTGGTGCGCTATGGCCATCGCATTGCCCAGCGCCGCCAGTTGCCCTGGCTGGTGCTGCATGTGCAAACCAGAGGCACGCCTTCAGCGGCCCTCGCCGATGCCCTGGCGCTGGCCTCGCAGCTCGGCGCCCGGGTTTTGACCCTCGCCAGCCCCTGGGTGGGGGCAACCCTGGTGGATACCGCCCGCAGCCAGCATGTCTCGCAGCTGCTGCTGGGCAAGCCCAAGCCGCGCTGGTGGCGCCGCTCACTGCTTCGTTACCTGTTGGCCAAGGCCAGCCAGTTGGAGCTGACCTTGGTTGACACTCAGGCTGCAAAGCCCAGCCCCTCTCCCTTGCGCGCGCCGGCGCCGGGGCGCTGGGGGCAACTGGTCCTTGGGGGTGGCATCATGACCCTGGCAACCCTGATCGCCCTGGCGGCGGCGCCTTGGCTGCCGGCATCGGCCATGGCGCTGCTGTTTGTGCTGGGGGTGCTGGCCACCGCCCTTTCCACCAGCGTGGTGCCGGCCACCTTGGCGGCGCTGCTGGGCTTTGTGGCGTTCAACTTCTTTTTCACCGAGCCCTATTACACCCTGGCGGTGGCCAGCAACAGCGATCTGTTGACCTTGCTGGCGTTGCTGGTGGTGGGCATGGCCGCCGGCCGGCTGGCCGCCAAGCAGCGCCAGCAACTGGTGGGGCTTCGCGAATCCCACCGCATCGGCACGGCGCTGCTGGGCCTTAGCCAGGCCCTGGCATCGGCCCACAGCAAGGACGAGGTGCTGGGCCTTGGCGCCTCGGCCGTAGCCGACGCCCTGGCGCTCAAGGTGTTTTGCGTGGGTAGCGAAGAGGTGTTGCAGCAGCGCGGCCTTGGCATGACCGATCAGGCGGCGCTGCAATGGTGCCTGGCCCACCAGCAGGTGGCGGGCCACTTTACCCAGACCCTCAACGCCGCCGCCATGCAGTATCAGCCCCTGGGGGAGGGCCAGGCCTTGGCGCTTGAGCTGCCAAATGCTTTGGGTAGCGGCGCCGAGCACCAGCTCCAGGCCATGCTGGCGGATATCCGCGCGGCCCTGGCCAGGGTAGAGCTGGACAACCGCTTGCAGCAAAGCGAATTTCAGGCTGAAACCGACCGGATGCGCGCCGCTTTGTTGTCGTCGGTCTCCCATGACCTTAAAACCCCCCTTGCCAGCATTATGGGGGCCAGCACCACCTTGCTGGACTACGACGATCGCCTGGCCCCGGCTGACAAGACCGAGCTGCAATTTTCCATCTTGCAAGAAGCGCAGCGCCTGCACGGCTACGTGCAAAACCTGTTGGACATGACCCGCCTGGGCCAGCCGGATTTTATCCTTAATCGCGAGCCGGTGACCTTGGCAGCCTTGATTGACGGCGCCGCCGGGCGTTTGGCGGCGGCTCTTAGCCAGCATCCCTTGCAAACCCACCTGGACCCGGCCCTGCCCAGGCTTCGGGTACACCCGGCGCTCATAGAGCAGGTGCTGGTCAATATTTTGGATAACGCCGCCCGCTACTCGCCCCCTGGCAGCCCCATCGAGATACGCGCCATGGTGGCGGCCCCGGATCTGTTGGTAGATATCATCGACAAGGGCGCCGGCATCAACGAAGCGGACCGCACCCGCATCTTCAACCTGTTTTACACCCAGCCGGTGGGCGACGGGGGCAGCCGCGGTACCGGCCTTGGGCTTGCCATCTCCCGGGCCATGGTGGAAGCCCACGGCGGCAAGATCTGGGCCTTTGCCGGGCCCAGCCAAACCGGCACCTGCATGCGCCTGTCCCTGCCTTTGGCCTTAAATACCGAGGAAAGCCGATGATCACCGTGCTTATCGTTGACGACGAAGCGGCCATTCGCCGCTTTTTGCGGTTGAGCCTGGCCGCCGAGGGCTTTGCGGTGCTGGAAGCGGCCACGGTCCATGAGGCCCTGACCCTTTGTCGCCAGCAGCATCCGCAACTGGTGGTGCTGGATCTTGGCCTGCCCGACGGCGACGGCAGCCAGGTACTGAGTGCCATCCGCCGCGACCATGACTGGCCGGTGCTGGTGCTGTCGGTGCGTGAAGACGAAGCCGAAAAAGTGCGGCTGCTGGACGCCGGTGCCAACGACTACATGACCAAACCCTTTGGCATTCAGGAGTTTATGGCAAGGGTACGGGTGCTGCTGCGCCAGCAGCTGCGGCTGACCCAGGGAGGGCAGTTGCGTTTTGCCAGCAGTGACCTGGAATTGGATCTCCCCAGCCAAACCCTTCGTCACCAGGGCCGGGATATTCGGCTGTCCAAGAAGGAATTTGCCTTTTTGGTGGAACTTTTGCGCCATCCCGGCCAGGTACTGACCCAGCAGCAATTGCTGGTGGCGGTGTGGGGGCCAAGCCACAAGGACGACAACCATTACCTGCGCATTGTGGTGGCAAACCTCAGGCGCAAACTCGGGGACGATGCCGAGCAGCCGGCCCTTATCGAGACCCTGCCCGGTATCGGTTACCGCTTTATGGGTTGAGGCGCTCGGCCCGTAACTTGGCATAGCGGGCCAGGCGCTCGCGCTGCTCGGCCGTTGCCGCCGGGCCCGGCGCCATCATGTGGGTAGCGGAGGTCAGGGGTTTGAGGGTATGGGCATCTACCATCATCGGTTCAGCCGGGCGGCCAGTGTCGGTATCGATGATGTCGACGCTATGACCCTCAGGCGCGAAATGCTTGTTGCCCCAGGCCGCAAAGGCCATCAGCACCGGCCGAAAATCAAGGCCCGCCTGGGTCAGGTGGTAGCCATAGCGGGGCGGTTTTTGCTGGTAGAGGCGTTTTTCCAGCAGCCCTTCTTCCACCAGGGTGCCCAGGCGCCGGGTCAGCATGTTGGGGGCAATGCCGAGGCTTTTTTCAAATTCGTCAAAACGGGTCAGGCCGTAAAAGGCGTCCCGCAGGATAAGGATGCTCCACCATTCCCCCACACGTTCGAGACTGCGGGCAATAGGGCAGGGTGTACCGTCGAGTTTTTTGCGTTGCATCTAGGGCCCCTTGGACTTGTCTTCGAGGCATTGTAACAGCGGCGCCCAGAAAAGGGCGCCGCCATCGCTCAGCGCTCCATGGCGGTTAGATACACTGCCTGCTCGGGGCTCAGCCCGGCTTTGACGGCGCGGGTGACATCGTCAGCCAAAATCTCGGTCTTACCGGCTGCCACCTCGGCAATGGCCTGGCGGGCAACACTGGCAGCGCTGACCTTTTCATAGGGCACCTCTTTGGCCATGTCGGTATCCATAAAACCCACATGCAGGGCGCTGACCTGGGTCTGTTGCTCGGCCAGATGCAGGCGCAGGCTGTTGGTGTAGCTCCAGGCGGCGGCCTTGGTGGCGGCATAGGGCCCCAGCAGCGGCGAGCCCAGCCAACTGGCCACCGACAGCACGTTGAGGATGGCGCCGCCGCCATTGGCTTTAAGCACCGGCGAGAAGGCCTGGCTGACCCGGATCATGCCGTAGAAGTTGGTGTCCATCATGCGTTGGGTGGCACTGATGCTGTCTTCTTCGACAAAGCCTTTGAAGTCGGCAATGCCGGCGTTGTTGATAAGAAGCGTCACGTCGCCACAAAGGGCGACGGCTTTCGTAACCTCTTCTGGGCGGGTGACATCCAGCTTCACCGGCACGACCCCTGGCAGGGTGATGCTGGCCGGGTCGCGCGCCGCCGCATAAATTTTGGCAGCGCCCGCCGCTTGCAGCGCTTTGACAAATTCCAGGCCCAGGCCGCGGTTGGCGCCGGTAACAAAGGCAATGACAGGTTGGGTAGACATGGCAAATCCTCACATGGGTAGCGGGTGGGTGATACCCCGGCCTTGGGCATGGCGCATCACTTAACTTTCAAATGTGAAGTAACTATGATCTCGATACTTTCAAAACGCAAGTAACTATAGACGGTGCCTGCGTCTTTGGCCGGCACGTTACTTTTATGGCCTTGAAAAATAAGGGCTTTAACTCCCAGCACACCGGGCCGATTAGGGCCGCCGGAAAAAGCGATGGGACAGGTGGAGGAGGCGGCCGATGTGGGCCTGAAGCCGCAATAGCGACGACCAGCATGATGCTGGGCTATTAAAAAGCCCTTCGCGGGGAAGGGCGGGGCGGCAAAAATGGCTTAATAAGCATGACTGGTGAGGTGAAAATAAAGGCTCACTTCAAGTAGGACCTAATCACCTGCAGGATGGCCTCCGCTTCCTGCTGGCGTGCGCTAAGACTTTCTTCTTCCACCAGATGGTCCACCAGGTGGCCTTCGATTACGGCGCCCATCAGGCCGTTAACGGCGCCGCGAATGGCGGCGATTTGCTGCAAGATGGCGGCGCAGTCCTGTTCTTGGGCCAGCAGTTTTTCCAACGCGCTGGCTTGTCCCTGGATCCGTTTTACCCGTGCCAGCAGCTTGGCTTTGTCCTTGACGGTATGCATCGCTTTTACCTCGCACTCATATACTGGGGGGTAGTATTTTTATACTCGGGGGGAGTATCATCTTGGCCACATTATAAGGCGCATCGGAAAACGGATGGAAACCTTCTCTACCTTGTTGGCCCAAGGCAATGCCTGGCTGTTTATTCCCAGTGCCATTTTGCTGGGCGCCCTGCACGGCCTGGAGCCAGGCCACTCCAAGACCATGATGGCGGCCTTTATCGTGGCCATTCGGGGCACCTTGACCCAAGCGGTACTGCTGGGGCTGGCGGCTACTGTTTCCCATACCCTGGTGGTTTGGGCGGTGGCCATGACCGGGCTTTATTTTGGCAGCCACTGGAATGCCGAGCAGACCGAGCCTTACTTCCAGCTCGCCTCGGGGGGCATTATCGTGGTGGTGGCGTTGTGGATGTTCTGGCGTACCTGGCGCCCGCACCACCATCATCATCATGACCATGACCATGACCATGACCATGACCATGACCATGACCACAGCCACAGCCACAGCCATGCCCACCCTCATGGCGCGGCGCTGATCCTTGGCGACGGTGAATATCAAGACGCCCACGAGCGGGCCCACGGCGAAGACATTCGCCGCCGTTTTAGTAACCGGGAGGTCACCACCGGGCAGATAGTGCTGTTTGGCCTGACCGGCGGCCTTATTCCCTGCCCGGCCTCGATCACGGTGTTGCTGCTGTGCCTGCAACTGAAGAAGGTGGCACTGGGCGCGACCTTGGTGCTGAGTTTCAGCGTTGGCCTGGCATTAACGCTGGTGGCCTCTGGCGCCCTAGCGGCCCTTGGGGTGCGCCACGCCTCCAAACGTTTTGCCGGCTTTGGTGAATTTGCCCGCAAGGCCCCGTATTGCTCCAGCCTGCTTATCGGTATGGTCGGGCTCTATCTCGGGTACCAGGGGCTGGCAGGGTTGATGCACGGATAATAAAAAGGCGCCCTAGGGCGCCTTTTTAGTCTTGAGGCAGTGCCAGCCGCTGCACTGTGGTGCCGGTGACCACCTTGGCGGCGTCCTCTCGCGCTCGCTCCAACCAGTACTGATCGGTATCTGGCAATAGGCGGTTAAAGCTGAAATCCAGCAACAATAGATGCCCAGTATCTAAGGGGCTGGCGTAATAGAGATTATCGGGGCGAAAGCCGTGATAGCCCCATTCGAAGCGTACCCAGGGCATGGCTCCCATCGTCACTTCTTCAAAAAGCGTCGGCACATGGGCGGCATCTGCATTCACAGCGCTGTCGATGTAATCGCCGTAGTCCGCCAGAACCTGCGCCAGATGGGCAGGGTTGGCCTCGCCGTTTACCAACTGCTGGTAATAGGCCTCTACCCGAGCTGGCTCAGACAGGTATTCCCGGGTGGCGCAATAGGCAATGGCTTTTTGCCGTATTTGCCAATTGTGGCCACCCTGGTCATTGAAATGATGCTGGTAGTCGTCTTTAAGGTACTGCGCTAAGGCCGTCGAGGTCGGCTCTACCAAAGAGCGTTTGAGCTTCTCCACGCCCCAGATGGCGGTGACCAAGGTGAAAGGCTCATGTTGATGCTTGTACCAACGTGGCTGGCGATATTGCCAGAGAGTTGAGGCAATGGTGATGCGCGAGTGCAGGGTGCGGCGCAGTTGGCTGGCTTGGGCTTGGTTTGTCGCAAAGTCGGCGGCATCAAGCTGGCAAGGGTAGCTGCTTGGGACGCGCTCTTCTATCAGGCTGCCCGGTTTTAAAAGGTGGATTTGCGCTGTATCAAAGCGGACCTGATGAGACCAGCTGTGCTCAAGGTCGGGACCGCCATGGGTCCCGCTCTGCACCAGTTTTTGTTTTAACGTGTTCAGCAAGACGAGATCCTAGGAGCGGTACTTGGCAACGATACGGGCCCGGTCATGGTTGCCGGTCATGACCAGTTGGTGATAGTAGGTCTCCAGCCCCAGGTAAGGCAAGGTATGGGGGCTTGCCAGGCTGTTCTCGCCGACGACCAGGCCAGCAAATTGCAAGGAACGGATAAGCCCTGAGGGACTTAAATCATTGCCGCCAGCCAAGTTGGGTGCCATGTCGAAGGGGTTATTACGGCTTGATACCATCTGGATCAGCGCCTGTTGGCACACAATGCGTGCGTCGGCCATGCTGCAGCCGGCGCCATGCATGCTGACTTTATGTCAGTTAAGTGGGGTGCCAATTTCCTTAAGGTGCACCCGCACCGCTCTGGCAAAAATAATCGCGCCCTGGCTGTGTGCCACCCAATGGGTTTGCTGGCCGCGCTGCTGCGCTTCATTGAGCACTGCAGCCAAATGGTGGACGTTGTGGCTAAAACCATGGATACGGCCCGCCGCCCTTTTATCGAATGCGCATTCCAGCAAATCTTCCTTAGCGCTTTCACTGGGGTTATGGAACAGGGTGTAGTCGTCTATCCGATGTCCTTTATAGGCCGTTTCTAGGTGAGTGCCCATCAACCAAGTTGCCTTGGATAGCCCGTTGAGCATACCGTTGATGGCGGCGTGACGGGTTTCAATCCTGTGCACTGGCTGAGGAGTCAGGTTGTCCCAGTTGTCAGCTAATTTATCGGCGAGTTCGCTGTCACCCTTGCTTGGATCGAAGGCGGCATAGCCATTGCGTTTTACCCGGTAAAGCGCGTTGCGCTCCATATTGCTGGCCTCTTGGCTACTCAACAGTCGCTTATCAAACAGCACATCATTAACCACGATGTTTGGACCCTCCACGGCAAACATCACCAAATAGTGATACCCCTTAAAAGGATATTGGCTGCGGCGAAGGCGCTGGAAGGCATTCTTGCGCTGCACCGACACATCCGGCGCGCTGGGGTTTTTACAGATGCTGACTATCTCCTCAACCACTTTGAGGCGGTCAAAGTCGTTGAGGCTGCACAGCATTTGAAAGGCTTGGTGTTTGAGTTTTACCCGGGTCTCCAGCCAGGCCGACAGTTTGGCGGGGAGCTTTTTTACCGTCATGGGGCGCTGGGTGTCGTTATCAAACAGCTTGGAGAGCTCGGGGTATTGAACGGCGTCTTTCCAGCCAGCTGACCAAGGTGTTAGCAGCAATGCTGCGCGCTTGCGAAAGAAGCATCTGGCGTGACATGACTCTTCCTTGAGTGTGCCTAAGATCTGAACGCGAAGTATTGGGGAGGAAATTTTGGCGTGCCATGGCATATCGGACATACCTGAACCCGAAAGCCACCACCTAAGGGCGAGGTGCCTGCAGAGAGTGGATGGTTGAAAAATGCTCTGTAGTGCTAATGTTCAACTAAGGGCTTCGGCATTATTTTTACGTTGGTTGGGAATGTTGACAAGGCAATCATGGGAGGTGAGTCAACAGCTCAGCTTGCGAGCGGAACCTGTAAAAACGAAAGCCCCTTATTGGGGGGCTTTCAGTCAAAGCAACCATTTTTTGATGATGGCGTTTTACTTTATTTAATCTGGGAGTTTACGACGGCGCCAAAGCGCTATGCCTGCCAACATCAGGCTGAGTATTGGGCTGCCTGCTCCGCCTCCAGAGTTTTTGCCAGAAGGGGGCGACGAGGACTCAGGGAGCGGAGTTACTGGTAGCCCCTGTTCAGGTGGAACATTATCGGTTGGGGGAAGCTCACTTTGAGTGACCCCAGGAATGGAGACTTGCCAGACTTGCTCATCACCGGCACTGGTTTCGATGAAGTCGTCCACACCTCCGACAACTAAGAACCGTGTACCTGCAATAGTGCCGGCGGGCTGTGCAAGGCGACGATTTCCCAGTACTACCTGTTGCCAAGTATCGCCTACTAAGCGCTCTCCAGTATTGATGCCCCAAACTGTCTGGTTGTTGGTGTTAGATCGGCCAAAAAGCGCATAAACCTCATTTTTATAGCGAAGTAGTAGATGACCTTCACGTGCTTCAATCATGGGAACACCCGCTGCCCAGCTATCGCTGCCGGGTGCCCAATGCCAGACGGCATTGGTGGCCGATGTAGCCGAAGCATTTTCCCATGGCTGATAGTAGCCACCGTAGAGGCTAATCGTGCCATCTGCCGGATTAAACTCAGCTCCAGCATTAGCCACTGCTTGGGGCAGATTAGGGCCTTGACTCCAGCTCATATTACTCAGGTCCAGTATGGCTACATCTGTACTGATATCGCTGGGTAGTACCAATGGATCTGCTGTAAGTTGGCCACCCATGATAACGAGCTTGCCTTCTGCCACCACCACGGTGGCGTTAGCTAGAGGATGGGGTAATGTTGCAACCTGCTGCCAGCCCGGGGTCGCCGGGTTGAATGCGAGAACTTCATCAGTGGGATAACCATCACTGTTAAATCCCCCCACTAAATAGATCAGTCCGTTTTCTGACACAGCCTTAGCTCCGGTGAGGGGGCTAGGCAGTGCCCAGGTGCTGTCGCTGCTGACAGTTAGGCTGGTGGTGTCGACTCTTTCGACAGTGGCGCTGGCGGCGCCACTGTCCTCACCGCCCAGTAACCAGAGATTACCGTCCAGCTCGGTATAGGCCGCGCCAATACGTGGCGACAGGCTGCTGGCCACCTGCTCTGGGTATTCAGCGACGGTGAAGCAGGCACTATGACTGGGATAGGCCATGGGTGGAATGACCTGAACTTCGGCCTGGCCGAAGGGGCTTTCCACCGGAACCCTTACCTCGATGTGGTCATCGCGCCAGGAGAGCACATCCATGGTCAGCTGTTGCTCGCCTTGGATAAGCTTGACCTGACCTGCTTGGTCGCCAAAGTGGTGGCCGCTGAGAGTCAGTACCCGGCCAGGGCCTGCCGCCATGGGGCTCAGATCCCATATGGCGCTGTTGCTGATCACACCAGGAGCCAGGGCCTTGTCAGCGCGCACCATGCCCTGAGTCAGGCTGGTACGGGTCAAATCGATCATGGGTTCGCTGGCATTCATCAGCGCCGCTTTTACATCCAGGGCGCTGGCCGTGGGGTACTGGGCCCAGATCAGGGCGGAAATGCCCGAGACATAGGCGGTTGCCATGGAATTGCCGGTGTTGATGCTGTAACCCAGATCCTGCATGGGGGCCAGGCTGTAGATGTTGAAGCTTGGTGCCAGCAGGTCCACTGAGTTGCAGCCGTAGTCACTCGTGAACATCAGGCCCGGGGCGGAGCTGTCCATACCGCCCACTGCCACCATGGCGGCCAGGGCGTCGTTGGCCGGATAGGTGGGCTCGGTGTCCTCATCCAGGCTGCTGTTACCTGCAGCGGCAACCATCAGCACGCCTGCGTCCTGAGCTGCCTGCAGGGCATCATGTATGGCCTGGCTGTGGCGGTAGCTGCCCCAGCTCATGTTCAACACCACTCTTGGCAGTGCTAGTCTTTCCTTGGTGTCCAGCAGGTATTCAATAGCCTCGACGATGCGGCCATCGTCTACCAGGCCGAAGTCGTCGGCGCCGATGGCGGCCAGCGGCATCAGCTTGACTCTCCATGCTACACCTGCCACGCCCTGGTCGTTATCGCCTTTAGCGCCGATGATGCCTGCTACGGCCGTGGCATGGCTATAGAGTGTGGGGTCGTACGTACCGCCATAGACAGGGTCTTCCACTGGGCTATTGCGGTCTTTGCTTAGGTCAATGCCATGAATGTCATCAATGTAGCCATTACCGTCGTCGTCTAGACCGTTACCGGCGATCTCACCTGGATTGATCCATAGGTTGTCCACCAGCTCTGGATGGTGGGTGTCGACCTTGCCATCGATGATGGCTACCACTACGTCGTCGGCGTCGTGGCGAATGTCCCAGGCCTCGGGGGCGTTGATATCCCGGTCGACCAGACCATAGGCGTGTTGGAACTGCTGGCCATAGTTGTCAAGGCCCCAGCTACGGCGCAGCTCAGGATCATTAGGGTAGGTATTACGTAGTTCCCTCTGGAAGCTGGGTTCGGCGTATTGTACCAAGGGGCTTTGACGAAGGGCCTTGAGTGCCGCCTCGCCTTGGCCATGGACTTCTACGCTCAAAAGACCAGCGTGCTTGAACCACTTGACCGGCTTGCCGCCCACTTGCTCTAGCAGAGCGGTTAACTCGCTTGGCAGTTGCGGTTGGGCACCGCTTTGGTCTGAGACGCCTTTTTTGATCTTGACCAGCAGCAAAGCGTTGTCCACCTCGCTTGCCTGGCTGCCAAATGCCAGCAACAGGCCAAGGGCAAGAAACTTGGTCAAGCGGCGGGTCTTGCGGCGAAGGCCCGCCGCACCCAGCAGGGCCAGCAGCAGGCCGCCAGCCGCACCGCCACCACCGCTGCTTGATAGCGGGGCTGGTTCAGGGTCTGGAGTAGTAGGTTCGGGTTCAGGCTGAGCTATTTGTGGGCGCTCGGCCAGATTGAAAGCCAGCACCTGGCTTGAGAATACGCGGTCGGTAGAATACTCGCTGTTGTCATCCCCAGTGGCGATGCGCTGCTCGCCGCCGACGATAAAAGCTTGCTCCCCGTCCTGAACCACGGCTGTGCCGTTTAGGCCGATATCCACCTGAGTGGCTTTGTGCCACTGGCCGTCGACCAGTATTTCCCCTGAGTCCAGGGTCAGAGTTTGGTAGTTCTGCCAGCCGAACAGGGCATAAACAGCGTCGTTGTGGGTGAGGAGGGAGAATTTGCTGCGGGCTTCCAGCATATCAGGCAGAGCTTGCCAGCTACCAGTTCGTGGGTCGAACAACTGTACCGTCTTGACGGCGTCGCCGCTGGCATCAACAAAGCCGCCTGCCACCACTATGCCTTGGCCTCTGGGGTCGACACTGGCGGCCTGGCCCCAACTGGCTTTGGGCAGACTGGGCCCTGTAGTCCAACTGTCGGCTTTGGGATCGTAGATATAGAGAGTGTCGGAGAAATCCTCGGGCCTCATATCGTACTGGGGCCGTAGTAGGCCGCCCAGGACATAGAGCTTGCCTTGGTAGGCAGCAGCAGCTGCGTAACCGACTTTGCCGGGCATAGGGGCGCCCTGGCTCCAGCTCTGAGTGTTGGGATCGAAGATCTGAGTGTTGTTGATAGCATTGTTGTCCTTGCCAAAACCACCAGCCAGGTACACCTTGCCGTCCAGCACGGCGCTGGCGGCGCCGCTGCTGGCCTGCGGCATAGTCCAGGCACTGTCGGCCTGGACCCTGTGGCTGGCCAAATCAACCCGCTCGACGCTGGCAAGGGCACCATACTGGACCTCGCCACCAAAGACCCAAAGGGCGCCGTCCAGCAAGGCGGCGCTGGCATGGCTGCGGCTCTTGGCAAGATGGGCAAGGCTCTGAGTCTGATCACCCACAGCCAAGCAGGCTTGACCGGACTGCAGATTGCCCCGGGATACCACCAGGCCGGAGGCGCCATAAGGCGCGTCATCGGGAACCAGAACTTTGATGCTATCGTCCTGCCATTGGTCAATGGTCAACTCAGTTGCAGTGCCGTCGCTGCTAATGAGCTCCACCTTGCCTGAGGATTGGCCAAAGCGGACACCTGTTATCGTGACGCTGCTGCCTGGAGCCGCAGTCGTGCTAGACAGACCCCACACCACGGGCCTAGTGCTGTCATAACCTAGGGCAAGATCCGCTTTGATGATGCCTTGGGATAGGGAGTCACCCTGCAGATCGGCCACCGGCTTGCTACTACTCAGCAGAGCGTTTTTCACTTCTCGCCAGTCCCATTCCGGGTGTTGGGCCCAGGTCAGGGCGGCGACACCCGACACCAGGGCGGCGGCGCCCGAGGTGCCGAACAGCAGGCTGACTTCGGCGTGGTCCTTTGCATTGGCGGCCAGGCCTACGATGCCTTCGCCGGGCGCCATCACATCGACGCTGGCGCAGCCCTTGTTGGACACAGGCTCCCTACCTAGATGAGAAATGCCGCTGCCGCCGACTGAGACGATGGCGTCCACAGGGCTACTGGCTGGGTAGAAGGGAATGTGGTCATTGTTCTGGCCGGCGTTGCCGGCGGCGGCGATGATCAGCACCCCGGCGTCGGCCGCGGCAGCCAGGGCCGCGGTCAGGGCCTGGCTCTGCTGGTAGCTGCCAAAACTCAGGTTCATCACCACTTGTTTAAGGCCCAGGCGCGCCTTGGTATCGAGCACGTACTCTATGGCTTCGACCAGGTTGACGTCCTTGATAGCGCCCCAGTTGCGCACCACTTTGATGGGCATCATCTGGGTGTGCCAGGCCACCCCTGTGACCTTCTCGCCGTTGTTACCCACGGCGCCGATGATGCTGGTAATGGCCGAACCGTGGCCGCCCAGGTCATTGTCGACCGGGTCCATGTCGAGGTATTCACCGGCAGGGCCTATGCCGTTGATGTCGTCCACATAACCGTTGTTATCGTCATCGATGCCGTTGTAGGGGATCTCTGTGGGGTTGACCCAGATGTTGTCGTGGATATCGGCATTGTTGATGTCGGCGCCGGTATCCAGCACCGCCACCACCACGTCGGCGGTATCGGTGCGCACGGCCCAAGCTTCGGGAGCGTTGATGTCCCTGTCACCCAGGCCATAGGTGTCGAGGGTGACGTTGTGCTGGCCGTAGTCGTCCAGGCCCCAGAGCACGCTGTAGTACAAGTCATTTGGGCGCTTGGTTTGACCTTGGGGCTGGCGGCTGTGGTTGACTGCGGCAAAACGGGCTCCGGGCAGGCGACCAGCGGCGTCCATGGCGCTGGCAAGAGCGGTACTGGCGGTCAGTTCCACCAGGCCTGTGCGCGGGAAGACTCGGCCTATCGTCAAGCCGGCTTTGGCGGCTGCCTCGACGAAGGCCGGGCTCAGCAACCGGGATTTCAGCTCGGCCGCAGCTATGCCTGGGGCCTGGCGCCGCAGCGCCTCATAGCTTTGGCCAAGGCCGTCGACACTGACCAGTAGCTGGTTGCTGGTGCTGGCCTCCTGTGCCCAGGCCTGTGGGCTGGGGTGCTTGACGGGGCTGGCAGCCAGGGCAGGACCGGTCAGGGCGGTCAGTACCGCCAGGGTCAAAGGAGTGAACTTGTTCTGCATGTTCTTGAGCCTCATTTCGCTAAAGGCTGTTGGTCGGGGCGAGGGGCCAGAGGCACGCGGCGGCGCCTGGCCAGCAGGCCGGTGATAAGAGTCAGGAGTGCGGTCAAAGGAGACAGGGCGCCACCGCCACCGCTCTGGGGCTGAGCCGGTTGTGGGTCTGGTGTCGGCGCTGGAGGCGGTGTATCCATTATGGTGACGGTCAGACCGTCTTCCTGGATAGCGCCTTGCTGGCTGGCAGTCAGGCGGAAGCTGAGTTGAGTATCGTCATCCACAGGCGGGGCATTAAAGCTGGGTGTGGCGCTGAAAGGGTTGTCCAGCACCACTGTCGGGCCTGCTATCTGCTCCCAGCGCAGATGCACATCCTCAATACCGTCACGGTCGAGTAGATTGGCATTGAGGGTGACCAGGCTAGCCTGGCCTAGGGAGTCCAACTCGGCCACTTGCTGGTCTGGGCCAGCATCGATGTGCAAGGGTCTGTTATCGCACTGGGGAGCGTTATCGACTAAGCCTAAGAAGGGGGGAGTTGTAGTGCCGCTGATGGCAACATTGTCCACCAGCCACCCTGTGGGGGAGTTAGTGGAGTTGGACTCGTTAACCGCAGTTCGGAAACGCAGACGGGTTTGGGTGCCAGCCAGGTTGTAGCCGAAGTTGATACGGACATGACTAGAGGTGCCGCTTTGGTTGAGGGTACCGACAAAGGCGGGGCCGTAATCATTGCCAATAGCTGCGCCATTGTAACCGCCTTCCTCGAATATACCGCCCAGAAACAGACTGTTGGTGAATTCGCTGCCGTTGACGCTGACTTCCACCACGCCGCCATCTTCGCCAAGACCTTGGTAAATTTCCTCGAAGCTGTACCAATGATCGAATTCCACTATCAGTGGCTCACTGGTGCTGACATTTAGTACCGGGCCCGTCAGAGTGGTGTTGGCACTGTAGCCGTTGGCTAGACCCACCCAGAGATGGTTGACGCCGCTGGCGCTTGCCGGATCGGCCGAGGCGACCAGCGCCCAATCGTTATAGAAGGGGTAATCGACGCCGCCTGTCTGCCATTGGCGTTGGCTGGCCAAGGGCGTTTCCATGTCATCGACCTGGCTGATACGCGCCAGGCCGTAGTTAACGGTCTGGTGCAACAGCAGGGGGGCTGGCTCCAGTACTCCTTCCACACCATAAGGCTCGAAGTTGATCTGCAGTTGCAGATCCTCACCCTTGTCGGCGCTACCAAGGGTGATCAGGGTAGAAGCGGACACCTGTGCACCAGGTACAATCGGTGCTGGGAAGGTGATAAGGCCGTCATTGGCGAAGCTGGCATCGCCGTTGGAACTGACTCGGGCCATGAGCGGCTGGCTAAGATCGGCCTGCCCACCTGTGTTGAGGGTCAGGGTCAGGCGGGCTGTTTCACCGGCGTCGAGAATGCCATCGTTGCTGCAATATCCCTGTTTGCCGTCGTCAAAGCCGGTGTCCAGCTTGGTCTCGGCCAACTCAAAGTAACCTGCGTCAGCCTCGAAGCTCTCTACAACGCCACTCAGGTCTTCACTGTAACGGGCCGGCCCCTGAGCCCCTATGCCCATGCCGCGCTTGGCAAAGGCTTTGGCGGCCAGTTCCCAATCACGTTCGTCGGTGGCAGCTACCACGGCCAGAATGGCGTCCCTGGCTTCGAGAAAAGTGGGGTCCAGTGGGGTCAATTTTAGGCCACCTATGAGGTAATCCTGCATCCGTTCGCGAGCTTGATCGAAGCTGTAGCGACTGTCGTTCAATAGGCTGGCGTAGAACTCCCACAGGGTATTGGCCCAGATCTCGCCAGCGCTGTGAATTTCGCTGTTGCCTTCGCCGTCCTGACCATAGGCCAGAGGGGCCGAGGTCGGCAGCGCCTGGCCTTCTTGGATATCTTTGAAGGTCAGTGGGTTAACTGAAAAATCAGTGGAGTAGGGCGCGCGGCGAATACCAAAGTAGGGATTGGAGGTGGCATGGAGGCCGATCCCGTAAGGCCCTTGAAAGCGGTCGTTGCCAGGCACTTGGCTGTCTTCCTCACGCACTGTGAGTAGCAGAGCGGCCACATCAGACCAGCCTTCGCCCATAGCCCGTGCCTGTTGGTTACTCAGGCCGTTGCCATCTCCCACCAAACGGTTAGACACATAGTGGAAAAACTCATGGGCGATAACGCCGTTATCTAGGGTACCGTCCCTGTCGGTCATCTTTCGGCGCAGATGTACCTCTACTGGGCCATCGTCCATGGCGGCCAGCAGGGTGTCGCCAGCGGCCTTGGTGATGGACACACTGGGAATGGTGACTGAAGGGTTGTATCCCCCCATAGACATGGGCTGGTCTTGGTCGGTGTTGTCGGCGATGAGCACGGCGATGGCACCGTTTTCCTGAGCAAATTGCGCCTTGAGGTTGAAGTCGCACATGCCTCGACGCAGCATCACTATCTTGCCAGCGACGTTCGTCTGGTTGAGGTAAGGTGTTTGGCAACCGTCGTTGTAACTGCCTTCACCCCAGTCGTCGCTGTTGTCGACACCAATCACCACTTCGGACTGGATGTCGTAGGCAGTAGGACCGAAGTCGGAGGTCCCTATGGCATAGGGGCCAAGGCCGTTGCGGTTGGTGAGAGTCAGCTCACCATCGACTACGCCGTCGAACAAATACATCTGCATCACCGGGCTGGAACCGTCGGACGGGGTATACATGTTGGCGTTGTTGCGGCCAGAGAAATCCTGGCCCTCGGCGAAGATGGGATCGCCCGCCATGCCTCCCCTGCCATAGTTGTCCATTTGGGCATTGCCGGATGTCTCATCCAGGCCGTTGTCGTACCAATCGTCGTGGAGCCAGTTCACCAAATAGAAAAGGTTAACGGCGGCGGCTTTGCGAGCCTCTTCCCCTATGGGGTCGCTGAGGCTTGCGGCAAAATCGAAGCTTTGCTCGCCATTCATGGATGGCATGATGTCGCCGACGTATCGGTCGAAACCATCTAATGCGCCCAAATCGATATAGGCTACGGCGTTGTTACCCCAGGTTTCCGTGGCCCCTTCCGGTAGCCAGGGATCATTGGTGCTGATAGGACCATGTTCTAGGGTGACCAGGGGCTGGTCGGCAGGTATTTCCGTTGCGACGGGCTGGGGCGTAAAGCCCTGGGCAGGTAGGAGTGCGTTGCCGACCGGGCCGTCATAGGGTTGGTGCTTACCTTCATTATCGGCCCAGACCCGGTAGCTGGTGGCTACATCGCTCAGTTGGTTGTGGCGACGCAATACGCGGCCATCCACTGCCGATATGATAAAGGCAAAGGCCTGCTGCTCTTTATCATTGTGGGCGCGAAGCTCCACCTGGTAGGCGGGAATAAGAGCACTGCCGGTCTCGCTTGGGCTGAAGTACAGGGATTTTGTGCGAATTTGCCCCAGCAACTGCCAGGAGCTATTTCCACCAGCCAGGGTGAAGGTTTCGCGGTGGTCCTCGGCGCCCTGACTCTGCAAGTCGCCACTCAGGTTTTCGCCCGTCATCTCGCGAAAGGCGAGGCGTGCTGCCTGGCGGGCATCGACGGCGGAAGCCTCTGCCACCAAGGCGTTGCTTTGGCTGGCAGGGGCAAAATTGCCGGTCAGAGCAATGGGATTTTGGGCTTTATCGAGCAGCACGTTGAGGGTGCGGCCGAACACTTCCTTGCCGTGATAGAGCTGCTGGAAACGGGCAATGGTGGGGCCACCTTGCGGAGCATGCAAAGCCACTAATTTGGCATTGGTTGCGCTAACCACGTCAATGCCGAGGCGTCGGCTGTTGGCTATTATCTGTTGTTTTGCCTTTATTTCCAGTTGGTTTTTATCCGACTTTTTGCTGGTTTTGGAATCGATAATGGCTTTGTTTTTGGTTGCGCTATCATTTTTGAGCCATAAAAAAGTAGGGGTACCTAGTTGTTGGTCGATGTGGGAGGGGTAACCTTTGAATGTGCCTAATTCGGGGCGGCTGGTCTGGGATAAGGGCTGAGTCTGCGTCACCGCCACAGCGGTATGCTGACCCAGTAGTGCACCCAGAAGCGTCAGTGCTGTAGTACTGCGCATGGTGTTCCTCTGTCATGGTTATTAAGGGAATGGTGTTGTCGCCACGGTAGGCAGCAGCGCGTCGCAGTGCACCGAGGCAATGCCTTGGAAAATAGGCGTCTACACGGCTAATTTCTGAAGTGAAGTGTTATATGGCGGGTGGTGTTTGGTTGTCAATTTGTTAACTTGTTAATTTTGTTGTTAACAGAGTTTTTGTGAGTGTTGTTTTAAATTTGAGAGGTGGTGGCTTGGCTTGGCTTGGCTTGGCAGTGCTGGGCTGAAGCCATAAAAAAAGGCGCCCTAAGGCGCCTTTTTCATCGAAGGGCGGTTATTTAACTTCTTCCCCGGCCGCCTGTTTGTCGGCGTGGTAGCTGGAGCGTACCAGCGGGCCGCAGGCGGCGTGCTCAAAGCCCATGTCCATGGCGCTGTCGTGCAGCTCGTCGAACTCGGCCGGGGGCACGTAGCGGGCAACCGGCAGGTGGTGGCGGCTCGGTTGTAGGTATTGGCCCAGGGTCAGCATGGTGACGCCGTGGTCGCGAAGGTCCTGCATTACGGTGCGAATTTCATCGTTCTCTTCCCCCAAGCCCATCATCAGGCCGGACTTGGTAGGAATTGCCGGGTTGCGCTCCTTGAAGCGTTTCAACAGTTCCAAAGACCACTCGTAGTTGGCACCGGGACGCACCATTTTATAAAGGCGCGGCACGTTTTCGAGGTTATGGTTGAACACGTCCGGCGGCGTTTCGGAAAGGATGTCCAGGGCGATGTCCATGCGGCCACGAAAATCCGGCACCAGAATCTCAATCTTGATATTGGGGCTGTATTTGCGAATGGCCTTGATGCAGTCGGCAAAGTGCTGGGCGCCGCCGTCACGAAGATCGTCCCGGTCAACCGAGGTGATCACCACGTACTTGAGCTTCATGTCGCGGATGGTCAGACCCAGCTTTTCAGGCTCGGCAGCATCGGGGGCCAGGGGGCGACCATGGGCCACGTCGCAGAAGGGGCAGCGGCGGGTACAGATGGCACCCAAAATCATGAAAGTGGCGGTGCCGTGGTTAAAACACTCGGAGAGGTTTGGGCAGGACGCCTCTTCACAGACCGAGTGCAGGCCGTGCTTGCGCATGGCGCCTTTGATGTCGTCGATACGCTGGGTACTGGCCGGCAGCTTTACCCGCAGCCAGTCCGGCTTTCTGAGCATCTGCTTGGGCTCGGAAGGCATCACCTTAACGGGGATCAGGGCCATTTTGTCGGCATCGCGGAGTTTAACGCCGGGTTCAATGCGTACGGTCTTGCTCATGAAGCTACATCCAATCCGTCTGTATAGGACCAATCGTCAAAGCCCAGGCGCTTGGCCAGTTTGGCGACCAGTATGGGATCTACATCGTTAAGAGTGGTATCGGGGCGAAGGGCGCTGAGCTGGGTCATTTCCATGCCCGCATAGCCGCAGGGGTTGATGCGGTGAAAAGGCTCTAAGTCCATGGCCACATTGAGGGCCAGGCCATGGAAGGAGCAGCCGCGGCGTACCCTAAGACCCAGGGAGCAAATTTTATTGTCGCCCACGTACACGCCGGGGGCGTCGGCCCGAGGGGCGCTGTCGACGCCAAAATGCGCGAGGGTTTCCACCACCGCCTGTTCGATATGGGTAACCAGCTCCCGTACCCCCAGCTTTTTACGGCGCAGATCCACCAGCACATAAAGCACGCGCTGGCCCGGGCCATGGTAGGTTACCTGGCCGCCGCGATCGGCTTGCACAACGGGGATATCACCGGGGAAGAGCACATGCTCGGCTTTGCCGGCTTGGCCCTGGGTAAAGACGGGGTGGTGTTCGACCAGCCAAAGCTCGTCGGTGCAGTCTGGTCCGCGCTCCTGGGTGAACGCCTTCATGGCGTCCCACACCGGCTGATAGGGCTGCCGTCCCAGTTGGCGGACCCGAAGCTCAGAGCACATATTTGACCAATTCAATGTCCCCGAGGGCCTTATAGAGGGTTTCTATATGGTCCTTGGAGGTGACGGTCACCTGCACTGTTACCGAATGGTAGGAACCTTTGGTGCTGGGGCGCACGCTGGGGGAATAATCACCCGGGGCGTGTTCCTGAACCACGGCCACTACCTTGTCCACCAACTCGTCATGAGCCTGACCCAAGACTTTGAAGGGGAACTGGCAAGGAAACTCCAGATATTTATCGAACTCGGTCTGCATGCTACCACTCCAGACGTTAATGGTGGACAGTGTACCAGAAAGCGACAAAAAAGGCGCCTCGTGGCGCCTTTCTATATGGGGGCAGCTGCGGCGTTTTCAAGGCCTCAGCTAAACCAGCCTTTGACCAGCAGCGTCAGGTAATCCATCAGGCGGGAGAACCAGCCGCCTTGTTTGACTTCGTCCAGAGCCACCAGCGGATATTGGGCGATGTCTTTATCGTCAAGCTTCAAAAACAGGGTGCCGACACGCTCACCTTTGGCCAGGGGGGCCTTGAGCTCTTTGTCCAGTTGGAAGTCGGCCTTGATGTCGCTGGCGGCGCCCCGCGGCACGGTGACCGGGGTGGCGTCCAGCACGCCCAGCCGCACCTGGTCAACGTCGCCCATGTAGATGCGCTGTTTGGCAAATTCCTGGCCGGCTTTAAAAGGCGTTACGGTTTCGTAGAAACGAAAACCCCAGTTCAGCAGCTCTTTGGAGATATCGCGGCGGGCAGCGTTGGACTTGGTGCCGATAACGGCCGAGACCAGGCGCATGCCGTCTTTGACGCCGGAGGCCACCAGCGAGTAACCCACTTCCGAGACGTGGCCGGTTTTGATGCCGTCCACGTTCATGGATTTGTCGTGCAGCAGGGCGTTACGGTTGAACTGCTTGATGCCGTTGTAGGTAAAGGACTCGTCGGAGTAAATCTTGTACTCCTCCGGCAGGTCGCGAATGAGGGCCGCGCCCAGCAGCGCCATGTCGTGGGCGGTGGAGTAGTGCTCCGGGTCCGGCAGGCCGTGGGGGTTTACAAAGTGGGTGTTTTTAAGGCCCAGCTGCTTGGCTTCGGCGTTCATCAGATCGGCAAAGCCGCTGACGGTGCCGGCGATGTGCTCGGCCATGGCCACACAGGCGTCGTTACCCGAATCAATAATGATGCCTTTGTTAAGCTCGCCCACGCTGACCTGGGTGCCCACCTCGATGAACATCTTGGAGGAGTCGGGGAAGTTCTTGGCCCAGGCGTTGTTGGAAACGGTGACCATGTCGTCGCGCTTGATGCGCCCGTCTTTGATCTCCTTACCGATGATGTAGCTGGTCATCATCTTGGTCAAAGAGGCTGGCGGCAGGCGCTCGTCGCCGTTGCTTTCGGCGAGAATTTTGCCGGAGTTAAAATCCATCAGCACGTAGGCCTTGGCGTCAACCTGCGGCGCCTGGGGAACGATGCGGGCGGCCTGAACAGAAAAGGCGGTCAAGCCGAGCAGGCTCAAAGATAAAAGGGCGTTGCGCATAGATAAAGTCATCTTCTTATTTCGAATTTGTATAGGTTACCAGAGGCATCAGGGGATGTTGACCCCATCGGTCCCCTGAGGTTCCGCATAAACCTTGAATGGCCGGGCTATGCCTTGGCCTTTTAGCTTCTCAATCAGGGCTTCGGCTTTGAGCTCGTCGCTGACCGGGCCGAGCTGCACCTTGTACAGGCCCTGGTCCCGCACTACCTGGTAGCCGCAGCCCATCAGCGCCGCATACCGCTTGCCGGCGTCAACGGCGCGGTCCTGGTCGCTGCTGGCCACCACCTGGATAAAGATAGGATGGGTGGCCTTAAGGGGGGCCAGCACCGTTTCTTTTTGTGGCGCAGTGATCACTTCCAGCCTGACCCTGGCCGTGCCCTTTTTGAGCATGTCCAGCTTGTAAGCCGCGGCGTAGGACAAATCGATAATGCGCCCCTGGTGAAAGGGGCCGCGATCGTTCACCCGCACCACCACCTGCTTGCCGTTGTCCAGATTAGTGACCCGCACGAAACTGGGCAGCGGCAAGGTTTTGTGGGCCCCGCTCATGGCGTACATATCGTACACCTCGCCATTGGAGGTGTGATAGCCATGGAACTTGGTGCCATACCAGGAGGCGTAGCCTTCCTGGGTAAAGCCCTGGGGCGTTTTTATCACTTTGTAAAACTGGCCACGCAGCTCGTAATCGCGATTACCCTGGCGCGAGTAAGGCTCGTTGGTGACCTTGGCGTCGCTGACATGGTCAAGCTTGGGCACGTCCACCGGGTAGGCGTCGTTCTGCTGGCTATAGCGGCCGCTTTTGCCGGTGCCGCTATCGGGGGTACTGGAGCAGGCGCCCAGCAACAACAAGGCGCCGTAGCACCAGGCCTTATTTGCCATGGGCGTGCTCCAGCTGTTGGGCCAGGGTCCAGACGGCCCGGGCGTACAGCGGCGAGCGGTTATAACGGGTGATCACGTAAAAGTTGTGAAAGGCCACTTGGTAGTCGGTACCGTCTTTTTGCTCAAAGGCAAAGAGCTTGGCTGGGGTGGCCCCATCCATGGCGATGGCGGGGCTGACTCCGGCCTTGGCCAGGGCGCCAAGGGTGGTGTCTAGCTCCAGGCCGTCGGTCAGCGGCGCTTTGCCTTTAACGGTGGCGCCGGCCAGCACCGGCTCGCCCATTTGCCAGCCGTGCTCGTGAAAATAATTGGCTACCGAACCAATGGCATCGGCGTTGCTGGCAAAGAGGTCGCGCTTGCCGTCGCCGTCAAAATCCACGGCGTAATGCTGGTAACTCGACGGAATAAACTGGCCCATGCCCATGGCGCCGGCATAGCTGCCCAGCGGGCTTTGCTGCCAGCCTTGCTGCTGGGCCAGTTTCAAGTATTGGCCCAATTCCTTGGTAAAAAAGGCGCCCCTGGCCGGGTAGTAAAAGCCGAGGGTATAGAGGGCATCGCGCACCGGGTAGGTGCCCATGTGGGCGCCGTAGTAAGTCTCTACCCCGATGATGGCCACAATCACCGCCGCCGGTACCTGATACTGGGCTTCGGCCTGTTGCAGCAGTGCCTCGTTGGCGCGCCAGAAGGCCAGGCCTTTTTTCAGGCGCTCAGGGGTAATAAAAATGGGGCGATATTGGTACCAGGGTTTGGCTTCCCAGGGGGTGGCGATGGCGTCGAGGATCTTCTGGTTTTTCTCTACCCCGGCCATGGCGTCTTGGACTTGTTGCTCCGTCAGGCCTGACAGTTGGGCCAGGGTCTGGGCCTGGTCCTGTGGGATCTGTGCCCAGGCCGGCAGGGAACACAGCAGCGCCAGTCCCCATTTCCATTTTGTCATCTGACCTCCGTCAGCTATGCAGCAGGCGTTTGTGGGTATGTATCGCCATCAGGATGCCAAAGCCGGCCATCAGGGTCACCATGGAGGTGCCGCCGTAGGACACCAGCGGCAGGGGTACCCCTACCACCGGCAACATGCCCGACACCATGCCGATGTTCACGAATACATACACAAAGAAGGTCAGCATAATGGCGCCACCTAACAGGCGGCTGAACGCTGTTTGAGCCTGGGTGGCCAAGTACAGCCCCCGGCTGATGATGGCCAGGTACAAAAGTAGCAGGCAGCACACCCCCACCAGGCCAAATTCTTCACTTAATACCGCAAAAATAAAGTCGGTGTGGCGCTCTGGCAAAAACTCCAGCTGCGACTGAGTACCGTGCAGCCAGCCCTTGCCCCAAAGACCCCCAGAGCCGATGGCGATTTTCGACTGGATGATGTGATAGCCGCTGCCCAAAGGGTCGGACTCGGGGTTTAGGAAGGTCAGTACCCGCTGGCGCTGGTAATCCTTCATCAAGAAATACCAGAGAATGGGCAAAAAAGCGCCGATGGCCGCCACCGCCGCGCCCACCAGGCGCCAGCTCATGCCCGACAAAAACAAGACGAATACCCCGGAGGCGGCTATCAGAATGGCGGTGCCAAGGTCGGGCTGCTTGGCGATGAGCAGGGTCGGCACTATCACCAGCATAAAGCCTTTGAACAGCTGCAGCAGGGTAGGGGGCAGCGGGTGGCGGGAGATGTAATAGGCCACCATCATCGGCACCGCCAGCTTCATTACCTCAGAAGGCTGAAAGCGCATAAAGCCAAGGTCCAGCCAGCGCTGGGCGCCCTTGCCGATATCCCCCACCACCAGCACCGCCACCAGCATCAGGGTGCCGACGGTGAAAAGCGGCAACGACCAGCGTTTGTAGGTATCAGGGGGGATTTGTGCCAGCAGCACCGTTACCCCAAGCGCCAGGGCCAGGCGCACCATCTGGCGCTCCATCATGGGCGCGGACTGGCCCGAGGCCGAGTACACCACCACCAGGCTGACCCCCATCAGGCACAGCAGGAAAAACAGCAGCCAGCCGTCCAGGTGCAGGCGGTTGAGCAGACTTCGTTGTTCAGTCATGGCTGGCCTCGTCGTCTTTCAGGTGGCCCTCATCCAGCAGGTAATAATCCAGTACCTGGCGGGCCAGAGGAGCCGCTACCGAGCCACCGCCACCAATCACGTTCTCAAGGGCGACAGCGACCACGATTTTCGGGGTCTCGTATGGGGCGTAGGTGATGAACATGGCGTTGTCGCGGTGCCGCTCGGCCACTTTTTTGGCGTCGTATTTTTCGTCTTGGCCGATGTTGATCACCTGAGCCGTACCGGTTTTACCGGTGGCGGTGTAGGGGGCGTCGTTCAGTGCCTTGTGCGCCGAGCCGTGAGGGCTGGTGACGGTAAAGCGCATGGCCGCTTCCACTTCATGCCAATGCAATGGGCTGGCTTTGACCTCGGGCTTGTCTTCCGGCGGCAGCTTGATGATGCCGGTCGGTGAGCCGGTGGCCATCAGCAGCTTGGGTGTATGGTAAACCCCGGCATTGGCCATGATGGTTACGGCGGTGGCCAGCTGCACCGGGGTTACGGTCCAGTAGCTCTGGCCGATACCGATGGGAATGGTGTCGCCTATGTACCAGGGCTGGCGAAACCGCCGCTCTTTCCAGCTGCGAGAGGGCATTACGCCGTTGGTTTCTTCGTGGATATCAATGCCTGAGTACTGGCCAAAGCCGAACTTGGTCATCCAGTTGTGGATGCGGTCGATGCCGAGGTTCAGGGCCAACTGGTAAAAGTAGGTGTCGCAGGACTCGGAAATGGCTTTTTTCATGTCCACCCAGCCGTGGCCCCAGCGCTTCCAGTCGCGCCACTTATGGTCGACATTGGGTAGCTCGAAATAACCTGGATCCCAAATCTTGCTGGTGGGAGTAATTTCCCCCTCTTCCAGGCCCACCAGCGCCATAAAGGGTTTGACGGTAGAGGCTGGCGGGTAGCGGCCCTGTGTGGAGCGGTTAATCAGCGGCCGGTCCGGCGAGTGCAGCAGCTTGTTGTATTCCTTGCTGGTGATGCCCCGCACAAAGAGGTTGGGATCGTAAGATGGGGCGCTTGCCATGGCCAGGATGCCGCCGGTGTGAGGGTCCATGGCAACGATGGAGCCGCGGTGCCCTGCCAGCAGTTCCTGGGCCTTGAGCTGCAGGCCAAGGTCGATGTTCAGGTAGAGGTCTTTACCCGGCACCGGCGGCTCAAAACGCAGGGTGCGGATCACCCGGCCGCGGTTGTTTACTTCCACTTCCATGTAGCCGACCTGGCCGTGCAGCAGACTCTCGTAATAGCGCTCCACCCCCAGCTTGCCAATCTCGTGGGTAGCGGCGTAGTTGGAGAGCTGGTCCTTGTCGGCCAAGTCTTGCAGGTCTTTGTCGTTGATGCGCGCCACATAGCCCAGCACGTGGGTCATGGCATCGCCATAGGGGTAATAGCGCTTGAGCCGCCCCTCGACGGAAAAGCCCGGGTAGCGGTACTGGTTAACAGAAAACTCCGCCACTTGCTTCTCGGTCATTTCTTCAAGCAGGGTGACCCGGTTAAAGCGGCGCACCCCTTTTAGGGATTCTTTGAAATCGCTGATGGTGTCGTCGTCTATGTCCAGCAGCTGCTGCAGGCCCTTGAGGGGCTCGTCCCAGGATTTGACCTGCTCAGGCACCACTTCCAGGGAATAGACGGGGCGGTTCTCGGCCAGCACCACGCCGTTGCGGTCATAGATGATACCGCGGTTGGGGGCCACCGGTACCAGCTTGATGCGGTTGTCGTTGGAGCGCACCTGGTATTGCTTGTGCTCTTCAATTTGCAGGTGATAGAGGTTGGTGACCAGCGCGCCGAAACAGACCACCACCACCAGCAGGCAAAACAAGGCGCGACGCCAGAACAGGGACGCCTCGAAGCTGTGATCGCGGATCTGGACCTTCTTGCGCGCCATCTTACTCTCGGTGGTAGGGGTGGTTGTTGTTGAGGCTCCAGGCCCGGTAAAGGGCCTCGGCCATCACCACCCGCACCAGAGGGTGGGGCAGGGTTAACTTGGAGAGCGACCAGGACTGCTCGGCCGCGGCTTTTACGGCCGGTGCCAGCCCCTCTGGGCCGCCGACCATGATGGCCACGTCCCGGCCGTCAACCTGCCAGCGGGTCCATTGCTCGGCAAGTTGATGGGTATCCCAGGGCTTGCCGGGGATGTCCAGGGTGACAATATGGCAGCCCTGGGCCTGGGCCAGCATCAGCTCGCCTTCCTTATCGAGGATGCGGCTGATATCGGCATTTTTGCCCCTTTTACCGGCCGGCACTTCGATGAGTTCCAGCGGGCAATCGCGGGGGAAACGGCGTTGGTATTCGTTAAAACCTTCGCTCACCCACGAAGGCATCTTTTGACCGACGGCAATGAGTTTGAGCTTCATCAGCCCCAGAGTTTTTCCAGTTGGTAAAAGTCGCGGGTCTGTTCCTGCATCACGTGCAATACCACGTCGCCAAGGTCTACCAGTACCCACTCGCCACCGGCTTTGCCTTCGATGCCCAGCGGCTGCATGCCGGTCTGTTTGGCTTCGGTCACAACGTTCTCGGCAATGGCGTTGACGTGGGTCCGGGAGGTGCCGGAACAGATCACCAGAAATTCGCACACTGACGATTTGCCACGTACATCAAGGGTCTTGATGTCCACGGCTTTCAGGTCGTCGGCCTTATCGACAACAAAATCTTTGAGTTGTTCGCCGTTCATGAAATTACCTGTCAAAAAATTAAGGCGGGGAGTCTATCACGAAGCCTTGTCGGCCCGGTACAGGCCCGATGCCTGAATGTAATCGGCTACCGCTTGGGGCAGCAAAAAATCCAGCCGCTGGCCGTTTTTGGCCCGCGTTCGGATATCCGTGGCCGAGATGGCCAACTCGGTGGTGGTGATGGGCAGGATTTGCCCAGGGCCTGTCACCGGGCCTTCCCCTAAGCGCCAGGAGAGCTGCACGTCCAGGGAGTCGGAGTCGAGGCGATGGCCGGGGCGGCAACATACCGCCAGGGACGCCAGCTCCAGGATGCGCTGCCAGCCGTGCCAGGAGGTAAAAGACAACAAGCTGTCCATACCCATCATGAACAGCAGCGGCCGGCCGGGAAATTCCCGTGCCACGTCTTCAAGGGTATCGACGGTGTAGGAGTCGCCGGGGCGTTTGAGCTCCCGTTCATCCACCACCAACCCCGGCACCGCCTCGACCGCCAGGCGGGTCATGGCCAGGCGCTGCTCGGCGCTCGCCAGCGGCTGGGGCCGGTGCGGCGGCACCTTGTTGGGCAGCAGGTGCAGCGATTCGAGCTCGAAGGTTTCCATCACCTCGATGGCCATGCGCAGGTGGCCAAGGTGGATGGGGTCGAAGGTGCCGCCAAAAAGGCCCAGCGGCTTCATTGCACGTACCCCGGGCGAATAACCGGCAGCGCCGGGCGCTTGCCGGGGAAGAAGGCCAGGGTCAGATCGTTAAGCCCTTGCTCGACGCCGCGCCCGTCCTGGGTTTTAAATTGCTGGTCAAGCCAGGCAAGGTGGCGGCCGATTTGCCGCAGCCGGCCGGCGGATAGCCGTTTGATGGCGGCCAGGTACAGGCTCTTGCGCTGAGGGGGCATGCGCCTTTTGGCAAGCTCTCCTTGCGGGTTGCCGGAGGTAACCAGCGCCAGCAGGGTATCTAGCTCCCGGCCAAGGGCCCACAGCAGCAGCGGTGGCTCGGTGCCTTCTTCCATTACCCGGGTCAGAACCCGCAGCGCCTTGGCGGCGTCGTCGCCCAAGAGGGCGTCGGTCCACTGGAAGAGATCAAAACGGGCGTGGTCCAGCACCGCACCGGTGATGTCGTCTTCGCTCAAGGGCCCTTGGGGATGCAAGAGGGCCAGTTTTTCTACTTCCTGGGCGGCAGCCAGCAGGTTGCCTTCGGTGAAGTGGGCCAGGGCCTGGACCGCCTCCGGGGTGGGTTTAAAGCCGGCATCTTGCAGCTTTCTGGCCAGCCAGCCAGGAAACTCGCGCTCGCCAAGGGGGTAGAGGGGCAGGTAAATACCCTGCTCGCTCATGGTTTTAAACCAGGGGGCGTTGGTGATGCCTTTTTCGGCGCGGGGGCCGCGCAGCACCAGCAACAGATCGGGATTGGGGTGTTGGGTCAGTTCCTGCAGCACCGCTTTACCGGACTCGTCCGGTTTTTGCTGCAGGTTTATCTCAATGATGCGTTTGGAGGCGAACAGCGACAGGCTCTGGTATTCCTCACGGATAACCGCCCAGTCAAAGCCGCCTTCCACGGTAAAACTCAAGCGTTCTTCCACGCCCCAGCGCTGGCCATGGCGCCGTATTTTGTCGAGGGCTTCTTCCACCAGAAAGGCGTCGTCCCCAAACACCAGCACCCACAGGGGCTGGCGTTTGAGGGCGTCATTCAATTGCTGGGGGCGAACCTGCATCAGCCCTGGGCCAGTTGGCGTACCAGGCGGTCCGCCGCTTCTTTGCGCATTTCGTCAACCAGCAGTTCCCGTTCCTTGTCCTTGGCGAGGATCTTGGTGGGGTCGTCCTGGTAGTCGCGGCGCACTTCGATGGTGAGATCCCGCGGATCTTTGTCCTTCTCGATGATCTGCCAGGTGAGGGTGTAGACCAGCTCGTATTCCGCCACCTGGCCGGTGCTGAACAGACTCAGGGTCTGGCGGTCCAGGTGGTCGGCCACCAGGTGGATCTCCGGGCCATTGCCGCCAATGAGGTTAACCCCACTGGCGGTCAAGCTCTTGGTAACCGCCTTGGTGATGCTGGCGTAGGGGTCAAAACTGGTGAGGTTCACCGTTTTGAAGCTGCTCGGCATCTCATAGCTGCCCTGGAGGTGAAAACCGCAACCTCCGAGCAGCAACAGGGTGGCAAAGACAAGCCAGCGCATATCCATTCCTTAGTTGGCGACGATATTAACCAGTTTACCAGGCACGACGATGACCTTACGGACCGTTACCCCGTCGAGGAAACGTTTGACGTTGTCGTCGGCCATGGCCATGGCTTCGAGGTCAGCTTTGCTGATGTCGGCAGGCACCGTGACCTTGCCACGCACCTTGCCGTTTACCTGTAGCACGATGAGCTTTTCGTCTTCCACCAGGGCGTCCTGGTCGGCTACCGGGAAGCTGGCATCGCAAATATCGCCCTGGCCGCCCAGCGCCTGGTAAAGGGCAGTGGTGACGTGGGGGATGATGGGATGCAGCAGCAAGGTCATGCTCATCAGCGCTTCTTGCAGCAAGGCGCGGTCCTGCTCGGACTCCTGCGGAGCGCGGGCCAGCTTGTTCAGAAGCTCCATCACCGCAGCAATGGCGGTGTTGAAGGTCTGGCGGCGGCCAAGGTCATCGTCCACTTTGGCGATGGTCTTGTGCAGCTCGCGGCGAAGGGCCTTTTGGTCGGCGTTGAGGGCCGCGACATCAAGCTGACTGACGGCACCTTTGGAAAGGTGCTCAAAGGCCAGCTTCCAGACCCGCTTGATAAAGCGGTTGGCCCCTTCAACGCCGGACTCAATCCACTCCAGGGTCAGCTCCGGAGGCGCGGCAAACATCATAAAGAGGCGCACGGTGTCGGCGCCGTAACGCTCCACCATCACCTGCGGGTCGATGCCGTTGTTCTTGGACTTGGACATCTTCGACATGCCGTCGTAGATCACCTCACGGCCGGTGTTGTCGGTGGCCTTGATGATGCGGCCTTTCTCGTCGCGCTCAACGGTCACATCCAGCGGTGATACCCACTCGCGGCCGCCTTTGTCGTTGACGTAGTAAAAGGCATCGGCCAGTACCATGCCTTGGCACAACAGGCGCTTGAAGGGCTCGTCGGAGTTCACCAGGCCTTCGTCGCGCAGCAGCTTGTGGTAGAAGCGCGAGTACAACAAGTGCATCACCGCGTGCTCGATGCCGCCCACGTACTGGTCGGCCGGCAGCCAGTAGTTGGCTTTGGTCGGGTCCAGCATGGCGTCGTCGGTGTGGGCACTGGCGTAGCGGGCGTAGTACCAGCTTGACTCCATAAAGGTGTCGAAGGTGTCGGTTTCAAATTCCGCGCTCTGGCCGTTATAGGTGGTTTTACGCCACTCGGGGTCGGCCTTGATGGGGCTGGTAATGCCGTCCATCACCACGTCTTCTGGCAGGCGCACCGGCAATTGATCTTGTGGTACCGGCACTGTGGTGCCGTCTTCCAGGGTCAGCATGGGGATAGGGGCGCCCCAGTAACGCTGGCGAGACACGCCCCAGTCGCGCAGGCGATAGTTAACCTTGCGCTTGCCGCAGCCAAGGGCCTCGAGCTTGTTGGCGATGGCGTCAAAGGCGCCCTGGAAGGCCAGGCCGTCAAACTCACCAGAGTTGATTAAGGTGCCGTCTTTGCCGGTCAGGGCCGCTTCTTTGATGTCACCTTCAGCAAAAGCAATCACTTGCTTGATGTCGAGGCCGTATTTGCTGGCAAACTCGTAATCGCGCTGGTCATGGGCCGGTACCGCCATTACGGCGCCGGTGCCGTAATCCATCAGCACGAAGTTGGCGACCCAAATCGGCACTTCTTCGCCGGTTAAGGGGTGGATGGCCTTAAGGCCGGTGTCCATGCCCTTTTTCTCCATGGTGGCCATGTCGGCTTCGGCCACCTTGGTGTTTTTGCACTCTTCGATAAAGTCGGCCAGCTCCGGAAAGTTGGCGGCGGCTTTGTCGGCCAGGGGGTGACCGGCGGCAATGCCCACGTAGGTCACGCCCATCAGGGTGTCGGGGCGGGTGGTGTACACATCCAGGGTGCCGGTTTCGCCTTTGACGGCAAAGCTCAGCTCCACACCCTCGGAGCGGCCAATCCAGTGGGCCTGCATGGACTTAACGGTCTCGGGCCAGCCTTCGAGGGTCTCAAGGTCGTTGAGCAGCTCTTCGGCGTAGTCGGTTATCTTCACGAACCACTGGGGAATTTGCTTTTGTTCCACCAGGGCGCCGGAGCGCCAGCCGCGGCCGTCAACCACCTGCTCGTTAGCCAGCACGGTTTGGTCGACCGGGTCCCAGTTGACGGTGGCCATCTTCTTGTAGACCAGGCCTTTTTCAAACAGCTTGGTGAAGAACCACTGCTCCCAGCGATAGTACTCGGGGGTACAGGTGGTCACTTCCCGGGTCCAGTCGTAGCCAAAGCCCAGGGTTTTGAGCTGGCCTTTCATGTAGGCGATGTTTTCGTAGGTCCACTTGGCCGGGGCGCTTTTGTTTTTTACCGCGGCGTTTTCCGCTGGCAGGCCGAAGGCGTCCCAACCCATGGGTTGCAGCACGTTCTTGCCCTGCATGCGCTGGTAACGGGAGATCACGTCGCCAAGGGTGTAGTTACGCACGTGGCCCATATGGAGGCGGCCGGACGGGTAGGGGAACATGGAAAGGCAGTAGAACTTTTCCTTGGCCGGATCTTCGTTAACCACGAAGGTGTTGTTCTCTTCCCAGTGGCGCTGCACCTGGGGCTCGATAGCGCTGTGATCGTATTGTTCTTGCATGGGTTACCGCGTCGCGAAAACTAGGCTTGAAAATAATCGCCATAGGATACCTTGCACAAAGGCCCCCCGCCACCCACCCGTGCCCCTTCTTGCAATCTGGGCTAAGGCGGCGTATCACAGAGAAAAAACACGGAGTGAAACCATGGCAGTAAAAGGTTATCAACGCCTGCTCGACGAGCTGAAAAAACGCATTGATGAAGGCAAGGTCGAAGCGCGCTTCGACGCCTTGGTAGAAGAGGCCAAGGGCCTGTTGCACGCCGCCGGCGAAATGACCAAGGACGAGCTGGCGCTGATTGAAGCCAAGCTCAAGGACGATCTATACGCTTTGTCCGAGCACGAAGGGGCGCTGGATGTGGACCCGCGCACCGAAGAGCTGTGGAAGCTCCTTTATGAGGGCGCCGACCAGACGGCTCTTGCCTGGCAGAGCTTTGCCAACGACCTCAAGCACCCCGACGGTTACCGAGCCGAAGACTACATCGGCTTTGGCGCCTTGCGCTGCCAGCGCTGCGGCTTTGTGATGCATTTCTACCACCCTGGGCGCATTCCCCTGTGCCCGCAATGCTCCAATGACCACTTCCAGCGGGAATATCGCCCCGAACAGGAATAACAAAACCGGGCCTTGGCCCGGTTTTTTAATGGAGGCGAAAGCGCCAGGCAATGGCGCCCAGCGGCACCAGCAACCAGCACCACAACAGGCCAAAGCGGGCATAGGGGGTTTGCCCTGTGACCAGCGGCAGCTGGTCGGTGAGGGTGGCGGCCACAAAGCGCGGCAGCTCGCGGCGGATATGGCCCTCGGCATCGATAGTGGCGGTGACCCCGTCGTTGGTGGCCCGCACCATGGGCCGGCCCAGCTCCCGGGCCCGGGTCTGGGCAATTTGCAGGTGTTGCAAGGGGCCGATGGAGTCGCCAAACCAGGCATCGTTGGAGATGGTCATCAGGATATCGGTGTCTTTGTCCACGTTGGCCCGCACTTGCTCGCTAAAGGCCACTTCGTAGCAGATGGCCATGGCGCCGCGGAAGCTGCCCAGTTTGAGGTTGGGCTGGATGTAGGGGCCTTCTGAGAAGTCTGACATCGGCAGGTTGAAAAAGGGCGCCAGGGGCCGCAGCAGATCGCCAAAAGGCACAAACTCGCCGATGGGCAGCAAGTGGTGTTTGACGTAACGGTTGGCATCGCCGTAGTGGTAGTGGCCGTCCAGCACGATGGCGGTGTTGTAGTAGCGCTGGGTGTGGTAGCGGTAATCGATGATGCCGGTCACCAGGTTGTTGTTGCGAAAGGCGGCAATGCTATTGAGCTGGTCGAGAAAGTCCTGCTCGGCTTCTTCCACGTCGGGGATGGCCCCTTCTGGCCACAGCACTAGGTCGGCATCCATATGGGGCCGGGACAGATCCAGGTACTTGTACAGGGTGGGGGCCAGGGCGGAGGGGTCCCATTTCAGGCTCTGGGGAATGTTGCCCTGCACCAGGGCCACGCTCATTTCCTGGCCCCGTTCATGGACCCAGTCTTTGGGCAGCAGCGCGGAAAAGCCGATAAGCCCCAAGGCGGCCAGGGCCCAGGGCTTTTTATAGCGGCCATAGGCCAGCGCCCCGGCGCACAGCACCAACATGAAACCGGCCAGGGCTTCCGAGCCAATGGGCAGGTAATTGCCAAAGGGGGTGTCGAGCTGGCTGACTCCAAGGTTAAGCCAGGGAAAGCCGGTCAGTACCCAGCCGCGCAGCCATTCACTGACCATCCAAAAAATGGGCAGCGCCACCAAGTAGCGGGGCCAGGTCAGCACCGGGAAAAACCGGTTCAAAAGATACCCCACCAGGGCCGGGTAGAGGGCGAGGTAGAGGGCCAGTACCGCCATGATGGCCATGCTGACAACAAGCGGCATGCCGCCATAAGTGGCGATGGCCACATGGACCCAGGCCACCCCGGTGACAAAAAAGCCGAAGCCGAAGTAAAAACCGAGCCAGGCACCCTGGCGCGGGCTTTTGTCCTGCAATTGCCAGAGCCACAGGGGCAGGGTGATCAGCAGCACAAAGGCCATGTGATAGGGGGCGAACGCCATATGGCTGATCGCCCCCAAAACCCAGACCCAAAGCGCCTGGCCTATACCGATTTTTTTCATCCCTGCTCTTCTGGCAGTGTGACCTGGAGCTGGATCAGCCGGCGTTTGTCGGCGCGGGTGACCTTAAATTGCAGGCCGCCCAGCACCACCGACTCGCCCCGGGCCGGCAGGTGGCCAAAGGCATGCATCACCAGGCCGCCGATGGTGTCCACATCCTCGTCGGAGAAGTGGCTGGCGAAATGGTCGTTGAAATCTTCGATGGAGGTGAGCGCCGCCACCGCGAAGGTGCGGTTGGTGAGCTTGCGAATTTCTTCGCCTTCGTCGTCCTCGGCGTCGTATTCGTCTTCGATGTCGCCGACGATCTCCTCGAGGATATCCTCGATGGTCACCAGGCCCGACACGCCGCCGAATTCGTCAACCACAATGGCCATGTGAAAGCGCCCGGAGCGGAATTCTTTGAGCAGCACATCCACACGTTTGGACTCGGGCACAATCACGGCTTCGCGCTTGACCTTGTCCAAATCGAACGCTTCTGCCTGGCCAAAGGCGTATTTCAACAGATCCTTGGCCAGCAAAATGCCTTCGATGTGGTCTTTGTCTTCGTTGATGATGGGAAAGCGGGAGTGGGCCGACTCGATGATGGTGGGCAGAAAATCCTGCACCCCTTGGCTCTTGTCGATGGCCACGATTTGGCTGCGGGGGATCATGATATCCCTGACCCGCAGTTCGGAAACGTCCAGCACGCCTTGCAGCATGTCTTTGGTCTGGACGTCGATAAGCTCGCGTTCGGTGGCACTTTCAATGACCACCATCAGGTCGTCACGGTTCTTGGGCTCATCAGAAAAGAAATGGCTGATACGTTCAAGCCAGCTCTTGGAAGAGCCCTGACTCGAGTGCGGGTTGTCGTCGCTCATAGTCCTTTAAACCAAAATTTAAATGTCGCGGTCGCCGTAAGGGTCCGGGTAGCCAAGGCCCTGAAGAAGCACAATTTCTTTGCCTTCCATCAGCTCCGCATCCTCGTCCTTTATATGGTCATACCCCAGCAAATGCAAGGTGCCATGTATGACAAGATGTGCCCAGTGGGCGGTGGCGTCTTTTTGCTGCTCGGCGGCCTCACGGGCCACCACGCCAGCGCAGATAACCAGGTCCCCCAAAAGTGGCAGCTCGATGCCCTCTGGCACCTCAAAGGGAAAGGACAACACGTTGGTGGCGTAGTCCTTGCCCCGGTAGGTGCTGTTGAGCTCTAGGCCTTCTTCTTCATCGACGATACGCACCGTCAGTTCGGTCTCGTCCCGGCCGCTGTCTTTGAGGGCCTCGGCCACCCACAGCTCGAATTGCTCGAGGCTGGGAATGGCTTTGGCGTCAGAGGCGATTTGCAGATCCAAATCCAGGCTCATGGGCGGGTTTCCTGCTGCTCACGGTCGCGCTTGCGCTCGGCCTTGAGGCGCTCTTGCTGCTGCTCAAAGGCATCGTAGGCGTTGATGATTTTTGACACCACAGGGTGGCGCACTACATCGGCGGACTGGAAGAAGTTAAAGGACAAGTCTTCCACCTCTTGCAGCACCTCGATAGCGTGGCGAAGCCCAGAGCGGGCATTGCGGGGCAAGTCCACCTGGGTGATGTCGCCGGTGATCACCGCCTTGGAATTAAAGCCAATGCGGGTCAGGAACATCTTCATCTGCTCGACGGTGGTGTTCTGGCTTTCATCGAGGATGATAAAGGCGTCGTTCAAGGTGCGCCCGCGCATGTAGGCAAGGGGCGCCACTTCGATGACGTTGCGCTCAATCAGCCGCTCTACCTTCTCAAAACCCAGCATCTCAAAGAGAGCGTCGTAGAGGGGGCGAAGGTAAGGGTCGACCTTCTGGCTCAAATCCCCCGGCAAAAAGCCCAGCTTTTCGCCTGCTTCCACCGCCGGGCGGGTCAAGAGGATGCGGCGAATCTCCTGGCGCTCCAGGGCGTCCACGGCGCAGGCCACCGCCAGGTAGGTCTTGCCGGTACCGGCCGGACCAATGCCGAAGCTGATGTCGTGGTTCAGGATATTCTGGATGTACTGGCCCTGATTGGGGGTACGGGGCTTGATGACGCCGCGCTTGGTCTTGACGAAAATCTCACGGTTTTCATCGAGGCTGCCTTCGGCTTCCAGCACCTGCAGCTCCTGGATGGCCAGGTGCACCACTTGCGGGTCCAGGTCTTGGATTTTGCCTTTAACCGGCGCCGTTTCCACGTACAGATCCCGAAGGAGGTCAGCCACCGCCTTGGCGGTAATGGCGCGGCCTAAAATCTGGAAGTGGTTGTCGCGGTAGTTGATCTCAACGCCCAGGCGGCGCTCAATCTGCTTGAGGTTGTCATCGAAGGGCCCGCACAGGGACGCCAGGCGGTCCATATGGGCGGGCTCGAGATGTACGCTGACAGTCAGTAAAGGGTTAGCCAATGGTTCCTCTTACGCTGTAGGGTCAAAAGTGGCGACGCCCAGGGCGTCGGCCTTGCCGTTACGGGCGTCATATTGCGCCACGATATCGGCCGGGTTTACCGCCACGCGCAGCCCCATGTCGGGCTCGGTGCGGACAATGCGGCCCCGCAGGGAGTGGGGATACACGTCGGTTATCTCCACGTCCACGAAGCTGCCAATAAGATTGGGGTCGCCTTCGAAGTTTACAACCCGCATGTTCTCGGTACGGCCGCGAAGTTCCATCAGGTTCTTCTTGGACGGGCCTTCAACCAGGATGCGCTGCACTGTGCCGAACATCTGGCGGCTGATGTTCATGGCCTGCTGGTTGATGCGTTCTTGCAGCACGTAAAGGCGCTGCTTTTTGGTGTCTTCGGTGACATCGTCGGGGATATCGGCGGCCGGGGTGCCGGGGCGGGCCGAGTAGATAAAGCTAAAGCTCTGGTCAAAGCCCACATCCGCAATCAGCTTCATGGTCTGCTCGAAATCCTCGTCAGACTCGTTGGGGAAGCCGACGATAAAGTCAGAACTCAGGCAGATATCCGGGCGCGCTTCGCGTAAGCGGCGCATCTTCGACTTGTACTCGATGGCGGTGTGGTTGCGCTTCATCAGGTTCAGCACCCGGTCCGAGCCGCTTTGTACCGGCAGGTGCAAGAAGCTCACCACTTCCGGGGTGTCGCGGTACACCTCGATGATGTCGTCGGTAAATTCCACCGGGTGGCTGGTGGTGTAGCGAATGCGGTCAATACCGTCAATGGCCGCCACCAGGCGCAATAGCTCGGCAAAGCTGCCGATGCCGCCGTCGTGGGTGGCGCCGCGAAAGGCGTTGACGTTCTGGCCAAGGAGATTCACTTCCCGCACGCCCTGTTCGGCGAGCTGGGCGATTTCATAAAGCACGTCGTCCACCGGGCGGCTCACTTCCTCGCCGCGGGTGTAGGGCACCACGCAGAACGAGCAGTATTTGGAGCAGCCTTCCATGATGGACACAAAGGCGGTAGGGCCTTCGGCCTTGGGCTCGGGCAGGCGGTCGAACTTCTCAATCTCGGGGAAGGAAATATCAACAACGGCCGACTTGCTGCCGCGCACCTGGTTGATCATCTCCGGCAGGCGGTGCAGGGTCTGGGGCCCGAACACGATGTCCACATAGGGCGCTCGCTCGCGCAGAAATTCCCCTTCCTGGGACGCCACGCAGCCACCGACGCCGATGATGAGGTCGGGGTTGGACTTTTTCAGTTCCTTCCAGCGACCCAACTGGTGGAATACCTTCTCCTGGGCCTTCTCGCGGATGGAGCAGGTATTGAGCAGCAGCACGTCGGCCTCTTCGGGTACTTCGGTGACGCTTAGGTCGTGGGTGCTGCCCAGCAGATCTGCCATTTTGGCGGAATCGTACTCGTTCATCTGGCAACCCCAGGTTTTAATGTGCAACTTCTTGCCCATATGACTCGCTACCTGCAACTTCTAATCGGGATGGAAAATGACCGCGTATTCTACCCTATGCGCCTGGCCGCTACCACAATGCCGGGCCGCTTGTTGGCGACCATCTTGGCAAGTGGGCAACAGACTTTGCTGATCCAGAACAGGCCACCCCCACAGCGGAGGTGGCATGCTGGTACTTAGAAGGACACCGACCAGTCTGTATTGCTGGCGGTTTTGCTGAGGTCTTCGATGGTTACCACGCCCATGCGGCCACGGCTGAAGATCTGGGCTGCGGTGCGGTCGGCGCCTCTATCCATGGCAAAGTTGTAAACGCTTTGGCCGTTGCAGACCAGTTTGTCGGCGACAACCGGGTAGCTCAGGCGATGTTCCTTGAGGGTGCCGCTGAGCACGAAGGGCTTGTTGCTAATGGATGCCTTGCACACTGCTATCAGGGCATTTTCGATTTGGGGGTCCATTGCCGCCAGGGCCGGGGTGGACAACATAACCACGGCAGCCCCGGCGAGAACAAAGGTACGTTTCATGATGCATCTCCACGTTTGCCGGGTGGCAGTGCATTAGACAAAAGAAGGTTGTCTTTTATTCCTTGCGCAAATGTAAGGGTTTTTGTCAGTCCCGCCGGGGCGCTTTGGGTACAATGGCGCCAGCCTAAGAAGGAGCAGTGATGAACGTGGATCTGGTTATCAATGGCGGCGGCATGGTGGGTGCGGCCCTGGCTCTCGCCCTTGGCCGCCAAGGCATGCAAGTGGTACTTATTGAGCAGCAAGCGCCGCGGCTGCCGGCCCAGCTTGACCCAAGGGTCAGCGCCATCAGCGAAGGGGCGGTGCGTTACCTTGAAAGCCTCGGCGTTGCCTTGCCTGCCGCCCATTGCCAGCCCTACCAGCATCTGGCGGTATATGAAGGCGCCCAGCAATGCCTTTTTAGCAGCGATGAAATCGGCTGCGAGCAGTTAGGGGTCTTTATCGAAAATACCCGCCTGCAACAGGCGATTTGGGATGCATTGCCCGCCGCCGTAACGGTAAAACTGGCCCGTGCCAGTACCTTTACTCACCACAGTGATGGGGTCAGCCTGACCTTGGATAATGGTGATGCCATTCATGCACGGCTCGCCATTGCCGCCGACGGCGCCAACTCCTGGCTGCGCGACCAGGCCGGTATTGGCCTGACCGGCTGGGACTATCGCCAGCGCTGCCTGCTGGTGGCGGTAAAAACCCAGGGCCAGATGAGCGATACCACCTGGCAGCAATTTACCCCTACTGGCCCCAAGGCCTGGCTGCCGATGGTCGACAACCAGGCGGTGCTGGCCTGGTACGACAGCCCTGGCGAGATAAAAAGGCTGGCGGCCTTAAGCCCGGCGCAATTGGCCGAAGAGGCCAAAAAGGTATACCCGGCGCAGCTTGGGGAAATCGAGGTGCTGAGCGCCGGCAACTTTGCTCTTACCCGCCGCCATGCCCAGCGTTATGGCCAGAATGGCGTCTGGCTGGTGGGGGACGCCGCCCACACCATTAACCCGCTGGCAGGGCAGGGGGTGAACCTCGGCTTTCGCGATGTGGAAGTACTCGGCCGCCTTATCGGCGCCGCCTTCACCCAGGGCGAGCCCTGGTGGAGTGACAGCCAGCTAAAGGCGTACGAGCGTGCCCGTAAACCCCATAATCTCTTGATGCAAACCATGATGGACGCCTGCTACAAGGGCTTTTCCAACGACAAGCCGCTGCTTGGCAAATTGCGTGGCCTGGCGGTAATGGGCCTTGATTTCCTCCCCCCCCTCAAAAAACAGATCCTGCGCTACGCCGCGGGGCTCAGCTAGAAAGCAAAGCGCTGCTTTGCTGCCATTGTGCGCGACAAGGACGCCGGGAGCGTCCTTGAACATCGCAGGTAACCTGCGATGGCCCGAAGGGGGAGGTTCAGGACGAACCGACTAACACAGGAAGTGCGAAGTGGCATGAGCCGCCAGGGATGGCTTTCAACTTGGGACATCACGGAAGCAAAGCGTCGCTTTCCCTTCCTTAGCCCGCTTGATACTCACTGGCATCGGCATAGATCCAGGCTGTTTGCCCTGACGCCATAACGGCTTCAACACGCCGGTATTCTTCCACCTCGTAAGCGTCAGACTGGGCCAGCTCGCGGTCGGTGAGCAAAAATACGGTGCCGGGTACCTGGTCACTGGCCTTGCCGGTGTATTGGAGAATGGGGTGGATGGCGGTACCGCTTTTGCGGATCACTTCCGGGTCGCGGATGGTGATGCTGGCCAGCACATAACCTGGCAGACTGTCTTTATCGCCTTGCAGCAACCGGCCAAAGGTTTCCTGTTGTACCTGAGGCAGTTGCAGGGTGCCGTAGGAAAAGAGCTTGTGCATGGGGCTGTCCTTGAAAGGGGAAATAGCCCTTAAGATGCTGGCGGAGACAGAAAAAGAAAAGGCCCGCACAAGGCGGGCCTGGATGTAATGGCTGGAGTACCAGGATTCGAACCTGGGAATGGCGGGATCAAAACCCGCTGCCTTACCGCTTGGCGATACTCCAGCAAAACCGTTTTTTCTTTTTATCCGACACCCACCTCGGCAGGCATCAAAATGAATGGCTGGAGTACCAGGATTCGAACCTGGGAATGGCGGGATCAAAACCCGCTGCCTTACCGCTTGGCGATACTCCAGCAAAATCATGGTGGCTATGGCGGGATTCGAACCTGCGACCCCATCATTATGAGTGATGTGCTCTAACCAACTGAGCTACATAGCCACGCTTATTCTTTGGGCTGGCAATTATTCAAAACCCTGAAGGCTTCGTCAACTGCTGCCGTGATACCCGCACTAGAAAGGCCAGTATCAATAAAATGGCTGGAGTACCAGGATTCGAACCTGGGAATGGCGGGATCAAAACCCGCTGCCTTACCGCTTGGCGATACTCCAGCAAAATGGTGCGGAAGGAGAGACTTGAACTCTCACGCCTCGCGGCGCCAGAACCTAAATCTGGTGCGTCTACCAATTTCGCCACTTCCGCATTGTTCATGGTGGCTATGGCGGGATTCGAACCTGCGACCCCATCATTATGAGTGATGTGCTCTAACCAACTGAGCTACATAGCCAACGAGTGAACGGCGCGAATTATGCCGATACCAGAGCATAGCGTCAACGGTTTAACCGCCAGAGTGGAACTGTTTGCCGACTATTTAGGCAAGCGCCCGAAACTTCCCGGTTTAATGGCAACCAAGGCTGGCCTGGCCCCGGCTGGTGAGTGTAAAAACCGGCAAGGCATTTTAATGATTTTGGAATGTTAAGTCGCTAAATGACAAGGACGCGACTTTGGGCCCGCCAGCCTGGCCGGGCAGTTAAGCAGTAAAGAAGACAAGGAATCATGTTAAGGATATTTTCTGTTTCAGTACTGGCAGCGGCCCTGCTGTCAGGGTGTGCCAGCAAGGCTATTGACGGCAAGCCGCACTATCCCAAGAGTCACATCACCGTCAAATACCGCATTCGCCATTTTGATATCGACATCTCCAAGTCATTTGACCGCCTCGGTAAGCGCATGCTGCCCGAAGAGCAGGGCAAGGCGCTGGCCAGGCAGTATCTTGATACGCGCCTTCAAGATGAGGGGTTATTGGCCAGCCAGGACGACCTTAATGTCGTGGATTTAGATATCTTTATTGACTACCACCAGCGTTTTGTGGGGGATAAAACCCCGTTCCCGGTGGACAAAATGGTCAATCCCACCATGCAGTTTTTCACCAAGCATTATCTGGGCGACGAAATGCTGGAGCAGGACATCAGCCCGGTATTCGACCCGCAAAACCTTAATAACTTTATTTCCGGCGTTCCTCTTAATGGCATGTTTACCGACGACTCCAAGCTCGAATACCGTTATCTGAGCGCGACCGTTAACAATGTCATTGAATACATCCAAGCCGATCGTCAGTACGACGCTAACGCCTTTGCTTTTAAAACCAAAGGGTTGGATAAGGCTGCCATTCTTGCCAAGCGCCAGGCCCGCAGTGAACAAGCTAAAGCGGCCGACATCAAGCCGGTGGGGCTTACCTCTGCCGATTACATCCCGGCCGAAATCAACGCGCCTTATATTGCCGGTATTAAAAGTACTGACCGCGATCAGCGCATCGATACCGACAAATCCTTGTTGAAGGTTTGGCTCTACAGCGACGCCCTGTATGGCCTGGTGCAAAAGCAAGTGCTGGACAACTACCAAAGCAGCGACCCGGCGGCTATAGAAGAAGCCACCTGGGCCGCCAAGGCGCTGGCGCTCTCTGGCCTTGAAAAGTACCGCCCGACGGTGCAACTGGTGGCAGACAAGGGCGCGACTGAAGCGCTGCAAAAGTACGCCAAGCGTTATTTGCTACAGATGGATTATCACAGCCGCCTAGCCAAGCAAATTCATGACGTGTCCACCATGGACCCGTCTCTTGATTGGCGTGGCAACCAGCTGTCGAACATGCTGCGCACCGGTGACGACGACCAGCGCATGTATGCCATTAAGGACATTGCCCGCAACTACGGCACCAATCCGTATTTGCTGGCCCAGCTGAGCCATATTCTCGATACTGAAGCCCGTATCAGCCGTTTTCGCTTCCAAAAGCAGGATAATTTCTACGCCTGGATCTGCCGTATCCTCGGTAAATCCGGCAACAAGAGCTACCAACCGCTATTGGAAGACATTGCCGCCCACGGGGTTTACAAAAAGACCCGCAAATACGCCGAGGCGTTTGCCGACAAGTTGGCAGGCTAAAAAAGCCCCCGAAAGGGGGCTTTTTTATGGTCAGTGCCAGTCTACCTGGCTGACTTTCAACGGGCTGGCCAGGCGGGTCAGCTGTTCGGTCAAAAGCGCCTTGAAGTGGGCTTCGTCGCCGCTGCTGGCCTTGGCTGGGTCGGGCCAGTAGCTCATCAGGTAATAATGTAGCGGCTGCTCGGAGGCGGTAAATTGCAGCATATGGTCGTGGTCGCCTTCACTGACCTTGGCCACTTCGCTGGCTTTATAAAAAAGTGCCAGGCCCAGGTTGTCGTCCTTGCCTGATAGGCTTTGCTTGCCCCAGGTGGCCATGTAGTGCCAGTCGCCGCTGCTGCCTTTTAACAGCTCGGTAGCGGGGAGCTTAACCAGGCCTGTGACCAGGTTTTGGGTGGCAGGGCGGGTGCTGACAGTCACCTTGCTGGCGTAGCTGCCGGCATCAATCTGGTAGCGGCTGTCCACATCCAGGGTTTCGTCATTCACCTTCCAGCCCCGGTAATGCACCTTGAAGGCTGAGCGCAGGCCGCCGTCTTTTTCCAACTGGTAGCGGGTGTCTTTAACGTCTTTAAAATGAGCGATGCCTTGGCCGGTGAGGCGGCCAAGGGAGCCAATGCCTAAGGATTTACCCACCTTGAGCACGTCCATGCCCCAGTCGCTCAGGTGGTGATAGCTCTCATAGCCGTCCTGGCCCACGTCTTTTAGCACCATGTCGCTGGTGCGTTTGCCGAACACATCCGAGGCGTTGCGCCAATCGAGATAAAGCCGGTAACCGATTTTGTCGCTCTCCCAGCCCGGCCCCTCGTAGCGCAGGTAAAAGGAGTGGTCGGTCAGTTGTGGCGGGGTCTGGTATTGGTCGGCCTCTTTAAAAGTAAAACCGTCGGCCACGTACTTTTGGCCCTGCCATTTACCGCCCTGGCGCACCGACAGCTCGGCATGGGTACGGGCCATAGGTTTGGCATTGCCCTGGCTGATATTCACCTGTTGCTGGCCATTGGCCGGCACCGTTACCCACAGCAGCAGGGTGTCGGCTTTGCCGTCGCCGTTTTTGTCCTCGGTGTCCACCTCGCCGCTATCGCTTTTGAGCATGGCCGGTAGGTTGTGGCCGGCCAGGGGCACTTCCAGCACCTGAGACAGGGCGGCGGGGTTGGGGTTGTGAATGGTCAGGGTCAGTAGCGGCGCGGCGGCCATGGCCGGGGCTGTGGCCAGGGCCAGCACGGCGAGGGTGAAGGCTTTGCAGTCCATACATCTACTCCATTGATAAAAAAGGGGGGAGCAAGCTCCCCCATGAGGCTTAGAAACTGGCCCTTAGGCCCAGGAAGTATTGCCGGCCGGTGTGCAGCACCTCGTAGGGGCGCTGGGCGTCCCGGTCAACCCAGAAGAAGCTGTACTCATCGGTGAGGTTGATGGCTTCAAGGCTGATGGAGAGGTTGTCGTTGATGTTGTAGAAGGCCGAGAAGTCGAGGTAACCCACGTCTTTAAAGCCGTTGGAATCGTTGCCGTTGTTGCTGGTGGTACCCAGGTTGTTGAGGTACTTGTCCCGGTAGTTGTAGGACAGGCGGGCACCGTAAACATCGGTTTCGTAGTAGAGGGTGGCGTTGTAGCTGATTTTCGACAGCCCGGTGATGGGGGCCGAGTCAAAGACACCGTCTTCTTTTTCGTAGTCGGTCTTGGCATCCACGTAGGTGAAGTTGGTCACCACCCCGAAGTTCTTCAAGAAGCCCGGCAGGAAGCTAAAGGGCTGCTGGTAGATGAACTCGTAACCGAGGATATCAAAGCCGGGAGAGTTCACCGGGTTGGTAAAGGCAAACTGGTCGGTGGCCGGGTTGAAGTAGCTGGTGTCCAGGTTGTACTCGGTGACTTCGCTTGGGGTCAGCAGGCGGCTTGAGTTTTCGGAGCTGATCCACTGCTCGATGTCTTTATAAAAGACACTGGCACCCACCATGCTCTCATCTTCCCCATACCACTCCAGGCCCAAATCAATCTGGTTGGCACGGAATGGCTCAAGCTTGGGGTTGCCGGAGCTGATTTTCTGGTTGACCGAGCTGGGGTTAACGGCGCCTGCCAGGCTGCCAAGGCTGGGGCGGGTAATGGCCTTGGCCATGGAGAAGCGGCCTACCAGCTGGTCGGTCAAATCCAGGGCGAAGTTGGCCGAGGGCAATACGTCGGTGTAGAAGTTTTCAAAGTTGACGAAGGCATCCACGTCACCACCTACATAGGTGTCGGAGGTGGTCTTGGTGCGCTCGACCCGAACCCCGAAGTTATAACGCAGGGTCTTGCCAAAGAGGCTCGATACGTTATCGAACTGGGCATAGGCGTTGTAGATGGTTTCACTGACCCCAAACGAGCGCTGGCCAGAGAGTTCCTGTTCGGTGCCCGGTTGGCCCATGTAGGCGGCCATAAAGGCGCCGTAGTTGGGGGTTAGCCAGTTGCTGGCGTTGGGGAAATAGGTTGGGTCCAGGCCGTCGCCGTAATCGCCAAGGGGCAACAGGTGGGCCATATCGCCGGTGACCGGGTCGCCGTCGAAGTTGTTCTCGCCACTGTTGCGATAGTCCCGAAACTCCATCTCGTATTTGCGATAGCCGGCGCCAAAATGCAGCTTGGCGTCGTCTTTACCCAGGTAGGTGAAGTTGAACTCCGCCACCTTGTTGGAGTTGTCGGTCTTGGTGGAGCGCACCCGCATCAAGTCCACTACGTAATTGTTCGGATCGGTGGTATCAAAGCCCCACACCATGTTGGGCATGTCCATGTTCCTGACCGCCGTGCCGTTGGTGATGTTGTTGACATCGATGTTGCTGGCATAGCTGTAGGAGAAGGTGCTGTCGTTGTTGGCGATACCCACGGTGTTTTGCAGCGGGTTCTTGTAGGTTGAATCGCCATAGCCCAGCAAAATGTTGGCTTTGAAGTCGTCGGTGATCTGCCAATCGGTATTGAAGGTGTACTGGTCAAAGTCGGTTTCCATGCGGTCACGGCGATACTCCGACACCGTGGACACATGCTCGAATTTACCGGCCACAATCTCGTCGCCGTTCAGCACCGCCGCCACCGGCGTTATTTGGGAGGTGTTCTTGGAGAGCGGCGCCGAATATTGGTACTCGTCCCGGTCGTTGTTGAGCTCGGCATGGAGCACGTCCAGGGTCATTTCTACCTTGTCGCTGGGGCGATATTGAAAGGAAGCCGTTACGCCTAAACGCTTTTGCTCGTTCAGCACCCCGGTTGCCCGAGGGAAACGTGGGTAAAAAGAGCCGTTCAGCTCACCATTGGCATTGGCGCCTACCGCCGAAAAATTGTTTTTTTGCCAGCGCACCGTGGTGTGGCCTTCTTCGCGAATGGAACGCTTGGAGTAAGCCACCGACAGCAGGGCGCCCAAGGTGTCGTCGGCAAAGGTGTCAGAGATCAAAAACGAGGCCCGAGGGTCGGTTTTATCCGGCAGCTCAGAGTAAGCGCCCTTGAGCGACAGGGCGGTTTTAAAACCGTCAAAGTCAAAGGGGCGGGCAGTGCGCATGTTAATGGCGCCAGCCAGGCCCACATCGCGAGATGCTTCCGGAGTTTTGTACACGTCCACCTGCTTAAAGAGCTCTGAGGCGAAAATGTTGAAGTCGAAGGCGCGGCTGGTGTTAACACTGCCCGAGGCGTCGGAGCCACCGGTGGCAGCGGCAGAGTCCATGCCGTTGATGGTCACCCGGGTAAAACTGGGGCCAAGGCCTCGCAAGGAGACTTGGCGGCCTTCGCCTGCTTCACGGGTGATGGTAATGCCGGGAATACGCTGCAGGGCTTCGGCAACGTTCAAGTCAGGAAACTTGCCGATATCTTCAGCCATGATGCTTTCTTTGGAGCCCACGGCGGCACGCTTATCCAGCATGGAGCGGTTTAAGCTAGCCCTATACCCTGTAACTTCAATGACTTCCATATCATCTGCTGTCTGCTGGGTACCCTCTTTGGCAGGCTCTTCGGCGGCCATAGCAAGGCTCGCTCCCCCAAAATAAAGACCGGCCACTACCAGGCTGGACGCAATACGATTCAGTTTGAACTTGGGCTGCATTCTTGTTCTCCCCCTAAGTGATGAGTACTGCCCTTGCAGGCCTGGTTTGCTGTAAACGCTTTATATGTGAACCAGGCTGCTTTGTGCTTTGCCACCGGTGGCATCATTTGGTTGACATTCTGGCCTTCGCATGACAAAGCTTAGCTATATGTGTAATTACTGTTACGTAAAGGTCAAAGCCTTACCTTAAGGGAAAGCAGCCAAAAATGAAAAAAGATTCAAATCTGAAATTCCCCGGCTACAGCCCCTTTACCTTGGGTTTTGCATTTAGTTATTTGATTTTTAAAGAAAGATTGGCAGCGGTAGGAGACGCATCATGTTCAGCCTGACAGGAAAACGCGCTTTGGTAACCGGCGCCAGCCGTGGTTTGGGGCAAGCCATGGCACTGGGGTTGGCCGAAAATGGCGCCGAGGTGATCTGTGCCAGCTCACGAGAAGGTGGCTGCGATGACACGGTTGCCAAAATTCGTGCCCTCGGTGGCAAGGCTGTGGCCTTGGCGGCTGACCTGGGTGACAGCGACGCGGTGCGGGCCTTGGCTGACAAGGCCCTGGCCGGTGGCAGGGTTGACGTGCTGGTCAACAACGGCGGCTGCATTTATCGGGAAGACGCCCTGGATCACCCCTTGGCCGAATTTCAAAAGGTGATGCAGGTGAACTTGGAGTCGGCCTTTTTGCTCAGCCAATTGCTGGGGCGGGAGATGGTGGCCAAAGGCAGCGGCAAAATCATCAATATCGCCTCCATGCTCTCATACAGCGGCGGTATCAGGGTGCCGGCCTACACCGCCTCCAAACACGCCATCGCCGGGATCACCAAGGCCCTGGCTAACGAATGGGGGCGCTTTGGGGTGCAGGTCAACGCCATAGCGCCGGGCTATTTTCGCACCGACAACACCCAGGCCCTGCAAGACGACGCGGCGCGCAGCCAGGAAATTGAAAACCGTATTCCCGCTGGCCGCTGGGGCGAGCCGGAAGATTTAAAAGGGGCCGTGGTGTTCCTGGCGTCAAGCGCCAGTGACTACATCAACGGCCAGGTGCTGGCGGTCGACGGCGGCTGGCTGGCCCGATAACAGGAGGTAACCGATGACAACCCATTACGAGGTGCGCTACGCCCTTGGCAAAAATGAGGTCAAGGCCATGGACACCGAGCAGCTGCGCAGCGCCTTTTTGGCCGAGCAGTTGATGGTCGAAGGCGAGGTGAACTGGGTTTACAGCCATTACGAGCGCTTTATGGTAGGGGGCGCCGTGCCCGGCAAAACGCCGCTGGCCCTGGAGGCCATCGACCCGCTAAAAGCGCCTTTTTTCCTCTACCGGCGCGAGCTTGGCATCATCAATGTGGGTGGCCCCGGTCGGGTGGTCGCCGATGGCAGCGCTTTTGAGCTGGATTTTAAAGAGGCGCTTTACCTTGGCACCGGCAACGAAGCGGTGCGCTTTGAAAGCATCGATAGCCAGAACCCGGCGCGTTTTTACCTTAATGCCGCCCCGGCCCATGCCCGTTATCCCAATAAGAAAGTCGGCAAGAGTGACGCCAAGGTGCTGCATCTTGGCAGCAGCGAAACCGCCAACGAGCGCTATATCAATCAGCTCCTTATCAATGGCGTGGTAGAGACCTGCCAGTTGCAGATGGGGCTGACCGAACTGGTTAGCGGCAGCGTCTGGAACACCATGCCGGCCCACCAGCACGACAGGCGCAACGAGGTGTACTTCTACTTCGGCCTGCCACAAGGGCAGGGGGTGTGCCACTTCATGGGCGAGCCCACCGAAACCCGCCATATCTGGGTGAAAAACGAGCAAGCGGTTATTTCGCCGCCCTGGTCCATTCACTGTGGCGCCGGTACCCAGAGTTACAGCTTTATCTGGGGCATGGCCGGTGAAAACCTCAATTACGACGACATGGACAAGTTCCCGGCCGATGTCCTGCGTTAACGGCGCCGGCTTATAACAACAGCACTATCAGCAGCAACGGCAGTCCGGCAGCAGGGACTGCAACAATGGGGAAATTTATGCGAGCCCTTATCGGTAAATTGCTACCGGTGGCATTGGGCCTGATGCTCCTGGGGGGGTGTCATCAGGAATCCAAGGTCACGGTGCTACGAATGGCACACACCCTGGACAGCAAGCACGTGGTGCACCAGTCCATGGAGTACATGGCGCAGCGCCTGGAGCTGTATTCTGGCGGCCAGATGCGCCTGATGATCTACCCCAACGGCCAACTGGGCACCGAGCGCGAGCTGGTGGAGCTCTTGCAAATCGGCAGCCTGGCCATGACCAAGGTCTCGGCCAGTACCCTTGAGGGTTTTGTACCGCAGATGCAGCTCTTTTCCATTCCTTATGTCTTTAAGGACCGCGACCAATTCTGGCGGGTGCTGGACAGCGATATCGGCCAGAACCTGCTGGCCCAGACCCGGCCCGCACACCTGATTGGCCTGGGCTACTACGATGCTGGCAGCCGCAGCTTTTATTCGTCCAAGGGTTTTATCCAGAGCCCGGCCGACATCAAGGGCAAGAAGATCCGGGTACTCAACAGCCCCACCGCCGTGAAGATGATCAACACCATGGGCGGCGCCGCTACCCCCATCGCCTGGGGTGAGCTTTACGCCGCCTTGCAACAAGGGGTGGTGGACGGCGCCGAGAACAACCCGCCCAGCTACTACCTCTCCCACCACTACGAGGTGGCGCCTTATTACAGCCTGGACGAGCACAGCTTCGTGCCGGACGTGATTTTGGCCAGCCAAAAGGTCTGGGACAGCCTCAACCCCCAGCAGCAAAAGTGGCTGCGCCAGGCGGTAGACGACTCCATCGTCTTTGAGAAAAACCTCTGGCAAAAAGCCTCCGACGACGCCATCAAGGCGGTGGAAGCCAAAGGGGTAGAGGTGATTCGCCCGGACAAGGCGCCCTTTATCGCCGCCGTTAAACCCATCCACGACAGCTTCAAGGGCACGGCGGTTGGCCGCCTCCTTGAGCGCATCAAAACCATGTGAGGGCGGCGCCATGAAATTACTGACGCAAATGTTGGACCTGGCCCTCAAATGGGTGCTCATTGCCGCCATGGCCGCCATCGTGCTGGTGGTGAGCTGGCAGGTGCTGTCGCGCTACGTGCTGCAAAGCCCCAGCTCCAACACCGAAGAGATGGCCCGTTTCCTGCTGATTTGGGTGGGCATGCTGGGAGCCGCTTACAGCTACCGGATGAAGGCGCATTTGGGCCTGAGCCTGTTAACCGACCGCCTCGGCCCGGTGCAGGGGCGGCGTGCTGATGCTCTGGTGCACCTTTGCGTGCTGCTGTTTGCCGGCGCGGTGATGGTGGCCGGCGGTTATCACCTGATGTCGCTGACCCTTGAGCTTAAACAAGTGTCGGCGGCCATGGGTATTGAGATGGGCTGGGTGTATTCGGTGGTACCGCTGTCGGGGCTGCTGATGATGTTTTATGCCTGTGAGCACTTGCTGACCAGGAGGGCCGGCTGATGGCGTTATCTGTTGTGGTCTTGCTGGCGCTGTTTTTTGTGCTGCTGCTCATTAACGTACCCATTTCCTTTTGTATCGGCATCGCTACCGTGGCCACCTTGCTTATCAATGTGGACTTTGAAACGGCGGTCAGTACGGTGTCCCAGCGTATGGTGGGGGGCATCGACAGCTTTGCGCTGCTGGCCATTCCGTTTTTCATTCTCTCGGGGCTCATCATGGGCCGGGGCGGCATTGCCCGGCGGCTGATTGAGTGCGCCATGGCGCTCATTGGCGCCTTGCCCGGCGGCCTAGCGCTGGTGAACGTGGTGTCTTGCATGTTGTTTGGGGCCATTTCCGGCTCGGCGGTAGCGGCCACCTCGGCCATCGGCAGCTTTATGGTGCCGCAGATGGAGAGCAAGGGTTACAGCCGTGATTTCAGCGCGGCAGTCACTGCTGCCGCGGCCACCACCGGCATGCTCATTCCCCCCAGCAACATCCTTATCATCTACGCCATCGCCAGCGGCGGGGTGTCCATCGCCGCGCTCTTTGTGGCCGGTTACCTGCCGGGGATTTTGCTGGGGCTGGCGCTGATGCTGGTGTGCGCCATTTATGCCAAGGTCAAGGGCTACCCGGTGGGGGATAGGCTGCAATGGTCGCAGGTATTGCCCAAAGTGGGGGCAGCGCTACCCAGCCTGCTGCTGATTGTGGTGGTGATTGGCGGCATTATCGGCGGCATCTTTACCGCCACCGAGGCCGGCGCCGTGGCGGTGATTTACGCCCTGGTGCTGTCCATGGTGTTTTATAAAGAGGTCAAACCCAGCCAACTGCCGGGCATTTTGCTCAAAGCGGTGGAAACCACCGCCATCGTCATGTTCCTTATCGCCTGCTCCAGCGCCATGTCCTGGCTGCTGTCTTTTGAGCAAATTCCCCAGGCCATCAGCCAGGCGCTGGTGACCCTGAGCGACAACCCCATCGTTATTTTGCTCATCATCAACCTGGTGTTGATTGTGGTGGGGGCCTTTTTGGACATGACCCCGGCGGTGCTCATTTTTACCCCCATCTTCTTGCCGGTGGCCGAGTCGCTGGGCATGTCGCCGCTGCACTTTGGCATCATGATTGTGCTCAACCTCTCTATTGGCCTGTGCTCGCCGCCGGTGGGCAGCGTGCTGTTTGTGGGCTGCGCCGTAGCCAACACCACCATAGAACGGCTGCTCAAACCCCTGTTACCACTGTACATCGCCATGTTTGCGGTGCTGATGCTGGTTACCTATGTGCCGGCCATCAGCGAAGCCTTGCCGCGATGGATGGGACTCTAGGAGGGAGACATGGATAAGTATCAAATTCCCAGTGTTGCCAAGGCCTGCCAGCTGCTGCAGCTGCTGGCCGCCAACAGTGACGGCTTGTCCGCCACCCATCTGGAGGCCGAGCTTGGCCTGCCCCGCACCACGGTGTTTCGGCTGCTTAAAACCCTGTGCGCCGAGGCGCTGGTGGAAAAACGCGGCAAGCAGTTTGTCAGCGGCCCCGGCATGCTCAATCTCGGTTTTCAGGCCCTGCAATCGGACAAACTTCGCCAGCAGGCGGCCGGGCCGGTACAGCAACTGGCCCAGCGCACCGGTCTGGGTACGCATCTGGCGGTACCCAACAGTGAGTCGAGCCTGATTATCGAGGTGTGCAACAGCGCCCAGCACCCCAAAATTGCCTGCCGCCCCGGCGTCAGCACCCTGCTGCACGCCTCGGCCACCGGCAAGGTGTTCCTGGCGTTCAAGCATTTTGACCAGTTAGAAAGGCTCTTTGCCGGGCGCTACCTGGCGGCGCTGACCTGCCGCACCATCACCGAGCCCGAGGCCCTTCGCAAGGAGCTCAAAAGGGTGATTGCCCTGGGCTATGCCCTGGACGACCGCGAATACCACGACGAGGTGAGCTGCCTGGCGGTGCCCATTCGTGACACCGATGGCACTGTGGTAGCAGCTTTGGGCTGCACCGGCCCTGCCGGGGATTTCAAAGGCGAGCGCATCACCCAACTGGTTGGGGAGCTCAAAGACACCGCCAGCGCCATTTATAAAGCGGTGTATCATCGCCAGCCTGAGCCGCGCGAGAAAAGCGCGCTGCCGCTAACCTACGGCATGCAGGCCTGCAGCCCGCTGATGATGAGCAGATGATTATGTTAATGAAAAAACCCACCATCAACGATGTGGCCCGGGCCGCCAATGTGTCCAAACGCACGGTTTCACGGGTGCTGAACGACTCGGCCAGCGTCGGCGAAGAGACCCGCAAGCTGATCCAGAAGATCATTGCCGATCTCAACTACCAGCCCGACAAACAGGCCAGGGGCCTGGCCTCAAGCCGCTCCTATTTTATCGGCATCATCTACGACAACCCCGACGCCCTTTATATCGACCAGGTGCAACGGGGCCTGTTGGATGTGTGCTCGCGCCAGGGCTACGAGTTGGTGGTGCACCCTTGTAAATACGACAGCCCCACCCTGGTGGAAGACTGCCTGGCCTTTGTGGGCCGCTCCAAACTGGACGGCGTTATCGTGCTGCCGCCGGTGTCAGAGAGCAAAGTGCTGGCGGCCGCCCTTCGTGACGAAGGCACCCCCTATGTGCGTATGGCGTCCCTGGATTTGGACGACCACACCAATATCGTGGTCTCGGACGACCGCACCGGCGTTCGGCAAATGGCGGCGCACCTGGTGGGCCTTGGCCACCGAGACATCGGCTTTATCACCGGGCCCATGCACTACCACTCCTCCACCGAGCGTTTTGAGGGTTTTTGCGGCGCCCTAAAAGACTTAGGGCTGCCCATACCCGAGGGGCGCATCAAACATGGCAAGAACAACTATCAAAGCGGCCTTGAATGCGCCCGCACCTTGCTGGCCGGCGAGGGCAGGCCCACCGCCATTTTTGCCAACACCGATGAAATGGCGGCCGCGGTGCTGAAAGTGGCCCATGAGCTTGGCATCAAGGTGCCAGAGGAGCTGTCGGTGTGCGGCTTTGACGACAACATCCTGGCGTCTCGCATCATCCCGGCGCTCACCACCATTCGCCGGCCGGTTACCGACATGGCGGGCCTCGCCGCCCAGAAAATCATCAGCGCCATTGAAAACAAAGACGAAAAAACCACAAGGGTGAACTACATAGTGCAGCCCAGTCTCATCATCCGCGACTCCACCAGTCAGCGGCTTGGAACAGAGCAATAGGGGGAGAGAATGCAGCAATTATTAAAAGCCGGCGCGCTGGTGCTGGCAGGCTGGCTGGCGCTGACGGGCGCGGCATCGGCCAAGGACAGTTGGGCTAAACGGATGGCCGATGCCGAGATGGCCCGCCATCCACAGGCCTGGACCATAGAGGGCTATAAAAAGCCCAAATGGAACTACACCCAGGGCCTGGTGCTGACCGCCATGCTGCGCCTCTACCAAGAGAGCGGCGACAAGCGCTATTTTGACTACGCCAAGGCCTATGCCGACACCCTGATTGACGAAACCGGCGACATTCGCGGCTACCAGCAGAGCGATTTCAATATCGACATGATCAACGCCGGTAAAATTCTCTTTCCGCTCTATGAGCAAAGCCATGACCCGCGCTACATCGCGGCCATGCACCTGCTCAGGAAGCAACTGGCGGGGCAGCCGCGCACCAGCGAAGGGGGCTTTTGGCATAAAAAACGCTACCCCTTTCAGATGTGGCTGGACGGCCTTTACATGGGCGCACCTTTTTACGCCCAGTACGGCCAGTGGTTCAGTGAAGGTAGCGACAGTTTTAGTGATATCGCCCAGCAGTTTCGGCTGATAGAGCGGCACGACAAAGACCCGAAAACGGGCCTGCTTTACCACGGCTGGGACGAGAGCCGCCAGCAGCGCTGGGCCAACCCCGAAACCGGCACCTCTCCTAATTTTTGGTCCCGCGCCCTCGGTTGGTACGCCATGGCGCTGGTGGACGTGCTGGACCACTTCCCTAAAGGCCATAAGGACCGAGGCTTTTTGATTGCCACCTTCAACGAGCTGGCGAAAAACGTCAGCGCCTTTCAAGACAGCTCCGGGCTTTGGTATCAGGTCACCGACAAGGGCGCCGGCAACGGCAACTACCTGGAGGCCTCCGGCAGCGCCATGCTGGTCTACGCTCTGGCGCGCGGCGTTAACCAAGGCTACCTGCCCGAAAAATACCTGGCGGTGGCACAAAAAGGCTTTAAGGGCCTCACCGACAAACTCATCAACACCGACGGCGGCCAGGTGACCATCACCCAGGTCTGCGCCGTCGCTGGCCTTGGCGGCGAGCCCTATCGCAGCGGCAGCTTCGAGTACTACGTGGGGGAGCAAAAACGCGACAACGACCCCAAAGCCGTGGGCCCCTTTATCCTGGCGGCCTTGGAGCTCAAACAATGAACCGGCTTTTCTTGAAGTGCCTTTGCCACCGGTGGCAGGTTGTATTTGCAGGGGAGGTAACGCCATGACGCTGCCAAGACGCGATTTCATCAAGGCCCTGGGAGCGGGGCTGGTGCTAAGCCAGCTGCCAGCCTGTGCAGGCAACCCTAAAACCCGAGCGCCGGCAGACGACTGGGCCCTGGCGGACGACATTGTCCGTAATACCCAGCTGCCCAGCTTTGCCGAGCGCGACTTTCCCATTACCGACTTTGGCGCCGTGCCCGGCGGCAAGGTGCTTAACAGCGATGCCATCGCTGCCGCCATTGCCGCCTGCGTGGCAGCAGGGGGTGGGCGGGTACGGGTGCCCCAGGGGCGCTTTTTAACCGGCGCCATCCACCTTAAATCCAACGTCAACCTGCACCTGGATGAAGGCGCGGTGCTGGTGTTTTCCCCCAACCCCGACCATTACCTGCCAGCGGTGTTCACCCGCTGGGAAGGCATGGAGATGATGGGGCTGTCGCCGCTCATCTATGCCTATGGCCAGAGCAATATCGCGGTGACCGGCCAAGGGATACTGGACGGCGGCGCCGACGACAACACCTGGTGGCCCTGGAAGGGGCCGCACCCGGAGGGCCATTGGCGCCAGGACCCAGTCGCCCAAACCCAAAAGGCGGCAAGGGACCAGTTGCAGCAAGAAGTGCTGGCCGGCACCGACCCGCGCACCCGCCTGCACGGTAAAGGCTCCTTCCTGCGCCCGGCCTTTATCCAGCCTTATTTGTGCCAGAAGGTGCTGATTGAAGGGGTCACTCTGGTTAACTCGCCGTTTTGGCTGCTGCACCCGGTGCTTTGCCAGTCGGTGACGGTGCGCGGGGTCACTTGCCGCAGCCATGGCCCCAACAACGACGGCTGCGATCCGGAATGCTGCGACCACGTGGTGATTGAGGGCTGCACCTTCGATACCGGCGACGATTGCATCGCCATTAAATCGGGCCGTAACGAAGACGGCCGCCGGGTCGGCCAGGCTTGTCGCAACCTGGTGGTGCGCAACTGTGACATGAAAGACGGCCATGGCGGCCTGGTGCTGGGCTCGGAGATCTCCGGCGGCGTCTACAACGTCTTTTTGGACAACTGCCGGATGGACAGCCCGGAGCTGGAGCGGGCCTTTCGCATCAAGACCAATGCCCGGCGCGGCGGCACCATCGAAGGCATCCGTATCCGCAATTTGCAGGTAGGGCAGGTGCAAGACGCCATCAGCATCAACTTTTTCTACGAAGAAGGCCAACAAGGGCGCTTTTTGCCGCAAGTGCGGGACATCCACATCGAAAACCTGGTGGTGCGCTCGGCGCAGCGCGCCTTTTACCTGCGCGGTTTTGCCTCGGCCCCCATCGAAGGGGTCACCCTCAGCAATTGCCGCATCGACAAGGTGGCCGCGCCCTCGGTGCTGGAGAACGTCGGCAAACTCGAACTTAACAATGTCAGGGTGGCGGGCAAGGTTGTCAGCGCCACCGAGCTGGAGGCCCTATGAAAGTCGCTTTGGTGAAAGTGCACCCCAAGGACAACGTGGCGGTGGCTACAAAGGCCCTGGAAAAGGGCAGCCGCCACCTGATTGACGGTCAAGAACTGGTGCTGGCCACCGACTTGCCCGCCGGCCACAAGGTGGCGCTTAGCGCCCTGGCGGCAGGGGAGAACGTGGTGAAATACGGCTTTGCCATCGGCTCTGCCACCAGCGCCATCAATCAGGGCGAGCATGTCCATTCCCATAATCTCGCCACCAACCTCAGCGGCGCCGGGGAGTACCGCTACCAGCAGGTGGAGCCCAGCATTGAGGCCTTTGGCGGCGGCACCTTTATGGGCTATCGGCGCAAAAACGGCCGAGTCGGCACCCGCAACGAGGTGTGGATAGTCAACACCGTCGGCTGCGTTAACGCCATTGCCCAGCGCATCGCCAGCCGCTGCGAGCAGGAATTTGCCGGTATCGCCGATGCCTTTGTGCCCTTTGTGCACCCCTATGGCTGCTCGCAGCTGGGGGACGACCTTAACGACACCCGCGCCATCCTCGCCGCCCTTATCAACCACCCCAACGCCGGCGCGGTGTTGGTGGTGGGCCTTGGCTGCGAGAACAACCAGCTCAACAAACTTTTAGAAGCGGCCGGCGATATCGACAGCGATCGGGTGCGCTTTTTCAACAGCCAGCAAGTGCACGACGAAGTGGAAGCCGGGGTGGAAGCCATCGGCCAGATGCTGCCGCTGCTGGCGCTGGATAAACGCGAGCCGTGCCCGGCAAGCGAGCTGGTGCTGGGCATGAAATGCGGCGGCTCCGACGGCTTTTCCGGCATCACCGCCAACCCCTTGGTGGGGCGCATGACCGACCGCTTCACCGCCCTTGGCGGCACCGTGCTTTTAACCGAAACCCCGGAGATGTTCGGCGCCGAGCAGGTGCTGATGAACCGCGCCAAAGACAGCGCCACCTTCGAGGCGGTGGTGAAATTGGTGCAGGATTTCAAGCAGTACTTTATCGACCACAAGCAGCCGGTGTTCGAAAACCCCTCCCCGGGCAACAAGGCCGGCGGCCTTACCACCTTGGAAGAAAAGTCCTTAGGTGCCATCCAAAAAGGCGGCCAGGCCCAGGTGCAAGAGGTGCTGGCCTACGGCGAGCCGGTGCACGGCCGCGGCCTGGCGCTATTGCAAGCGCCGGGTAACGACGCGGTGTCTTCCACCGCCCTTGCCGCCAGCGGCGCCACCTTGATCCTCTTTACCACCGGCCGGGGCACGCCGCTTGGCTTCCCGGTGCCGACCGTGAAAATCAGCTCCAATAGCGATCTCTACCAGCGCAAAGGCAACTGGATTGATTTCAACGCCGGTGAGCTGCTCGACGGTGTCGCCATGGACGATTTAAGCCAAGCCTTTTTTGAGCGTCTGCTGGCCATAGCCTCGGGCGAATTGACCTGTAACGAACGTAACCACAGCCGCGAAATTGCCATCTGGAAACGCGGCGTGACCCTTTGACGGGAGGAGACCTCTAATGCCACAACCACTGAACCTGCATCCTGATCGCCTGTTCCCGGCCGACCCGACCGTGCGCGCCATCGCCCGGCGCCTCTACGACAGCATCAAAGACTTGCCTATCTTGAGCCCCCATGGCCATACCGATCCGCGCTGGTTCGCCGAGAACCCGTCTTTTGGTAACGCCAGCGAGCTTTTTATCCGCCCCGACCACTACGTGTTTCGTATGCTCTACAGCCAGGGCATCAGCCTTGAGCGTCTGGGCATTCCCCGCCGCGACGGCGGCGCCGTGGAAACCGACCCCATCGCCATCTGGCGGCTTTTTGCCGGTAACTACCACCTGTTTCGCGGCACCCCGTCGCGCATTTGGCTCGACACCGTGTTCAGTGAAGTGTTTGGCATGACGGTGGCCCTGGCCCCCGACACCGCCGAGCAGTACTACCACGCCATCACCGAAAAGCTGGCCACCGACGCCTTCAAACCCCAGGCGCTGATGGACCGCTTTAACATCGAGTGCATCGCCACCACCGAAGGGGCCCTGGACGACCTCAAATACCACGGCGCCATGAAAGGCGGCGCCATGGAAAAACGGGTGATCACCACCTTCAGGCCCGACGACGTAGTCGACGCGTCGCGGGAAGACTTTGCCGACAACATCAAAAAACTGGGCGAGCTGACCGGCGAAGACACCCACAGCTGGGACGGCTATCTGGCCGCCATTCGCAATCGCCGCGCCTTTTTCCGAGACCACGGCGCCACCGCCACCGACCACGGCCACCCTACGGCGGCCACCGCCAATCTGTCCCACGCCGAATGCCGTACCCTCTTTGAGCTGTGTATCAGCGGCAAGGCAGGCAGCGCCCAGCAGGAGCTGTTTCGGGCGCAGATGCTCACCGAACTGGCGGGGATGAGCATCGAAGACGGCATGGTGATGCAAATTCATCCCGGCGCCTTTCGTAACCACAACCCACGTATCTTTGAAGGCTTTGGCCGCGACAAAGGGGCCGATATTCCGTCGCCCACCGAATACGTCAAAGCCCTTAAACCGCTGTTGGATAAATACGGTAACGACCCGCGCCTGAGCATCATCCTCTTTACCCTCGACGAAACCAGCTACGCCCGTGAGCTGGCGCCGCTGGCGGGCCATTACCCCTGCCTGAAACTGGGCCCGGCCTGGTGGTTCCACGACAGCCCCGAAGGGATGCTGCGGTTTCGCCATCAGGTCACCGAAACCGCCGGTTTCTACAACACCGTTGGCTTTAACGACGACACCCGCGCCTTTTTGTCTATTCCGGCCCGCCACGACGTGGCGCGGCGCATCGACTGCCGCTTCCTGGCCGGGCTTATCAGCGAGCACCGCCTGGGGGAAGACGAAGGTTTCGAGCTGGCCCGGGCCTTGACCTATGATCTGGCCAAAAAGGCCTACAAGCTCTGAGCGGCGAGGATGCTATGCAAAGACTGACCGAGGCGGCCCTGGCCGCCATCCCAGGCGCCGTGCAAAAGCCCCGCTACTCGCGGGGCGAGGTGAAAACCGGCATAGTGCACATCGGCCCTGGCGCTTTTCACCGGGCCCACCAGGCGGTGTATATCGACAGCCTGCTGGCCACAGACCCGCGCTGGGGCATTTGCGGGGTGTCGCTGCGCTCGCCGGCCCTTAAAGAAAAACTTGGCCCCCAGGACAACCTCTACACCCTGGCGGTGCAGGATTTAACCAGCGGCATGCGCGTTATCGGCGCCTTTACCGAGCTGCTGGTGGCGCCAGCCGATATGGCCGCCATCCTGGCGCGCATGGCGAGCCCCGAGACCTACCTCATCAGCCTGACCGTCACCGAGAAGGGCTATTGCCTTAAGGACGGCAAACTCGACTGGCAGCACCCGGATATTGCCGCTGACCTTGCCAACATCAGCGCGCCGGTGTCGGCCATTGGCCTGTTGGTGGCCGCTTTGCAGCGCCGCCGCCAGGCGGGCCTTGAAAACCTCACGGTGCTGAGCTGCGACAACCTGGTGGATAACGGCCACAAGCTCAAGGGGGCGGTGCTGGCCCTGGCCGGGCGCCTTGACCCGGCACTTGGCGATTGGATAGCGGCCAAGGTGGCCTTTCCCTGCGCCATGGTGGACTCCATCACCCCGGCTTCGGAGGCCGACCTTGAAGCCACCGTCGCCCAGACCTTAGGGGCAGTGGACGCCTGGCCCATCAAGCGCGAAGGCTTTAGTCAGTGGGTGATTGAAGACAATTTTTCCGGCCCCAAACCGGCCCTCGATTCCGTTGGGGTCACCTTCACCCAAGACGTGGCCCTTTATGAGCAGGCCAAGTTGCGGCTGCTAAACGGCACCCATTCCACTTTGGCTTATCTCGGCAGCCTGCTGGGCTTGGAAACGGTACTGGAAGCCATCAGCCAGCCGGTGCTGGCCGACTTTATCGACGCTCTGGTGGCCAAAGAAATCGTGCCGTCCCTGACCGCCCCGGACGACATGGACCTGGCTGCCTACGCCGAGGCCATCCTCAAACGCTACCGCAACCCCTACATTCGCCATCTGCTGGCGCAAATCGCCTGGGACGGCTCGCAAAAGCTGCCGTTTCGGCTGCTGGGCACGGTGCGGGACAACCTCAAGGCAGGCCACTCCATCGACCGGCTCTGCGTGGCCGTTGCCGCCTGGCTGCGCTTTATCGAAGCCAAGGCCCAAAGCGGCGATGCCCTGACCGACCCGCTGGCCGCCAAGTTACTGGCCTGCCAGGGGCCGGATGCCTTCTTGGCGCTCGACGAGGTCTTTGGCGACTTGGGCGCCAACCCCGCCTTTGCCGCCGCCCTCAAAGCGGCCTACCAGCGCCTGGACGGCATCACCCTTAACAGCGTACGAGAACGCCTTCATGACCTTATTGACTGATCTGTTGGACCAAAGCCGCCTTATCCCCATTATCCAGGCCGACTCGGCGGCGGCAGCCGTGGCCGCTGCCCGCGCCATCCACCAAGGCGGCATAGGCCAGGTGGAAGTGGTGCTGCGAAACGCCCAGGCGCTGGACTGCATCAAGGCCATCCGCAATGAAGTGCCAGAGGTGCGGGTAGGGGCTGGCACTGTGCTAAGCGGCGAGCAGGCCAGGGCGGTGCACGAAGCCGGCGCCCAGTTTATCGTTACCCCCACCACCACCGACAAATTGCTGGCGGCGCTACTTGAGACCGGGCTGCCCTTTGCCCCTGGGGTATCGAGCCTGTCTGACATCGGCCGCATGGTCGAGGCCGGTTGCCAGCAACTAAAACTCTTTCCGGCTGAGCTCAGCGGCGGAGTGGCGCTATTAAAGGCCATCAGCAGCATCTTCCCGGGCGTCACTTTTTGCCCCACCGGCGGCGTAGCGGAGAACAACCTTGCCAGCTACCTGGCGCTGGGTAACGTCTTTGCCGTGGGCGGCAGCTGGATAGCCCCCAATAAACTGGTAGCCGAGGGCAACTGGCAGGGCATCAGCCAGCGCGCCGCCGCCGCTAAAAGCCAGGTGCCGGGCCTATGAAAAAACTGCTGATGCTCGGCGAATGCATGGTGGAGATGGCCGCCGCCGACGGTGGCCTCTATCGCCAGGGCTTTGCCGGGGATGTCTACAACACCGCCGTCTACTTAAAGCGCAGCCTCAACACCCCGGCCCAAGTGGGGCTGCTCACCGCCGTTGGCGACGATGCCATGAGCGAGGCGATGCTGGCGTGTTTTCGCGCCGAAGGCCTCGACAACCGCCACTGCTACCAATTGCCAGGCGCCATGCCGGGGCTTTATTTGATTGAGGTGGACGAGGCCGGCGAGCGTAATTTTTTGTACTGGCGCAGCCAGGCCGCCGCCCGGCAACTGGTGCGCTGCATCGAAGAGGATAACGGCGCCGCTTTTAGTGGTACCGATCTGCTGCTGTTCTCCGGCATTAGCCTGGCCATTTTAAGCGCCGAGCACCGGGCGCTGCTGCTTGAGCGCTTAAAGGCGCTGCGCGCCCAAGGCGCCACCTTGGTGTTTGACCCCAACTACCGGGCCAAACTCTGGGGCAAAGACGAGGCCGCCCATTGGCTGGCGCAGGCCTATGGCTGCGCTGACATCGCCTTGCCGGGGCTCGAAGAACATCAGCTGCTGTGGGGCCAACAAAGCCCTGAACAGGCGGCGGACTTTTTAACCGGCCTTGGGGTCAAGGAACTGGTGATAAAGCAGGGGCCGGAGCAGCTTTTTGTGAACGGTCAGTACCTTGCCGTGACCCCGGCCGAGCAGGTGGTAGACACCACCGCCGCCGGCGATTCCTTTAACGGCGGCTACCTGGCGGCGCGCCTGGACGGCCAAAGCCCCCTGGAAGCGGCCAAGCAAGGGGCGGCGCTGGCCCGGCGGGTGATTGGCTATCGCGGCGCCATTATCGATAAAAACCAATGGGCCTGAGCGCATTGTTGCTGGCCCAGGTGCTGGCCTTTCCCGGCGCCGATGGCCTGGGCCGCTACACGGTAGGCGGCCGTGGCGGCCAGGTGCTGATCGTTAACTCGTTAAAGGACGATGCCAGCCCCGGCACCCTGCGCTGGGCCATCGAACAACCCGGGCCGCGCATTGTGGTGTTTAGCGTCTCCGGGGTCATTGACCTTAAAAAGCCGCTTGTCATCAGCCAAGGCCAGCTGACCCTGGCCGGGCAAAGCTCGCCGGGGGGCATTGTCCTTAAAGGCGCCGAAACCCGGGTGGAAGCCGACCAGGTGATCATCCGTTACCTGCGTTTTCGCTTAGGGCGTGTTAAGGATGATTGGGACGCCATCAACGGCCGCCAGCACAGCGATATCATCATCGACCACTGCTCCATGAGCTGGTCCATCGACGAGACCGCCAGCTTTTACAACAACCGCCGCTTTACCCTGCAATACAGCCTGATTGCCCAGAGCCTGGACCACGCCGGCCACAGCAAGGGCGAGCACGGCTACGGCGGCATCTGGGGGGGCCGGGGGGCCAGTTTTCACCACAATCTGCTGGCCAACCATCAAAGCCGGCTGCCCCGTTTTAACGGCTGGCGCCTGGGGCCAAATTATCCCCAGGGCGAAGAGCTGGTGGATTTTCGCAACAACGTCATCTTCAACTGGGGCGAGCACGGCAGCTACGGCAACGAGCAGGGCAAGGTCAATATCATTGGCAACAGCTACCTGCCGGGCCCGGCCAGCCAACACCGCGCCATCTTCGAGCTGTGGGGCGCCGATAAGGCAGGGGATCTGTTTCTTGCCGGTAACCTGATGGCCGGTAAGGCGTCCGCTAGCCTTACCGCCTGGCCAAGGCTCAAGGATGAGGACATGGCCACCCTGGCTGCCAAGCACCAAAAAACCAAAGCCTTTACCTACCCCGCGATGCCACTGATGCTGGCCAGCCAAAACGCCGAGGCCAGTTATCAGCTGCTGGTGCAAAAAGGGGAGGTGGGGGCCAACCGCAATGCCCACGGCTATTTTCGCGACAGCGTTGACAGCGCCGTACTGAGTGAGGTGAAAAGCGGCCAGGGCCGACTGATTGACAGCGAGCTTGACGCCATCGAAAGCTGGGTCGCCTACGGGCGCGAATTCAAACAAAAGCCGGTAGTTGATGCCAACCACAACGGCATGGCCGACGACTGGGAGCAGCGCCATGGGGTCAGCGATCCTAATGGCCATGGGCTTTCTGGTGATTACTCCAATATAGAAAGTTATCTCAATGATTTAGGTCAATTTACAGCGCCTTAATTTCCTTCATTTTCTGTCATGCCTGTCGTTATGGATTGGTGTAGGCATTTTTGCTGTCAGCCTGTAACGTTCTGCCGTTTTAAACAGCTGCTTCTCAAATCCCACGTTTTTAGCTGCCCTTTGGCAGCGTCCTATTGGCTTGCTTGTGAAGGAATTTTTTATGCACTCGGTTTCTGCCGATAACCATCCCCCTGAAAGTGGCTGGGACAGGGTCTCTGCCCGCTACAACCTCTCTCAGAAAATGCTGCTGCTGATGGCCCTGGTGGTGGCCAGCGTGTTGGCAACCGCTGCCTTTAACGCCAACAGCACCCGCCAGTCTATTCGGGAAGTGATAGACCAAGCCCTTATCGGCCAGGTGCAAAGCTACCAGCAGGTGCTAACCCGCCTTTACCGGCAAGACCCCAAACAATTTGTGGCTCGGGCCCGGGATATCCTCGAAGGCGCCCGCTGGGGAGAGGGCAACAGCGATTATTTATTTTTGGCCGGTCGCGACGGCCGGCTGCTCATCTACCCGCCGGATCCCAGCCGTGAAGGGGGTTTTGCCGACCCGGTACCCCTTGATAACCGCAACCTCAATATCAATGAAGGGCTGGCCCAGGTGGCGAGCAGCGGCGATGCGGCGGTGCTGCGCTACACCTACCGCAAACCCGGTGGCAACAAGGTGCTAAAAGACGTGTATGCCATGCCGGTGGGTGATTTCGTGGTGGCCGGCGGGGTCTACATGGACGCGGCCGACCGGGAAATGGCGGCCTTTTTAAAGCGCTCGGCGCTGGCGCTCTTGGTCTCGGTGGCGCTGCTGGGTCTTTGGATCTTCGGGGTCAGCAAGGCCATCAAAGGCCGGGTGCGACGGGTCATGGGCAGCTTAAGGCGCATCAGCAACCGCGACCTTAGCCAGGACGCTAGCCTCGATGGCAAAGACGAGTTTGCCGAAGTGGCCAACGGCCTTGAGCAGACCCGCAGAGCTCTTGCCGAGGTGCTGGCCACCCAAAGAGGCAGCGCGCTGACCCTGGCCAGCGCCTCGCTGCAAATGGATAACGGCATGGCCCAGGTCGGTGAAGCCATTTCTTCCCAGCGCCAGCGCCTCGAAACCCTGGCCTCGGCGCTGGAGCAAATGGCAGGCTCCACCCAGGAAGTGGCCCACAACGCCCAGGCCAGCGCCAGTGACACCCAGCATACCGCCACCATGGTCAGCGAGGGTATGGCAACACTGGACGCCATCATCAAAGCGGTGCGAAGCCTGGCAGACGACCTTTCCCAAAGCGCCGTTGCCGTGGATGAAGTGCAGCAAGGGGTCCAGCAAATTGGCTCCTTGGCGGCGGCCATTGACGGCATCTCTGAGCAAACCAACCTGCTGGCCTTAAACGCCGCCATTGAAGCGGCCCGGGCCGGCGAGCAGGGCCGGGGTTTTGCGGTGGTGGCCGACGAGGTGCGCCAACTGGCCGGCCATTCGCAAAAGACCACCCGCGATATCGCGGGCGTGATTGACGATCTCTCCGGTCATACCCGTAAAGCGGTGTCGATGATCCACGGCGCCGTCAAAGTGGCTGGCAGTACCTTGGGTGAGGTAGAAACGGCTCGCCAGGAGTTCGAGGCCATCAACCACAAGGCCGGGCTGATTAGCGACCACAGCACGCAAATTGCTGCGGCGGCCGAACAGCAAAGCCAGGTGACCGCAGAAGTCACCCGCAACCTGGTGGGGATCCGCGACGCGGTGGAAGAAACCGAGCAGGTGGTGGCCGAGCTGCATCTGGCCAGTGCCAGCCTCAAGGGCGAAGCCCACACCCTCGAAGAACGGGTGACCAGTTATCAGTTGCCTTGAAAAGGGCCCCGGCAGGGGCCCTTTTAGTCAGTGCCAAGCGATTATCGTAATCTGCTCTTTTGCCTTATTACACAAAGAGATTGGGTAATACGTTGATCGCAAAGAATTATTCCCTCCGTTCTGGAAACAGTCTGTCTAGGCATGGTCAGTTTTTAATTTGTTCCTATGCCTTTTGGTGCGCAGTACACTGCGGGCAGTGCAACCGCAGGGTCAACCCCGCAGGACCGAGGTCTCGTTATGCCCCCGATAGATGTCGCCCCAACGACCTTTCACCAGGACGGCTGGTGGAGCCGATTGTCGGCCCGTTTCAATCTTTCCCAGAAAATGCAGCTGCTGCTGGCGCTGATAGTGGTGAGCGTCATGGCCACCGTTGCCTTTAACGCCGCCAGTACCCGTAGCGCCATCCGTGAGGCCACCGACACCGCCCTGATGGGACAGGTCACCAGCTACCAAAAAGTGCTGAGCCAGATGCAGCAAAGCGATCCGGCGCATTTTCTTGAAAAAGCGCGGGTGCTGCTAAGCCAGGCCCGTTGGGGCCACAACGACGAAGACTATCTGTTTTTGCTGGCCAAAGACGGCCATTACCTGATTTACCCACCCAAGCCTGAACTCGAAGGGGGCTTTGCAAAAGACGTCAAACTGATGGGCCGAGACGAGCGCATTAACGACGCCTTTGCCCGCCTGGGCCAGAGCGGCGAGGCGGCCATGCTGCGTTTTCAATACGCCAAGCCCGGCGGCGAGGTGTCATTGAAAGACTTGTATGTGGTGCCGGTGGGGGACTACCAATTGGCCGGGGGCGTTTACCTGGACGCCGCCGACATGGAAATGATGGCCTTTATCAAGCGCAGCGTCATCGCGCTGCTGGTGTCCATTGCCCTGTTGAGCCTGTGGGTGATGAGCTTGTCGAGGGTCATCCGCGACCGCGTCGGCAGGCTTTTGGCCGGGCTGCAGCGCTTGGCTGGCAAAGACCTTCGCGAGCAGACGCTGTTGGCCGGCAAGGACGAGTTTTCCATTGTCGCCAAAGGCTTGGACGAAACCCGCCGCGCCCTGGCCGAGGTGCTGGGCGCTCAGCGCTCCGGCTCTTTGGCACTGGCCAGCGCCACGGTGCAGATGGACGGCAACCTCGAGCACGTCAGCAAGGCCATTGCCCTGCAGCGCGAGCGCTTAGAAGCCCTGGCCTCTGCCATGCAGCAGATGGCGGGCTCAACCCAGGAAGTGGCGTCCAACGCGCAGGCCAGCGCCGGTGACACCCAAGACACCGCCGGCCTGGTTGGCCACGGCATGCGCACCCTTGATGAGGTGATTGCCGCAGTTAAGTTGCTGGCAGATGACCTTGGCGCCAGTGCCAGGGCGGTGGATGCAGTGCAGCAAGGGGTTACGCAAATCGGCACCATGGTGGACTCCATCAGCGGCATTTCCGACCAGACCAACCTGCTGGCCCTGAACGCCGCCATCGAGGCGGCCCGGGCCGGCGAGTTTGGCCGCGGCTTTGCGGTGGTAGCGGACGAGGTACGCAAGCTCGCCGGGCACTCCCAGCAAACCACCAAGGACATCGCCGGCATGATTGAGCGGCTGACCCGCGAAAGCGGCGAAGCGGTGGCCATGATGCAAACCAGCGTCGAAGCGGCAGCCAAGACCATGAGCGAAGTAGAAGAGGCCCGTGATGAGTTCAAGGCCATCAACAGCAAGGCCGATTTGATTGCCGACCACACAGCGCAAATTGCCACCGCCGCGGAAGAGCAAAGCCAGGTCACCAAGGAAGTGAGCCTGACCTTGGTGGATATCCGCGACGCGGTGGAAGACACCGAGCGCATGGTCAACGAGCTCTACAGCGCCAGCCGCAGCCTCAAAAGCGAAGCCAGCCAGATGGACCAACAGGTGGCCCAGTACCAGTTGCCGGTGTAAAAGCCATATTGCTAAAAAAGCCCCGCAATGCGGTAATGCTGATCAGTTAAGACCGATCGCTTGACTGATCCTCTAGTGATGGAAAAATCCGACATCTCCTTGGTGTCGGATTTTTTTATGCGTCTTCA